>JAGOHC010000169.1 GCA_017996375.1 Saprospiraceae bacterium | reverse complement strand
GTTCTTAAAGAATGAAGTTGAAAAATCCGCATTTGGCGTTTGCAGCTATTTGGGGGAGAAAATCGGAGTTGCCTCTACCAAAGTTCGTATGTATTTCATCTATACATCCTTCATTGCAGTTGGTTCTCCACTAATCATTTATCTTTTTTTAGCTTTTTGGATAAATATAAAAAATTATGTTCGCAATAAGCGAAGTTTGATTTGGGAATAACAGCATATTGTTGAACTGATTTATAAACTTATGAGAAACATTATTAAACAAACATTACTTACTTTATTTTTTTGCATTCCGGCTTTATCACTTTTTTCGACACCAACTACTGGCGACAGCTCAAAAGTCATGCTACACAGCGATAGCATTTTTTTATCAATAGAAGGTAAAGATTTTTTTTATAACCACATTGTAGAACGAAAGCAAACCATGTTTTCTATCCTGAAATATTATGGACTTTCAGAGGTAGAACTTTACCAATACAATCCAAAATATAAAGAATTACCGTTTGGAATTGGCGATACAATAAAAATTGCAATTCCGAAAGCAGCCATTTTGGGTGCTAAGGATGTACCGAATTGGAAGGTTGCAAAAGTTTATTATATAACACAACAAGGAGATAATATCTTCAGAATAGCAAAAGGTATTTTTAATACAGAAGTAGATTCGTTATTAAAGTGGAATAAAATTTCAAATAATACGATTTCAATTGGGCAAACATTACAAGTTGGCTGGTTGCCCCTTTCCGGAATCCCGGATTCGCTACGAACTATGAAAGCGGGCTTATCATCTCCAACGGTCAAAAAAACAATTGAGCTACAAGATAAGTTTTTAGAACAATCAAATGAAAAAAAATCCTTCATAGAACAAGGCGTTGCGATTTGGAACAAGAAAGATAGAAAGACCAAAGACTTGTTTGCACTACACCAAAAGGCAACAATAAATTCTATCATAGCAGTTTACAATCCGATGAAACGTAGAACAGTATTTGTGAAGGTCATCGGCAGAATACCAATCACCTATCCAAGTGATACTCAAATAGTTATCTCTCCACCTGTTGCACGATTATTGGGTGTTCACGACCCAAAATTTTTTGTAAAAACCAAGTTTGTAATTAACTAATGTTTTGCTAAATTCGTGTTTCATTTACAAACACAATTTAGCTATGAAAAAGTACCTTTTATTCGGGATACCAGCCATTCTTTGGCTTTCAGTAGTATCTTTTTATCAAATAAATAAACCTACAAAACCTTTTGAAACTAAAGGGCTCAAGCCTTCCGAAGTGCATGAAATCAGTATGCTGTATCCTGATTTTACATTCGAAGAATCGGTTGTAAAAAATTCAATTCGTTCTGTCATGCAACAAACTCATTCACGTAATCCTTTATTTGAGGGTGGGTGGACTTTACAAGGCCCTACCAACATTGGTGGTCGTATTTCATGTCTTTTAGCCAGACCCAATGACCCGAATGTTCTGTATGTAGGAACACCTTTCAGTGGTATTTTCAAAACAACAGACGGAGGAAATAATTGGAATCCTATCTTTGATGATATACCATATTTATCAGTATCAAGTTTGGAATGGGCTGGCAATGATTTACTCGTAGGTACTGGCGACAAAGCATTAGGTGCTTACTTTAATGTTGGAAACGGTATTTATCGTTCTTCAGATAATGGCAACACTTGGCAAAATATCGGCTTGACATCATGTGGAATTATCCCCAAAATTACTGTTCCCAATCAGAATGAGCCTAATACAATATTTGTCTCCGCTATGGGGCTTCCCGCGCGTCTGGATAATAATAGAGGATTATATAAAACTACTAACGGTGGTCAAACTTGGCAGCAACTTTTGTTTGTAGATGACACAACCGGAGTTTTTGATTTTATAATAAATCCGAACAATAATAATGAAATTGTGGCTACTTCAATGCGGAGATTTAGAACTAATAATCAAAGTATTGTATCAAGTAATGTGACACGTATTTACAAAACTACTGATGGCGGTCAGACATGGAATATTTCGAGTTTTGGGCTTCCTGATGAAGCGATTTGCAAAATAAATTTGACATATAATGCTCAAACAAACACACTATTTTGTAGTGTTGTTGATGGTACATCATTAGATTTGAATGGTATTTACAGAAGCAATAATTTTGGTAACACTTGGACGAAAATAAACCTTCCTGATATTGAGCAAAATGGTCCTCTTGGGGGTTTTGGATGGTACTTCGGTTATATATATTCTAATCCTTATGCCAACGAACTGTATTTACTCGGTGTTGATTTGTGGAAGAGCACGGATTCAGGAGAGAATTGGGAGCTTGCAACTCCCGAATGGTTTACCTATGAAGTTCATGCAGATAAACACGCTATGCTGTTCTTCGAAAATGGATGTATAGTAATAGGTACTGATGGAGGATTGTATAAAAACTTAAACACAATAAATAGTGAATGGACAGACATAGATTTTATTCCAAATTCTCAATTCTATCGCATAGAAAAAAATCCATTTGAATCTGATATTTATTATGGTGGAATGCAGGACAATGGCTCAAGTGGGGGCAACTTAGATAATATTCAAACATGGAACCGATTATGGGGCGGTGATGGCTTTCAGGTGCGCTTTGACAAAGATGATATTGAATATAGATATTATGAAACACAAAATGGAGATATTACTGGTGTTAATGATTTAGGAAGCTATTATCAAGTGTCAGCTAACTATGATCCGGATGCACGCAAAAATTGGGATACACCATATTTGTTAAGTCATACCAATAATAAAAAAGTAATTATCGGAGCAGATAAGATTTATGAAAACGATGGTATCTGGGAATCACCTATTCATGCCGTCACGCCAGATTTAACAGATGGAAATGTGTTCGGGAGCCAGTTTCATAACATCAGCGCATTGGATGAATCAAAATTGACGCAAAATTTGCTGTATGCTGGAACGAGCGATGCTAACTTATGGCGAATTGAGAATTACATTCCTGTAAATATTCAAGGAACATTACCCGAACGATATGTATCAAGCATTGAAGCATCTCCCAATTTTTTGGATAACGTTTACGTAACTTACTCTGGCTGGAGATTTGATGACAATCAACCTTATATATTTAGAAGCACGAACAAAGGTACAACATGGACAAACATAGCAGGCAATTTACCTTTGTCACCAATTTATGATGTTGAGATTGCACCAAACCAAGAAAACATTATTTTTATAAGCAATCATTTTGGCGTGTATGCAACTTTAGATAGTGGCGTAAATTGGGAACGAGTCGGGACAAATATGCCCATTTTTCCAGTTTTCGATATATTAATTGATACTGAAAAAAAAGAGTTGGTTGCCGGAACATTTGCAAGAGGTATCCAAACTTTCGATATTTCATCCATTTTGGAGAATGTTAGCAATACAGAAGTTAAATACAATAATAATATTGAAATTTTACCTACCTTAACAAATGATGTAGTGACAATAGTTAGTGATGAATTATTTACTGCAAAGATTTATTCAATAACGGGCGAGCAATTATTAAAAACAACAAAAAACAACATTTCATTGCTCAATTTACCAAACGGAATATATTGGATTTCAGTAGAATCTAAAAAGGGAAAGAAAGTACAAAAGTTAGTGAAACATTAGCATTTCTAAAATTATTGTCGAGTAAAATTTACGACATAAAATTCTTTAAAAGAAGTAGTTTTTTATAAAATAATTGACAGATAAAAATTTGCCAAAATGCTAACTACTTAAACTAGAATCATTAACTTTGTTAGTGTGAATTAAACACTTATTCAAATTTTTCAGGTTATTAACATACAACTATTTATTATTATGTCGTTAAAATTTCTACCACGAATCTTGACCCTGTTGTCGCTCACCTGTGCTTCAACATTCTTATGGGGGCAAGCCAAAATTACAGGTAATGTTACCGATGCATCAAATGGTGAACCGGTTATAGGTGCAACTGTTACCATCAAAGGTACTACTCTTGGAGCAATAACAGACTTTGAAGGCAATTACATAATTGAAAAAGTACCCGTTGGTGAAGCAATCGTTAGCGTTTCTTATGTTAGTTATGTGACTAAAAATGAAACTATTTTATTGAGAAATGGCGATAATTATCGCCTAAAATCACAGATTTCACCAGACCAAAACATCTTGGATGAAGTTGTAGTAGTTGGTTATGGTGTGCAAAAGAAAAAGGATTTGACTGGTGCAGTTACGAGCGTTGGCGCAGAACAATTCCAAAAAGGAAATATTGCCACTCCCGAGCAGTTAGTAATGGGTAAAGTTGCCGGTGTTCAAATTACTTCAAATAGCGGTCAGCCCGGAAGCGGCAGCCGTATTCGTATTCGTGGCGGCTCATCTTTAAATGCAAGCAACGACCCACTTATAGTTATTGATGGAGTACCCGTTGATAATGGTACGATTAACGGTGCCTCTAATCCATTGAGCTTAATAAACCCAAACGATATTGAAAATATTACAATAATGAAAGATGCTTCTGCCGCAGCCATTTATGGAGCTCGCGGTGCAAATGGCGTTATACTAATCACTACAAAAAAAGGTACTGCTGGAGGTAAATTTAGTATTGAGTTAAATTCAAATAATTCTATTTCTACTGTCAGCAAATACGTAGATGTGCTTACTGGTGATGAGTTTAGAAGTTTAGTAAAATCAATTGGTACCAATCAGCAGAAAAATTTATTGGATACAACCTCTACTATATCTACAGATTGGCAAAGAGAGATATATCGTAATGCTTTTAGTACAGATAATAATTTGTCTTTTACAGGTGGTGTTGCAAATCTGCCTTACCGTTTAAATTTAGGATATCTTAAACAGAACGGTATATTGCTTCGTTCACAAATGGACAGGTATGCAGCAGGTATTAACCTTTCACCTTCATTTTTAAATAATACATTAAAAGTTGGATTGAACGGAAAGTTTGCTCAAACTAAAAACGTTTTTACTGACCAAGGCGCTATTGGTGCAGCAGTATATTTTGATCCAACAAAAC
>JAGOHC010000168.1 GCA_017996375.1 Saprospiraceae bacterium | reverse complement strand
CCCATCACCGCCCATGACGCGGTCGTCACCGTGACTGCCGAATACCTGATCATTGCCTGCGCCACCGCGCACGTCGTCATTCCCTGCACCACCGGAGACGAAATCAGCTCCTGCATCGCCGTACACGAGATCGTTGCCATCTCCGCCGCTCAGGTTGTCGTCCCCTGCCCCACCACGGACGTCGTCGTTGCCAATGTCACCAGTGATTGCATCATTGATTGCTCATTCTGCAAATGGATGTAATGACACCATTGTTCGTACAATCAATGTAAATTTATTTAGTGTGGATTTGCCAGATACTTTATTGTATTGCGTTGGAGATGCAAGTATACCTTTGAATCCAAACGGTGTTCAAACCTACCAATATACATGGTCACCTGCCACTGGATTAGATGATATACATTCGTATAATCCATTAGCAAGTCCTACTGTATCTACAAATTATTCTGTTACAATTACTTCACCGGGTATAAATGATACTTGTGTTACTATTCAAAATGTTTTTGTTCGTGCATCGGATATTATGCAAAATATCCAAATATCAAATGACACCTTTTCTTGTGGCGAACCAGTAACACTTACAGCTTCAAGTGATGTGGGTGTAAATTATGTTTGGTATAATGCACAAGGTGGTGTAATAGGCGCATCACAATCTATTATGGTTGTACCAAGTGGTAATACACACTACATTGTAAGAGTTCAGGATATTATAGGTTGTACCGTCTTAGATACGGTTAATGTTTCTAACAGAAGTGTTGTTGTTGGCTTTGAGAACCCACTTTCCATTTGTGATGGAACGCCTACTCAAGTTTACTTAATGAATTTTGATCCCAGCGATACACTAACTTACGAATGGTATCCAATTACAAATATCGTTTCAGGTGGTGAAACTAATTCTCCTTTCATTGTGGGTAGTAATAATTTTATACTTACAGGAATTGCTACTAACCAATATGGATGTACTGATACAGTGGAAGCACCAGTGGCGTATAATACTTTTGGAACAAATTTATTAATTGATGCAACGCCAGATACGATTTTCAAAGGTGAAATATCTCAATTAAATGTTACAACTGCAAACTCCTTTACCTATCTTTGGTCACCAGATTCTACATTGACGAACCCGAATATTAGCAATCCAATTGCGAATCCGACTACTACAACAACATACACTGTGTTGGTAACAGATAGCGATGGTTGTTTTGATACTCGTTCAGTAATTGTAATTGTTCTATCTGATATTTGTGATGAACCTTACATTTTCTTGCCTAATGCTTTTACACCAAATGGCGATGGTGAGAATGACGTTTTGTATGTAAGAGGAAATTACATAGACAAAATGCAGCTCTTAATCTATAACCGTTGGGGTGAAAAAGTATTTGAATCAGATAATAAAAATAAAGGCTGGGATGGACGTTACAAAGATAAACTACTTCCACCAGATGTTTATGGCTTCTATTTAACTGTTGTTTGCGGAAACGGAAAAGAATACAAGAAGCAAGGCAATGTTACCATTCTAAGGTAAACTGCAAATAAATAAAAACAAAAGCCGTATCAGATTTAATCGGATACGGCTTTTTGATTCACAATTTTAAGTAAAAATTATTGCTGAATATATGTTTTATAAAGTTCTTTAGCTTTATTCTGATAAGAACTTTTTTCCAAATTTATTATTTCTTTTAAATAAAAAGCTGCAACAGATTTCTCGTTTTGTTGCAAAAAAATAGTCGCCAAATAATAATCAGCTGCATCGAATAATTCCTCATCGTTCAACCGTATTCTTTCAAGTAGCGAAATGGCTTTCTCAGATTTTCCAATTTTAATATATGCCTTTGCTAAGGTCATCATCACTTCTGTACTTTGTGGCAAGTCTGCAAGGGCAGCTTCTAAGTAAGGCACACTTTCCTCGAATTTATTATTAGAAAAGTATTGTTGCCCAAATGCATAATTTTCAGAAATTACCATGGGTTTTTCACCACCTCGATTTTTCAATTTATCTGTTGTGATTTCGTGGCTTAGTTGCTTTTCTAAACTTTGGTAAGCATTATTTTGCTTATAGTAAAAATATCCAGAAGTTATCAACAAAATTGGTATGGTAGCAGCAGCAATGCGATTAAATGTAACCATGTTTTTATATACTTTAGGTGTTTCAAATTTTGACTTTATTGTTTTAGAGAAGCCTTCAACTGCATCTTTGCAAAGTGGGCAGTCAAGCATGTGATTCTCCAGACTAAGTTGTGTTGCTTTATCCAAATTACTATGGATATATTGTTGAATTTCCAACGAAGACAAACACGGCCTTGAGTTAAAAACTAAATCATTTTTCATATTTCAATTTATTAAAATAAATTCGAATATTTCGTTTGCCATTTTGCAAATTCGTTTTTACTTCCTGTAAGGTAAAATTAAGTTTGTTCGCAATTTCATTATATGTACATTCATTAAAATAAAATAAATCTATACACTTTTTTTGATTTATTGGAAGCGTTTCAATAGCTTTTTGAAGGTGTATATTTCTTTCAGAAACTTCTATATTATTAAGAGTATCGTAGTATTCATTTTCCACAAAATAATTATGATTATTTTCTAAGTTAATGTCAATTAGATTATTATTGTTTCTGTAATGTTTATGGCATGTATTAATCGTTACTATATAAAGCCATTTTTGCAAGTGCAAAATTTTTTCGGAAGTTTGATTTAATAGTAGTTCAAGCACCTGAGAAACCACGTCCTCACTTTGCTCCTTTTCCTGTAGATACTTAAAAGCAACGCCAAATATCAGATGGCGATATCTGCGATATAATTCGTTACCGGCAACCTCGCGCTCAGGCGAATTTAGCAGTGAAAGCAATTGGTGGTCAGGAAGGGTATTCAAGAGTTTATAAGTAAAAAAAAGACCTGCCGTTTAAGTAACGAACAGGTCTTTCAATTCCAATAAGAATAAAAATTATTATGCCGGAATTCTAAGCATCTGCCCTGGATAGATTAAATCCGGTGATTTCAACATAGGTTGATTAGCTTCAAAAATCCGGGTGTATTTCATAGCGTCACCGTAGAAATGTTTTGCTATTTTTGAGAGTGAATCACCTTTTTGCACTTCATAAAATTTTGCTTCAGGTTCAACATTTAAGACGTTCATCCTGTCATCAACATGTGCGATTCCACCAACATTACCGATTGTCAGAATAGCTTTTTCTTTATCTGCTTGGGTGTTCGCATCGCCAAAGATTACAGCAGTATCACCTTGTAAATCTACAGAAAGGTTAGAAATGTCCAGATTCATACTGTTTACTAAATTTGCTAACATTTCTTCTTTTTGGCGCTCTACCATTGCTGCAACATCGGCATTTGGTGCAGTTGTTCCAGCATTTGTAGCCGGTTTTTCAGCTTCTTTATGTCCAAATAATTTTGCTCCAGCATTTTTTAAAAACGAAAAAATTCCCATACGAAAATTGTTAAAATTGTTTAGTAAAAAAAAGTTGTGATTACATCTAATCCTCTGACGTAAATGTACAAAAAAGTTTTAAAATTTCTTCAAGAATTTTTTGGAAACCTCAACGTTCTTCATTCCATTTTCATAATTATAGAACCCTTCACCGGTTTTTACACCTAATTTGCCTGCCATTACCATATTTGCCAAAAGGGGGCAAGGTGCATATTTTTGATTGCCGAAACCATTATACATTACATTTAATATAGACAAGCAAACATCTAAACCGATGAAGTCAGCCAACTGTAACGGTCCCATCGGATGCGCCATTCCTAATTTCATCACCGTATCAATTTCTTGTACGCCTGCCACCCCTTCAAAAAGTGTATAAATCGCTTCATTGATCATTGGCATTAAAATCCTATTCGCAACAAATCCCGGATAGTCATTGACTTCTACCGGCGATTTGCCTAACATTGTTGATAGCGATAATATGACATCATTTGTTGCATCGGAAGTTGCATAACCACGAATCACCTCTACCAATTTCATCACTGGAACAGGATTCATAAAATGCATACCAATAACTTTATCCGGACGCTTTGTAACAGCCGCAATTTTGGTAATAGAAATAGAAGAAGTATTTGAACATAACAAACAATGTTCGGGTGCTGCTTCATCCAATTGTTTAAAAATTGATAATTTCGAATCTAAATTTTCAGTAGCGGCTTCAATAACGATATCTGCATTAGCAACAGCTTGCGCTATATTTGTATTTAAACTTATCCGCGCTAAAGTTGCAATTTTATCTTGCTCAGAAATCGTTTCTTTTTTAATCATTCTATCCAGATTTCCACTAATAGTATTAATCGCTTTTTCGAGTGCTATTGCCATTATATCTGAAAGCACAACGTGGAAACCGGATTGTGCAAAAACGTGTGCGATACCGTTGCCCATTGTACCAGCACCAATAACAGTTACATTTTTTATTGACATTGAATATTGCTATTTATTGATGAACATTGTAAAGCAAATATACATCATAAACCGTATTTTCTTTTTTTGTTACATTAAATATTATATAAATAAGATATAATATTTGCTATTTTTGTTGTTGTAAAAGCCTTGTATTGTTTTTAATATACTTAATTTTTAGGAATTGCTATCCATTTTACGCACTAACCAACCTTTCTTAAATATATTGTTGCTTTTTTTTGCGGCAATACTGCGTGCGAGTATATTCGTAATTCCTACACCAATTGTTGTTGAATCGCAGGGCATTTTTTCAGCATTTTTTCAGCAACTTTTCCCTGATACTGTTTCGATGTACATTTTTAGTTGTGTACTTTTAACATTGCAAGCAACCTTTTTAAATATAATCGTTACAAGACATCGTTTTACTCGTGATGCAACTTTATATGCAGGCTTGTTTTATATTATATTTTCAAGTTGTTTTGTACCCTTTAATACACTATCGCCGCTCATTTTAGCCAATACATTTTTAATTCTCACTTTGGGCGAAATTTTTATTGTATATAAAAAAACTTCATGTGCCGACAGCCTTTTTAATATAGGATTTTTTGTGGCTTTGGGCAGTTTGTTTTATCCTGCATACTTATTATTTTTGATTTTAGGGTTTGCCGGCGTAGTAATAATG
>JAGOHC010000024.1:6315-24945 GCA_017996375.1 Saprospiraceae bacterium | reverse complement strand
ATCATCTAAAGGAGCATCGAAACCATATTTTAAATCGCCGACAATAGGGCAGCCCATACCGCGCAACTGCACCTGATTTGATGCGGCCGACCCGTAATCGGGTTGATTTTTATCAGGTGAAAGCCATTGGCTTCTTGTAATGCGGTGTATTCTAATACAGCTTCTTTGGCGCCGATATTTTTGATGGGTACAATTTTCACAATGTTGGCGGTATGATCTTTAGCCAAATAATTTTTTAATGTTCCGTTGGTTGCCGGCGGGCGTTTTTTTGTTACGGCTAAATATGTTTTTTGAACAGCGTGCTCTTGGAAAGCAGCATTAATACGTGCTAAAGCTTTGCTCGTGCGAGCAAACAGAAGTACGCCACTCACCGGACGGTCAATTCGATGTGCTACACCCAAAAACACTTCGCCAGGTTTATTATATTTTTTTTTAATGTATGCTTTCACCCAATCGGCGGCAGTAACATCTCCTGTTACATCTCCGTGAACCAAAAGACCAGCAGGTTTGTTTATAGCAATAAGGTGATTATCCTCATATAATACTTGTGGCGAAATTTGCAGCAGGTTATTATTACGACTAAAATTCTGGTTCATTTCTGTTTTTAAAGTAAAGTAAAGTAAAAAGTGAGGACTTTTGAAAAAAATAAAAAAAATTATAAAAAAGTTAAAAAAATATTTGGCAATAATTTTAATGTATTTATCTTTGCAGAAGTGTTATAGCGTCGAGAACCAAATGAAGTTGTGGAATGTGCTTTAAAATGTACATTCCACATTTCTTTCAGAAGAGAGTTTTTTGAAAAAATAACAAAAAAGTTTTTAAAACGTTTTGCTATTAGGAAATAATCGGTTACCTTTGCCTCGTTAACTATTGTATCAACAATAGTTATGGCGCAAAAAAGCAAAACGTGACTTTTTTATACTTGTTCGTCTGAACTTGTGCAAAAGATAAAAATACAAGAAGAACCTTTTATTTAGGTTTTTCTCCATTCATGTAGATTGTTTTCATTTGGTTTTTTGGGGTTATACAGGGTGCTACGCAGCAATGCGTGGTTGCCCTGTTTTTTTTTATGAACCATTCTGGGTTATATTATTTACTTTATATACTTATAAGTTATTGATTACGTGTGTATTTTGTAAACAGGTAACTTATTTCTTCACTATTCAGGGCACACATTACGTAGTTCTTAGCAGGATGTATCGCCAGCATATAAAATTTCTGACAGAATTATTCTTTATAAACGATTGGTATTAGAATAATGAAAATTGGTTGGAAGTAGTAGTGGCATTTTCGAGCAATAATAGTTGTTTTTTGACAGCTAACCCGCCCGCATAGCCCACCAAATCGCCTTTACTGCCAATAACTCGATGGCACGGTACTATGATTGAAAGGGCATTGGCACCATTAGCCATAGCAACGGCACGGATTGCTTTTTCATCACCAAACTGTTGTGACAATTGCAGGTAAGAAATGGTTTTGCCGAAAGGAATTTTCAATAGTTGTTGCCAAACATTTTGCTGGAAGGTACTGCCGACAAAGCAGAGTGGAATGTCGAAAGTGGTGCGCTCGCCTTGAGCAAATTCTTCAAGTTGGTTGATTGTTTTTTGATGAATAGAATTTGGCATTTCACGATAAGTTGCTCCGGTTAATTTTTGTATGCGTGTATCAATTGCAGTACGCATACGGCGGTATCGCCAATCGCATAGGCAGAGTTGTTGTTCATAACTGCCGAGTACCAATTCTCCGAAAGGCGATTTATAATATTGAATGTCAATATACATTTATTTTATTTTGTTACTTTTAATAAGCGGATGGGCATGGTTGCGGGAAGCAATCCATCTTTCAATATGATGCGTTGCCCTCTATCGCTAGCAATGAAGGAGGCAAGACCTAATGCTAAACCGGGTCTGCCTTGTGCATCATAATAATATACGCTGCGAATAAACGGATAATCTTTTGTAGCGATATAGGCTTGGTAGGGTCCGAAATATTCTTTATCGGCACCTTTGCTTACTTCAACGACTTTTATGTTTTTCAAAAACTTTTGTGCTTTTGGGTTATCGCTGTCGCTAATCCAATTTACACCGATGATACCGAGTGCATTTGCGTTTTGCTTAATATAGGCAATTACTTCGGGGTTGGTTTTGGTAGCAAATGTATTTTTTGGCAGGGGCTGCCCGCCATTGATGCTATCTAAAACATATTGCACAGTGCACGAGTTGGGGTTGTCAAAAACAACTTGGATGTCGCCCAACACAGATTTCGGATTTATATCCTTCCACTTCGTAATTTTTCCGGAAAGGATTTGTTTTACTTGCTCAACGGTTAGTGCGGTATCGCGGTTGTTATTGTGTACGATTAAGGCGAGCCCATCTTTTGCAATTAATGTTTCTTTTGGGGTGAACCCGCGTTTTTTGAAATAATCCAACTCCTTTTCCTTGAGTTTTCTGCCTATTACAACTGCTGACACGCTGTCATTAATTAAGTTGGCTACGGCTACTGATTCTGAGGTGTAATTTGCAAGTATTTTTGCTTTCGGATAGAGTGAATCGAATACATCTATTTCGGCTACGAGCAAGGGCTGATAGTTTTCATCAACATCAATGGCTATGGTGCCGGTGGTCACGGTATCGAGTTCCTTGGTATCGGGGTGTTTGGTGTTACACCCAAAGATAGTGATACATCCTACTGTTAGATATAATAAAATTGTGTTTTTCATACTGCACAAAAATTTAGAAGGGAAAGATATTTAGTCATCAAAATTTTTAACATTTTGGTATGCCTGATATGTTTTTGATGCACGAAATATACCATAAAAAAGCAGTAACACACCGAATATTTTTTGGTACTGTGTCGCGAGGAGCGTAGTTTGCAATATCCCTGCAAGCATGGCTATGCCAATGCAGAAGTAAAACAGAGTCATAAATGCACCAATGCCAATCATTGTTTTATTAATTTTTTCTGTCATAATATTTTTTTTGTAAGGTATAAAAAAAGGCACGAACCGTTGTATGAGTTCGCACCTTTTCTTTATGTGTTAATTTCTAAACAAAAACGTTATTGTAAGCGGAATCGCACAGGTAAGGTAAAGCGAACGGGTACTTCTCTACCATTTTGTTTTCCGGCTTTCCACTGTGGCATACTACTAACCACACGTACTGCTT
Source organism: Saprospiraceae bacterium (assembly GCA_017996375.1). Lineage (GTDB taxonomy): Bacteria > Bacteroidota > Bacteroidia > Chitinophagales > Saprospiraceae > JAGOHC01. The sequence continues at coordinate 21,781 of JAGOHC010000024.1, read as the reverse complement.
CTGCACCACAGCCTCCGCCAATATCTTTTGCAACTTTGATGTCTTTTATTTTACCACTTTTGTCAATGATAAATTGTAAGACAACATTACCTTCGATACCAGTTTCGCGAGCCACGGCGGGATACTTGATGTTGGAAGCTAGGTATTTTTGCAACTCCACTTGCCCACCTGGGAACTCCGGCATTTGCTCTGCAAACATAAGCGGCTCTTCTTTTTCCGGTTCCTTCGGCTTAGGCGGCTCAACGTCTTTCGGTGGTCCTAAATCTGGTGCTTTTACAGGCACCTTTGCGTCAGGGTCGCCTTCCTGCGTTTTAGTAGACACTGCTTTGTTTTTAAGGTCTTCCTGTGCAGGAGGTGGTTCTTCGTTAGTCACCTCTTCATCTTTTTTTACTACTGGCGGCACGAATTTCTCAGTAGCTACCGTTGGTGGTGGCGTTTCTACCTTTGGCGGTGGTGGTGGTGGCGGTTCGTTCGGATTGATTGATGGTGGTGGTCCTAATTCGACCTTCACTTCAACATCTTTCTTTTCGGTAGCATCACTAATAGCGCGTGTGATGAACGGTATCGCTACGAGCAATGCGGCTATCAACAACCCACCGATGAGTGCTTTGCGGATGAAGTTGGGATAGTTTCTTCGGAGATCGTAAGCGCCATAACTTTTGTTACGATTCTCAAAGATGATATCCAACATATCGCCAGCATAATACGGATTGGCTTTATTGTCAGTTGCCATATTAAATTTTTTAAAGAGTTTAACAATATGTTATTGAAATACTCGAGTAGATTAAATTAATTTTTGGTTGCATTTTTAATATCCGTTGGGTTGTACCTCAAGCCGGCAGTTGGATTTTTGATAAAATCTTGCTCTGCTTTGGAAATATCCAATAACACAGGACGTAGCCCACCGACTATATCTATTTCATCCATCATATCTACGGTGTTCTTATAGCGCGAATTTTCATTCGGCTTTATCAATATAATGGCTTGCCCAGCTTCTCCTGATCCAAATTGCGCAATTACATCTGCTTTTTTCTGCAACAGAATTTTGCGGATGCCTTCGGCAGAAAAATCGGTAGAATCTAATTTAGGATTTGTTATACCATGATAGTAATAAATCTTATCATTCTCGCCTAACAGCACTGTCAATACCTTAGATTCCTTAGTTGGAGGCTGTTCATCAACTTTCTCCTTTGATGGAAGTCCGATTTCCATTACTTGCGGTTTACTTAATGTGGTAGTAAGCATGAAAAAAGTAATGAGCAAGAACCCTAAATCCACCATAGGAGTCATGTCAATATGTGTGGACATTTTCTTAGAGCGGACTTTCCCACCATGTTTCTTCTTACCACCGGATTCGGCGGTTTGTAATTCAGCCATATCTTATATAATGTTGAATAGTTATTAAAAAATAATCGTCACAACCTACTTACTTTTGAGCAGGTTCCCCGTGTGGTTTGTTCGGGTTACCTTCTAAGCCAGTGATAAGGCTGAATTGGTTGATGTCCTGTGCTTGCAGGGTTGAAATAACCTTGCTAACCATCGGATATTTGGTGTCCTTATCAGCTTTGATGACGATTCGTAATTCCGGATTTACTAAGCGCGAGCGATACACCCAATCTTGCAATTCGTTAAGGGTGGTGTCTGCTGGAATACCCGGAAATTTTACAGAACTCGCCGAATGAGGATCTAAGTCTAAGTAACCTTTTAATTGATTGCGTGGCACGCCAAAACTTGGGCTTACTGCAAATCGCATCTTCTCCTTTTCAGTTAACCCGATATTATATTCCTTATTCATGTCCTCAATCAAAGCCAGTTTATCTGTTTGGCTATCAATATTAAAGAAGGTGTGTCCGTCCTTATCAACCGTGATTGTCATAATATTCTCACCAGGGAGTTTCGTTTCAGATATGGACGAAGGCGTATCCACGGTAACGGGTTCTTGTTGTTTCATCTTTGCGGTAAGCATAAAGAATGTGAGTAACAAGAATGCTACATCGCACATAGCGGTCATATCAATACGGCCCGGTTTGCGTATAACTTTACTTTTAGGCATATAGCTATATTAAATCGTTAAACAATTTGGCTTGGTGTTGCATAAAGTTGTTATGCAGCAGGCAAGTCAACTAACTGTTTTATTATTACTTATGATTAGCGGCGAAGGTTTGCGCCAAGCTAAATCCAGCCTCGTCAATGCGGAATGTTGTAGCATCAATTCGGGCAGTAAAGTAATTGTAAAAAATCATCGCGATGGCGGACGTACCGATACCTAATGCTGTATTGATAAGGGCTTCGGAGATACCTGTTGCCAACGCCGTTGCATCGGGAGCACCTGCAGATGCGAGGGCTGAGAATGCACGAATCATACCCATTACTGTTCCGAATAAGCCTACTAATGTTCCTAATGAAGTTAGAGTAGCCAGAATATTTAGGTTCTTCTCTAACATCGGCAACTCCAAGGTAGTGGCTTCTTCTAATTCTTTTTGGATAGCTAACACCTTTTGGTCTTTATCCATACTGGTTTCGCGCTCCATTTGGCTGTACTTAGTAAGCCCAGCTCTTACAACGTTCGCCACAGAGCCTTTCTGCTTATCGCAATCGGCAATTGCTCCTGTAATGTCGTTGTTATCTAAGCGCTTTTTAATTTGTTGTACGAATGAATCCACGTTGCCCGTTCCGCTTGCGCGAGATAGGGTAATGAAGCGCTCAATACTAAAAATGATAGCTGTCAATAAACAGGTCATCAAGATAGGCACTATAAATCCTCCTTTATAGATAGTACCCAAATAGTTCCCATTGATAGGATCTTTGGCAGGGTTATTATCTACGAAGTTTTCTGGTGCGCCGAAAACGAACTTGTAAATCAAGTAGCTCACGATGTATGCTACTGGAATAACTACATACGGTAAATACGAACCGGAATTTTGTTGATTTTTCGCTGCTGTTGCCATTTTTTATCTTTTAAGTTTTAGAAATTAAACAATACAATAAAGTTATTAAAATTAGATTATTAATTTAAAATTTTGATAGCACTACACGCAGCGTTATTGAAAACTTCTATAATATTAGATGCAATAGTAGAGAACTGTGGTGTGTGCTGCACTGTATTTTTTTATTTTTTGTTGCCGATGTTCAGGTATCATGTAACGTTGCCCAACTACCCAAATATTGTTCAAAGTTAGTGGGTTATTGGGGATTAATAATTAGTTTTATTTTGGCAAAAATAGACTAATTATTCTAATTGCAAAGATAATTGCCTAATTATGTTTTTACAAAAATGGCATTTTTTGACATATTTTTCAGGGGCTATTTAGAAAAAGAACCATTTGACTTAGAAAGCGTTACGCACCACACCGAACAAAACTACCACAAATAGGGTATTTTGAAATAAATAAGAACTGAATTGTGTGTCACAATTTGTTCTTATTTATTATAATACTTTTTATATTATATAAAAATGTATTTATAAGACTATTATAAATTATTGTATAATAAATGTTAATAAATATTATACCTAATAAATTAGGTAAGTATATTATTTATTTAGGTGTCACATTTTTAACTGCTTCGCCCTTTGTTGGTAAAAGTTGGCGAAATTTTGGTACAGTATGTAGTTGAATATCTTACCACATTTTTTATCAAGACTACAGAGAGAAAGAACCCAAGTGAGAATAATTTATTGTATTTCCTAAAGCAACTAAATTATTATTTTAACAAAATTCTATGAACATGGTCTTGAGAATTTCTACACTACTTCACCCAAGCACCTTACCGAAGAGGAAACTATCTTCTTGGTTGGTTGCTGTCATGTCTGTCCTTTTGCTTACGCAACTTCCTGCACAAACCAATCTGCCTATCGGCAACGATGCTGGTGCCGTAATTGCGGGAACACTTGATGCGAAAATTTGGTCTATCAACGTGAATACCGGCAAAGCAACCCACATCACCACATCTCCTTATACATTGGGGGGTGTAAATGGTTTAGCCATTGATGTAACTAATGGATTGATTTATTATGTCAATCAAAATTCGAGCGATAGAAAACTATATGCTTATGATTATGTAAACAATACGCACCTTATCGTTTCAAATTTCTTCATCTTTACCACCAGTATTCAAGGCTTGGGTAAAGGTGCTGCTGCATTTTATAATGGCAAGTTGTACTTAGGCGTTGAAAATGTAAACCCTTCGCCAATCCCTAATGCTGTTGTTGCAGATGTGATTTATGAAATAACTTTCATGCCTGCGTCCAACGGGCGTGTTGTTAATAGCATCGTACCTTATAGTGGTTATCCAGTTAGCAATGATTGGGGAGATTTTATTATTGCTCAATCTGGAATGATGTACAATAATTTATACCAAAAATTTGTTGCATCAGATTTCCAAACCAAAACCGACATCATAACATACAACAAGACGTACTTCGGGCAATTAGCCGAAACTAACAACCTTACTTGTTGGAATGTGGATGAGTACGTACAACAAATAAATGATGATATTACTAATCCAAATTTCGGTACACTTATCGGGCAACCTAAAACAATTACGCTTGATGGTATTAATCAATGGGATGTTCCTTCTACAACCTTCGATGTTGGGCAAGATGCTATTGATGCCACCGGACCCGTGCCTGCTACCAACACCATTGGTGATTACGTATGGTCGGATACCGATGGCGATGGCATACAAGATGCCAACGAAATCGGTGTGCCAAATGCAGAACTCACTATTTGGGATGATTTAAACGGTGATGGCATAATCACTCCCGGCATTGACAGGCTATTAGCAACCACCACTACTGATAATACGGGGCATTACTTGTTTACCAATATATTGCCCGGCGACTATATCGTTCAGTTTACTAATGTGTCATCAATATTTAATGCACCAATAATCACTTATGGTTCGGTGCCACACAGCGTAACGGCTCATGGTATTGGCGGCACATACTTACAGGCAGATTTTGGTGTGTTGGAGTTGATATCTTTACCAATAACGCTCACGAAATTTACGGCTTCCGAAAAGGATTGCAACGTGGTTGTGAAATGGGAAACTGAAGAGGAGAAAAACGTGAAAAACTTTACTGTTGAACGCAGTACCAATGGTGAGCAATTTAGCCCAATACACGTTATTGGCAGCAAGCGCGATTCGCAGAGCAATACATATCAAATTACAGATGTAGCGGTAGCCGAAAAATTATTTTATCGCTTACGTATTCAAGAAGACAACGGATACGTCCATTACTCTGATATGCGTACTGTTCAGTTGGGATGTAATAAGGCAACGGCTATCCGTTTGATATATCCAAATCCGGTTAAGGAAGAACTTCAAATACAGATTTCATCAATAGATGAATTAAGAACAGAAGTTGTCATCCGTGATATACAACAAAGAGTAGTACAAATTATCCCTCACACTTTCCAAAAAGGTATCAATATGCTAACGGTTAATGTAGCAACTTTAGCTGCTGGTTCTTATACCGTAGGTATCCTTAATGAAGATGCAACACTAATAGACACGAAGGTTTTTGTCAAAAATTAATGAAGGTAAAGGTTTAATAATTATTTATAATTTGTTAAGGTGAAGTTTCGAACATTTTAATCCGATATGGGTCATTTGTTTTACACAGATGACTCATATTTTTTTACGACAAATGCCAAATCCTTCAAACATTCCCAAAATGTCGGGTGCGATTTTTTTACCACACCAGTATCCAAGATGTTAATTGGATGTAAAATTGCCAACGCTGCCAGTCCCATAGCCATACGGTGGTCGCCATAGGTGGCAAAGGTGGTCGTATCCGAAAAATGAGCTTTCCCTTCTAATAAATAAAATTCCTTATCTAATGTTTTTGAAAAACGAGTCGGCAACTTCACCAAACTGCATCCTGTTTTTTGCAACTCCACTTGCAAGGCAGCAATACGGTCAGTTTCTTTGATGATGAGTGTTTCTAAACCACTGAACAATCCTTGTATGCCTAAGGCGGCGCAGAGTATTATAACCGTAGGCGCAATATCCGGTGCGTTGCTGAAATCATATTCAAATAATTTGCTCTTGGGTAATTGCTCGGCAGCTTTTTTTATCTCAATATAATTATTTTTATAATATGTGTGAACGCCAAAAAAAGTAGCAATACTTGCTATAACTGCATCGCCCTGCCAACTGTTTTGCGTAAGCCCGCGCAGTCTAATATGTGCCGATTGTGCAATACCCGCCATGGCGTAATAATATGCCGCACTTGACCAATCAGCTTCAACAGCTAACAACTTGGGTTGATATGCTTGGTGTTCGATAATAATAGTATGCGGTGTTTGTTGATAGCGAATACTGAAATATTGCATTATTGCCAACGTCATATTTATATAAGGTTCGGACGTTACAAATCCTTCTAAATTGATATGCAAGCCTTTCGGCAAACGTGGCGCAATGAGTAATAATGCTGAAATAAATTGACTACTAATATCTGCGCGTATCGCAACCGTTGATGTTTGTTGTCGGAATTTGCTGCCCAAAATTTTTAATGGCGGGAATCCTTCATTTTTTAAGTATTGTATGGTTGCACCAATTTGTCGTAAGGCATCTACTAAGGGGGCAATCGGGCGTTGCATCATTCTGCTCGTGCCGGTGAGCGTGCTGTCAAAAGGTTGTATGCTTAAATATGCAGTAAGAAATCGGAAGGTAGTGCCAGCATCTTCAGCATTGTATTCGGTGGTTTGTTGTGCCAGCAACCGTTGTAGTAATAGTGTATCATTAGCGGTTGATAAATGAGTAAGTGTACATTTATTATTGGTTAAAGCATTGATAATTAATGCTCTATTGCTAATACTTTTTGAACTTTCTATGCCAATATCGCCCTGTAATACTGCCGTAGGGTGATGTAGTTGAAGGTGCATTTATGAATTAAATTGGAAGGATTATGAAAGTAGCATATTGGCACCGTCTTCGCCAACTAAGCTACCTAATGCCACACCCATACCACCCATCCGTACTGCCACACCCAAGTGTGGGGTTAGCATTTCGACGATGGGTTTTTTGGAATGCCCCAACCCTAAAATACCACTCCAACGCATATCAACTTCTGTGTGTTGATTAGGCAAAATAATGGTATGCAATATTTCATCCAATGCATTACTGATGAGTTCGGTAGTACCAAAATCATCAACGGCTTCGGTGGCAAAAGCTAAGTGCCGCCCACCACCTAACAGGATGCGATTGTCAATATTACGGAAGTAATAATAGCCTTCCTCATAATGAAAACAACCGTCGAGTAGTAGGTTAGGAATTGGTTTAGTTATCAACACCTGGTTGCGTGCCGATTGTACGTCAATACGTGGTAACAGTTGTCGGGCAAAACCATTGGTGCATACCAATACTTTATGTGCATCCAAAGTCCAGCCAGTGTTGGTCAATAGCGTAACGCCTTGATTATGTGATTGTATATCGGTAACTTCAATGCCATTGAGAATGATAACATCTTTACTTTGAGCAATTTGTAACAGCCTACGCATCATCTTACCGGTATGCAACTGCCCTTCAAACTGGTTCTGTATAATATGATTGACGTTGGCAAGCCCATTTTCCGATATTTTCTGGTCTGCCAAAACGAAAGTATCCGGCGTACCGATGATTCTGAAAAGTTCATCGTTGAAATACCCCATGCGCTCGCGGCATTGTGCATACGCAACGTGATTATTTTGTGTGAAAATTTCGTAGCCGCCATTCATCTTAAAATCAATGGTTGCCTCACCAAGGCGTTCGCGCAAACGGTGCAACCCGCGCCATCGTTGCTCTACCAAAGCGAATACTTGATCATAACCGTATTTTTCATAATCCGCCATCAACTCCGTCATGCTGCCAAAGCAAGCAAAGCCTGCATTGCGTGTACTTGCCCCTAATGGTAGCACGCCTCTTTCGAGTACCAACACATTCAAGCGACTGTCTTGCTCTTTTAGCTGAATTGCGGCAGTCAAGCCCACTATGCCACTACCTATAATGATAATATCAATATCGTGTAGAAAACTTACTTTTTCCCAATAACTTAGTGTAAATCCTGATTTCACAAATTTCTTGTTTTATGACAAAATTAAAATAACCCACCTTTTCGGCGGCGCGACCCACCGATACCTAACACCCCCAACAATCCGCGTGTCACTTCGCGTACAACGGTGTTGGCAACACTGCGTGTGGTAGAACTTGTCAATACTTGTTCGATAATGCTTTTTTCTTCCGGTGCCGATTTGGATGTGGACTTCTTGGTTTCTTTTATATGTTCTTCAGATTGTGCCACCGCTAACTTCTGCGACAGCAATTCATAAGCACTTTCGCGGTCAATCGTTTGGCTGTATTTGCGTACCAATGCAGAATGACTTACGATAGTATTAATTTCACCCTCACTTAATACATCCATTCGCGATTGAGGTGCGCGTAGCAAAGTGTGTGCTAAAGGTGTGGGTGTTCCGCGCTCACTCAAGGCTGTCACTAATGCTTCGCCGATACCCAATTCTGTTATCAAATTTTCGGTATCATAAAACTCTGAGATGGGGTAGTTTTCGGCTGCTAATTTTATAGCTTTTCTATCCTTTGCGGTAAACGCACGCAGGGCGTGTTGTATTTTTAACCCTAACTGCCCTAAAACAGCGTCAGGAATATCTGCCGGATTCTGCGTAATGAAAAAGATACCAACACCTTTTGAGCGAATCAGTTTTATAATAGTTTCTATTTGTTGTAGCAAAGCTTCGGAGGCTTCGTTAAAAACTAAATGCGCCTCGTCAATAAATACGGCTAACTTGGGTTGCTCAACATCGCCTTCTTCGGGCAGTGTGGCATATAACTCTGCCAAGAGTTGCAACATGAAAGTAGAGAACAACTTTGGGCGGTCTTGTAAATCAGTAAGTCGAATCACATTGATTACACCGTTTCCGTTTTCGTCCATCCTACAGAAATCTTCTACTTCAAATGAAGGCTCACCAAAAAAGATAGCCGCACCCTGTTGCTCCAACTCTACAATTTTACGCAAAATTGTTCCCACCGTTGTTGAAGAAACTGCACCGTAAGTAGTCTCAATTTCAGACTTACCTTCGTTAGTTAAAAACTGCAATACGCGCTTCATATCTTGCAGGTCAATGAGGGGTAATTTCTTATCATCACAATATTTAAAAATGATTGCGACGATGCCACCTTGTGTATCATTCAACCCCAATATTTTTGAAAACAAAACGGGTCCAAATTCTGTTATGGTAGCGCGAAGGCGAACTCCCGGTTGGTCAGAGATAGTCATTAACTCAATGGTATTGCCCTTCTCAAAATATGGGATGCCGATTTTAGCATGACGTTCCATAATTTTTGGATTTGACGTACCCGATATAGCGATACCACTCAAATCACCTTTAATATCCATTAATAAACAGGGTGTGCCTTGTGCAGCTAACTGTTCGGCTAATACTTGTAGTGTTTTGGTTTTGCCGGATCCGGTAGCACCTGCAATCAACCCGTGGCGATTCATGGTTTTGAGCGGGATACGCACCATTGCACCCGATACACATTCGCCCTGAAGCATAGCGGTGCCTAAATCAATGGCAGTACCTTTGAAAGCGTAACCAGCTTGAATGGCGTCTAAAAATTTTTGATTGGACATAAGTAATGTTTACAAAATTTAGCGATTAAAAGATTCAGCGTAAAACGCTCATATTAATTAAGTGTAAACCTAACAATTACTTTATACGCAAAGAATGAAATTTCGATTTATGTTTTTAGCATTGCTGCTGACTTAAGATGAATACAGCCACAATCAGAGCAATCAAAATCATCCTAAAGGCAAATTGCTTATTGCGATTGGCGTTGCGACCACTATGATTACTTTGAAATTTCATAAAAAAACATCAACTTGTATAAATACTGTACACAACAAATATACATTTTATTGTTTAGTAGTCGTATAAACGCTTATTCAAAATTAATTTTCGCAATCGCTATAATATTGACAAAATGGCAGAAACTTACTTTTGGCATCATTTTCAAAGTATATTAAACAAAAGCCAACAATTTGTGGTACAACGTATTATGGCAATTAATTTGGCTGATTTTTCATAAACACTTGATAAGTTTGCAATAAAATCTTATACTTGCTTTTTGTTGGGCATACATTGATAAAATCGAATATAAAGGAATTAATAAATGTATAAAAAATTTTCTTCAAAAGTAAAACAAGTCATCTCCCGCAGCCGCGAAGAAGCTATCCGTTTGGGGCATGACTACATTGGCACTGAGCACTTGCTTTTAGGAATTGTCTATGACAAGGAGTCATTGGCAGTAAAAGTACTTGAGATGCTCGCCGTTGATACTTCAGAACTGAAACAAACCATCGAAGATGCCATATTAGGATACGGAGCTCCCAAAACTACGCTCAATGTTGGCAATATTCCACTAAACAGGCAAGCAGAAAAAGTGCTTAAAGTGACATTGCTGGAAGCCAAAATGTTGCGTAGCGAAGAAGTAGAATCCGAACACCTCATGTTATCCATCCTCAAACAACGCGACACCATCGCCACGCGTATCCTCAACGAACTAAACATAGATTATGATTTATATAAATCAGAGTTGGAGTTCGTTCGCCAAGAGCAAGACATGGCACCACCATCTCTTTACAACCAAGCACCCTCTGACCAAGACGACCCTTTTGATGATGATGAAAAAGGATTCTCCTCATCTTCGCAACGCAAAGGCAACTCAAAGTCGCGCACACCGGTACTTGACAATTTTGGCAGAGATGTAACCAAATTGGCAGAGGAGGGCAAACTTGACCCAATCATCGGGCGCGAAAGTGAAATTGAGCGCGTTTCTCAAATATTGAGCCGACGTAAGAAAAACAACCCAATTCTCATCGGTGAACCCGGCGTAGGAAAAACAGCTATCGTAGAGGGGTTGGCACTTCGCATTATGCAGCGCAAAGTATCGCGCACCTTATTCAACAAACGTATCGTGATGCTCGACTTGGCAGCCTTGGTTGCCGGCACGAAATATCGCGGTCAGTTTGAAGAGCGCGTGAAAGCCATCATGAACGAACTTGAGAAAACCCGAGATGTGATATTATTTATTGATGAAATTCATACCATAGTTGGAGCCGGAGGCGCAACGGGTTCATTGGATGCTTCTAACATCTTCAAGCCCGCTTTAGCAAGAGGCGAATTACAGTGTATCGGTGCTTCTACTCTTGACGAATATCGTCAGTATATCGAAAAAGATGGCGCATTGGATCGCCGCTTTCAGAAAGTATTGGTAGATCCACCATCTGCGGAAGAGGCTATTCATATTCTCAAAAATATTCAGCCTAAGTATGAAGAGTTTCATAATGTAAATTATACAAACGAAGCTATCACGGCTTGCGTCCGGTTGAGCGACCGCTACGTTAGCGACAGATTCTTGCCAGATAAGGCAATAGATGTATTGGATGAAGTTGGCGCAAGAGTGCACCTTAAAAATATTCATGTTCCTAAACATATTGAAGAATTAGAAAAAAAGATTGAAGATATTAAGGAGCAAAAAAATCAAGCCGTCCGCAATCAACAATACGAAAAAGCTGCCGACTTGCGCGATGATGAAACCAAACTTATCCGCCAGTTAGAGTTTGCAAAAATTGAATGGGAAGAAGAGAGCAAAACCAAACGCTATCCGGTTACTGAAGAGGATGTTGCCGAAGTGGTATCTATCATGACGGGCATTCCTGTACGCCGTGTAGCTCAAAGCGAAAGCTCCAAGTTAGTAACGATGGGTGCAGATTTGCAAAAAATGGTAATTGGGCAAAATGAGGCAATTCTCAAAATAACAAAAGCCATTCAGCGTAATCGTGTAGGATTGAAAGATCCTAAAAAACCAATAGGTTCTTTTATCTTCTTAGGACCAACGGGCGTTGGTAAAACGGAATTAGCGAAAGCATTGGCACGTTACCTGTTCGATAGCGAAGATTCGCTGATACGAATAGATATGAGCGAATATATGGAGAAGTTTTCTGTAAGCCGTTTAATTGGTGCGCCTCCCGGATACGTGGGCTATGAAGAAGGAGGACAACTTACTGAGCGAGTGCGGCGCAAACCGTATTCAGTAGTGTTGTTAGATGAGATTGAAAAAGCACATCCCGATGTTTATAATATTTTATTGCAAGTATTGGATGACGGGCAACTAACGGATGGCTTGGGCAGAAAAGTGGATTTCAAAAATTCATTGATAATTATGACTTCCAATATCGGTGTACGGCAGTTGAAAGACTTCGGCACAGGGGTAGGTTTTAATACAGAAGCTCGCCAAAAAATGGAAGCCGACGATTCACGCGCAATCATCCAGAATGCGCTGAAAAAAACATTCTCGCCGGAGTTCCTTAATCGTATTGACGATATTGTTATATTCAACTCTTTAGACCAAGAGCAAATATTCCAAATCATTGATATCGCACTCAAAGATGTGTACGCCCGCTTGAAATCAATGGGTTACGGTCTGATACTCTCCGATGAAGCAAAGAAATTTGTATCAGAAAAAGGCTTCGACCCGCAATTTGGAGCACGCCCGTTGCATCGCGCTATTCAGAAATACATTGAAGACCCGTTGGCAGAATTTATCCTTAATGAGAATCCGCCGGAAGGCAGCACACTCGAGTCAAAGTTAAATGAGGATAAAAGTGGGCTTGTCATTCAGTTTGCTACATCAGTAGATAGCGATGTGGACAAATAAAATAGGCATAAACAAAAATAATTTTAAAACATCTGCTCAACACCCTTTGTGTTAGCAGATGTTTCTTTATATTTGTAAGGTACTTTTTAAATAACAAAAATTCAATTATTCATTTGGCTAAAGAATTTCATAAACCTAATCCGGGCAATTTTAATACCAACCGACCACCGTATAGCCCGCGTCCGCCTTTCAGAAGAGACCCGCGTGATATAAAAAATAGTGGTGATGGGCAGTTCCGCATCAACGATCAAATTCGCGTACCCGAAATCCGTCTCGTTGGAGATGATTTTGATGAGATAAGCAAAGCTGCCGGAGAAACTATTATCGCCGGTGTTTATCCAACGCGCTATGTGCTTGCTTGGGCAGAAGATTTGGGCATTGATCTCGTTGAGATCACCCCCAATGCAGCTCCTCCTGTTTGTAAAATTATTGACTATAAAAAATTTCTCTATCAGAAAAAAGTGAAAGAGAAAGAAATGAAAGCCAATGCCGTTAAAACAATAATCAAAGAAATACGCTTCGGCCCAGAAACCGCCGAGCATGACTTTGAATTTAAGCTACGCCATGCTAAAACATTTCTCCAAGAAGGGGCAACCGTAAAGGCGTATGTACAGTTTAGAGGGCGTGCCATTGTGTTTAAGGAGCGCGGCGAACAACTGCTGGCGCGTTTTGTGATGGAGTTAGAAGAATTTGGGCAACCGGAATCCACGCTCCGCCTCGAAGGCAAACGCATCATGGTGAACATCCGTCCCAAAAAAGGCGCGTCGAAAAAATAAAAAATAGATAGTTTTACACGCTACAAAAAAAGCCCTCCGAACATATCGGAGGGCTTTTTTATTGTGCTAAAAAAAACAGATAAAAATTTATAGCTACCCAGCTGGATACTCCACATAATTGCGGGGTGTTTCGTAGAGACGCACCACGAGGTCGTAGCGAGAGTCAAGAGCTGCGCGAAGTAGTTGCCATATCACAAAGCAGATATTTTCAGCACTGGGGTTAAGTTGTTGAAATTCAACGGTATCTATATTCAAATTTTTATGGTCGAAGCGGTCTTCCACTTCGCGTTTGATTAGTTCGCGCAAATAACCCAAGTCAATTAAATAACCAGTGTCGGGGTCAACTTCACCAATAACTTTCACCTCCAACTCGTAGTTGTGACCATGATAACTTGGGTTATTACACAAGCCAAATACTTCTTTATTTTTAGCATCACTCCACGCCGGATTGTGCAATCGATGGGCGGCATTAAAGTGTGCTCTCCGAAAAACGGCTATTCGCATATCAAATAAATCGTTTATAATTGTATTACAATTATAAACGATTTATCATCAACTTGTTTGTTATTTTATTTCCTTTTTTTGCGACAAGCGTAATGAAATACACGCCACCATCTAAATCACCTACGGGGATTTGTGTAGGCTCATCTGCAAGACGTTGAAGATTACCAGAAGAAACCTCATTTCCGAGTAGATTGTGAATATAATAAGTTGTCATTTCGTTGTCTAAATCATTATCTATTTGTACAAACACACTTTCTCCATCCGTAGGGTTGGGATAAACGGTAGCCTTTATAGTCGCCTTAATATTTACTGCTTGAATAGGCGAATAGAAATAATTGCCATCGTGCAGTATATATTTTATGCGGTAATAATTATCGCCAACTGTAGGAGTTTTGTCTTCATAATATAACTCGTGCAACGCCTCATCACTAAAGGAGTTGGTAACTGTTGTAATTGGTTGAAATTCCGCCCAGTGAGTACCTTTTTCAAGTGTATAACTTTCAACAATTTGCCCGATGTTATTTGCCCAAGTAAGTAAAGATGTTTGATGTATAGAGGCAACGGCTGAAAACGCCACCGTAGAAGCTGCGCGTGTGCCAGCAGTATTGTTGGTGGTAGTTGCTTCATCATCTTCAGTAGGAGTAGTAGTGGTATTATTGCCCGGCGTACTGTCCGTATCGGCAGGTGAAGCAGTTTGAACTTGTACTAAAAATATTGGTAATGCAGCTTGTAAGGTAAATAAATTTACATTTAAAGTTGCCGTTTCGTTAGCGGCCATACTACCTACATTCCATGAGCCTAACCAGCCGTCATAAGTGCCTTTTTGTGTACTTGCCGACTGATATGCCAATCCAGTTGCTATCGGAAACTTTACGGTAACACCTGTTGCTGTACCAGTGCCTTTGTTTAATAAAGTTGCGGTATAAACTACATTCTGCCATTGACCCGGAGCGGGTGGTGTGGCTGTTAAAGTTAATTGTAAGTCCACAGTGCCTGTGCCAACGGTGCCAGAGCAAGTTGCCGGCGCGGTAACGCTAATAGCAGTAGAGCAAGTTGAAGTTGTGGCATCCCTTACGGTGAAGGATAGATTGCCGCCACTAATAGGGTACGGACCCATTGCTTTTGGAGTGCCGTAAGTACCAGTTACGGTTTGTCCGGCGATGGTAGTTGTCCACCCGGTTGCTCCGGCATTAGAGCCAGTAACTGTCATAGAGAAAGTGAATGTATCATCTGCACTATTGGTAGTTGTACCATTATTATTACAAAGAATATTAGTAGTAGAAGCTGCCACACTGCAAGCAGTCGTACCATTTGAGCAAGTTGCCGGCGCGGTAACGCTAACAGCAGTAGAGCAAGTTGAAGTTGTGGCATCCCTTACGGTGAAGGATAGATTGCCGCCACTAATAGGGTACGGACCCATTGCTTTTGGAGTGCCGTAAGTACCAGTTACGGTTTGTCCGGCGATGGTA
>JAGOHC010000024.1:0-6215 GCA_017996375.1 Saprospiraceae bacterium | reverse complement strand
GTTGTCCACCCGGTTGCTCCGGCATTAGAGCCAGTAACTGTCATAGAGAAAGTGAACGTATCATCTGCACTATTGGTAGTTGTACCATTATTATTACAAAGAATATTAGTAGTAGAAGCTGCCACACTACAAGCAGGCGGTGCGCCGTTCGTTATGATAATGGCATAATCCTCAACTTCGCCATAAGTAATTGTTTCACAAGCAGTAGCATATCCTGTGCGTTTTAGAGATACACGCATACGAGTTGCACCTTCGGTTGCGGTAGCTGGAACGGTAAATGTGCCTGATAATGTTGATGAAACTGTACCATTTGGTGGTACGGGATCAACGAATTTCTCAAAAACAACTTCATTAGCATCAAACGTACCGTTGATGTTATAATCAATCCACACACGTACATATTCTGCATAAGTAGTCCAGCTATAGCTGTTTGATACAGAAATAGGATACTGTGAACCTGCATTTAAAGAAGTACTGATATTGCTGTAATTTGTATAATTTGCTTTACCTGAATTATTATTTATCGTGCTTAGTGTAACATTACTAATCCAATCTGTCCAAGGTGTGCCTTGTGAGGCGCAATATGTAGGCGGAGGAGCTGTGCCGACGGTTATGAAAACCGATTTTGAAGCAGTACAATTACTAGCATCTGTAACTGTGACGGTGTAAGTACCGGAGTCCAAATTGTTGATTGAAGCCGTAGTGGCACCGTTGCTCCATGAATATCCAGAATAGGGTGATGTGCCACCACTAACGGTTACCGAGGCTGTGCCGTTATTGGCAGACGAAGATGTTTCGTTAGTTGATGTAGTTGTAAGATTCAGTTGAGATGGAGAAGTAATATTGAGTGTAGCAAATCCGACATTACCTAAGGCATCTGTGGCAGTTACGGAATACGTGCCAGCGGATAGTCCGGTTATAGCACCTGTGGTTGCACTGTTATTCCATAAATAAGTATAAGGTGAAGATCCGCCCGATGCAGTTGCTGTAGCTGCTCCATTGTTGCCGCCATAGCAGGTAACATTTGTTTTTGTGGTATTCATTGTGAGAGTACCACTTGAGCCACCGCCATACGTGAAGGTAGCTTTATAATTTTGCCCACTATTATTTGAAAAAATATCTATATCTGCTACGCCGTCACCGATGGTACATACATTCGGATACCAAGGATTTGGACAAACAGAAAGATCTACTTGTGATTTAAAGTAAAGTTCGACAACATAGGTGCCAGCTTGCGATAAACCCTGCAAGAAATCTAAGTCGGTATCTACCCAACGGTCTTTGCGTGTATAATCCCCTTGCAGTGTAGAGATAAATTGAGAAAGAGGTACGGCAATGAATGACCCCGGTGTAGTGTTGCTTTTGTACACGCGGTAGTACATTGTGCCGTTCATCACGTTGTTAAGGCAACTCTCCCAAGTGACCTGTCCGGCAAAGGTTAGGTCTAAGGAAGTCACAGTTCCGAAGTTTTTGTTATTAAATGCTTGCAGCCAGCAGCTTGATTCACCTGCGCCATATTCTATAGAAGCACCACCGTTTACACTCACTTTTACGCTTGCGCCACAACCGTTGATGTAAGCGTGCCCACAGGCAAATATTGGTTGATAGCCACAGAGGAACATCAAAGCAATGATGCTGGATAGATAGATTTTTATTCGTTTCATAATAAGTTTAAGTTAAAAAGTAAGTAGTAGCATAACGTACACAAGACGATTGCCAAGTAAAAGGCAAAAATATATTTACACGAACAAATTAAAATTTTCGGAGATCTAGTTAAAGGGAGGGAGCGTTTACCACAAGAAACAGGTCACAAAGTTAAGGGAATTTTTAAAAAAAAGCAAAAATATTTTTTAGAAACAATTTGTGAAAGGAAAAATCTCCTACATCTGACCAATTATTTAAGTAAGGGAGGATAAATGTCAACGAGATGTAGGAGAAACTAAACATACTATGAGAAAACTACACGGTGTAAATATATTATGAAAAAATTCAATATTAATTTTGCAATTATGAAACGGTAGTATATCTTTATGCAACGGTAGTGTTTTTATAGAATTTGCAAAACGATGCAAGGCTCAAGTGAAAATTATCATTTTCTATATGCAAGATGTAAAGCCATTTTTTTTGAAAACTCCTAATCAGGAAGATTAAACAAACAGGAAAATGAATCCCGATACGCAATTGGATTCGTGATTGGAAATGTTAGTGTAGAAAACAGACTTTCGTAAAAAGAAAAATTCCTACACCCAATAAGGAGAGAACAGCAGGTGTAGGAATGATAAACATACTATGAGAAAACTTGTTACAAATGTAAGCCTGTCATATTATAAAAAAAAGTAATATTTACTTACCGTAACAAACCATAAGGTAAACGGTACATTTAATTTAGAAAACGGTAAAATAAACAACACTAAATCATAATATTAGCATATTATTATGTTAAGCGATGCAGCACTAATTGTATCAAATCATCAACAGTTTGGTGCGGTTGGCTGCTGAATTGTTGCGTAGCCCGATTGGCTAATATGGCATTGAACGAAACGGCGTTGTGTCCTAACAATTTTGCCATGCCATAAATACCAGCTGTTTCCATCTCTAAATTAGTGCAACGAAACGATTCGTGTTCAATATGTTGCAGTTGTGCAATTAGGTTTGGGTATTGCAATTTTCCGCGAATGGCTCTACCCTGCGGTGCATAAAATCCAGTTGCCGTAATAGTAATGCCTTTTTCGATGCCTTCACCTAATTTATGCAATAATGCGAGGCTCGCTTCCGCTACGTACATAGGCAGTTGGAGGAGGGCGGCTTTTTGTAGTTTATTTTCAAGAGTTTGTTCAAATTCATTTTTTGGATATGTATAATACAACATCAAACCATCCATGCCAATACCTGCTTGCGATACAACATACGAGTCGGGTGCAATATCGGGTTGTATTGTTCCCGAAGTGCCAATGCGAATAATATCCAACGTGGTATGTTGCGCCTTCAAGGTGCGTGTAGTTAAATCAATATTCACCAGCGCATCTAATTCATTAAATACAATATCAATATTATCTGTACCGATACCGGTCGAAATAACCGTCAGGCGTTTGTTTCGCAAAGTGCCCGTATGTGTAACAAATTCTCGCTTTTGTACTTTATGCTCTATGGTGTCAAAATATTTTGACACCTCGCCAACCCTGTCTGGGTCGCCAACAACGATGACGGTGGTAGCAATTTGCTCAGGGAGTAAGTGCAAGTGATAGATGCTGCCATCGTCATTAAGGATTAATTCGGATGCCGGAAAATATGTTGTCATAAAAACTAAGTTGAAATTTTTTGATAAATACTGACCATGCGCTCAGATAGTTCGCCTTCGCAAGCCATTCGGTAATCGTTGTAACTGCACGGAACAAGTTGGCTGTATTGCGCTTTGCGCCGCACACTGCTTACGGGAATCTGCACCCACCAGCGCATTGTTTTGATGCTCTTCCAAAACAGCAACTGCTCTTCGGAATCTTTCAATGCAACGATGTATTCAATTAAACTGCCTTTGCCGAACGGATAATCGCCTTTGCGGTTAGCAACGCCGTCTAAAAAATACCACACCATTTGCGCCACACAATTAGCCGCGTGTTCGTTGTCGTCAGGTGCTAATCCCCAAAGTCCCAGCATCCATAATTTTTCGCTCATGCCGGCATAGCGCATCAGTTGGCAAATTTCCTCAACAAACATACCACTCAAAATGCTACCATTAGCGTATGCAATATCAGCAGCACGAACGGCGTGTAATTCTGCCGAAACGATGTGTGCATCGCGGATGATGGGTTCGGCTTCTTCCAGATTATCGCGGAGTTTGCCTAAGCGAATACAATCAAAATTTTTATCTAAAAGATATTTAATAATATAATTATCCGTCAGATGTGTCTGATACCCTAACAAGGAAATATTGCGAACAGCTTTGTGCTTTACGATTGCATTTAATGGATTGGGATGTTTTTTGTCGTAACGGCTGAAACGGCATTGGGCATCAATAAAAGTCAAATTTAACGGGTAATCGTGTACGTGGTGAATGGCATCAAAAAGCAACTTTGCGTGTTGTGGCTGCTCGCCGATAACGATAGGCAAAATGCCATCCTGCAATAGTTGTTGCAATACATTGAACAAATAACCCTCATCGGCATCTATCACATTACCCAAATCCGCTACGCGCAAATATTCAAAATTGTACGCCATGCGATAGAGTTGTGTACGCACCGCATCGGTACTTTCGCTCATACCGATTATCGCTGCCTGTACTTGCCGGATGTTCGGAAACTCTTGATGAAACAGAATGATGTTTTTTCCGAAATGCCACTTTTCGAGCGTATGCTCATTGACGATGTTTTCTAACCGGATGGGTTGCAACCATGCTTCTAACATTATAAGCGTAATATATTTTATTGCGGACAAAGGTAGCAAAACATACGTTTAGATTTATACCAAAAAACGGGAAATGAATGAACGGCATTTTTTGGATACGCAAATGTTAAATGTAACAAGTTGCTTGCTTGTTTGAGAAATGGAATGTACTATTCGTGGATAGTTAAGTACGTATGTACATATGTACAATTGTATGTTTGCTTGATAATATAATCTGAATCTTAGGGAGTCATTGAGAAAAATGAACGACACTTTTGCGAGCGAAAGTGACTTAGAGCTTGTATCTAAGGGGTCTGAATTTCAGTTGTTACTTATATTGACTCCATTAATAATTTGCATTATCAAAGTGTGAAATTATTTTTAATTTCTATTTAATGAGGTTTCGTTTATCAATTGTTAGTGGCGATAAAGAATAAACAAACTTCACAGAGAATTTAGTTTAGGGAATTTGAAGATCTATTAAAAAGAAAGACCGCTTAATGAAAATTAAGCGGTCTCAATTCATATCCAGTTTGCTCAACTTCTTTTTTTAGTCGGACCAACTTTAACCTTTTCGATTACTGTGGTAGAAGGTCGCTTTTGAGCTTCTTTAATTGGAATGAATTGTCCAGTTTTGGCATCTCTGCCTTTTTTCACTGTTCTTGCCATTTTTTAAATTTTAATGAAAAAATATAATAATTCAAGCAATCTAGAACTTCATTGAAGTTGTTTTAATGTGAATAAATTTTGATGTTTATCAGAATAATTCATAACTTGAACTTAAATATAAGTTCTACGATTAACTTGAATACAAATTGTTCAATAATTTGGCAGAACACAATATTATGTTCTATAAAATTTTCAACATTTTATTAACATATAAACAATGAATTTACACGATAAACAGATTGAATTAATTGACCTTTTAAAAAAATATGAGGATAATCCTTTGACAATCAGAGAGATAAAAGAAGAACTTGAATTGTCTTCAACAAGCCTTGTTCATCATCACATAACTCAACTGGAAAAGAAGGGATATTTGAAAAGAAACCCCTCAAACCCTAGAGACTACCAAATTTTAAGTGATGCTGAAAAGCCAATTTCATATCTAAACTTATACGGGTTTGCTAAATGTGGACCTGAAGGAATTGATTTATCGGGTAACCCTATTGAAAGGATACCAATATCATCAAAACTAATTCCATTTGCCATAGAAGATGCTTGCCTCGTTAAAGCATTAGGAGATTCAATGGAACCAAAGATTCATGAAGACGATTTGATAATAACTAAAAGACAACCTGTTGCCGAAAATGGTGACATTGTGGTTTGTGTTCTTGACGGAAAATCAATGATTAAGAGATATTCCAAAAATAAAGATATTGTCTTAGAGTCATTGAATAGAGATTATTTTCCGATTGTTGTAAGTCCAAAAAACAATACTTTTAGAATTGAAGGAATAATGAGAGGAATAATTTGTATACATGAAATAAACCACCACTAATAATGTGGAGCACGGCAATGGCTGGCGTCAGCCTCCATTGCCGTGCTCCACACACATTATCTACTTATTGAAAAAAATATTATAAATTTTTTATTTATTCATTTCAAATTTTGCCTGTTTTTTATAACCTAAACGTAACAGAACGTATGTGCTGATATGGCGAAAATTATTTTAGATAATGAACGTTCTAATCCAAGCATAAAATTTGATTAAGCTATGAAAAACATTGCAGTTGGAATTGTATTCATGCTGTTTTATCAATGTACATCGGAAGATAGGTTCAAAACAATTAAGTGCATTGATGATTCCAGTATCAATCTTGACCCGCTAGCTA
>JAGOHC010000167.1 GCA_017996375.1 Saprospiraceae bacterium | reverse complement strand
CTGTTACTAAATGGTTTGAGTTAAAACCTGAAATATTTATTCAAAAACCAGATGATTTTAAAATAAAAATTATAAATTTGCAAACACAAATAGTTGATTTACATCAACAACGTTGTGAAACTTGACAACTATATTGATAAATAACGTGACATAATATTTTATTATGTAAAAAATAATAAAAAAAAGAATTTAATTAAAAGTTTTTGTACATTTGTTCAACACCCTAAAAACACGCCGTTTACAGAATTTATTATCGAGTTAGTTTGAATTTTTTAACAATGTACTTGTTGAAATCATTCTCTACCTTTTACGCATACTATTAAAATATTTTTTTAACACAAACCTTATTTTTTATGAAAAAAACAATCTTCCTTACTGTGCTCAGTACAATGCTCTTCCTTATTGCAATAAGTGAAAGTTACGCACAAAACCTTCGTACACCCGAACTGAAAGCTAAGAGGAACGCTTCGCGAATAGCCGATACCGCTAAAAGTAAAAAAGCCAATACCGAAGCTCCCTTACCTACTTTACAAGACTACCAAAATCAAGAGGCAATAGTTAGTGAATTAAAGAACGAAGCTCAAACTGATGCCGGACGTTTGCACTACGATAGAGAAGCCGAAAAGCTAACAAAAATTTATCAACAGTTAGTAAAATCCGGACTTATTGTAGTGGAAAGTAAGCAAGCGGCTAGTATGACAGAAAATTAATGCCACACCAACTCTTTAACCAAAATTAATTTTATTAAATTATGAAAAAAAATATACTTCTTCTTTTCCTATTGTTATCATCTTATGCAATAGTGCAAGCGCAAACGAATCAATGTTCGGGCGCATTGGATATTTGTGGTAATCAAGCCTATTCCGCGCTAAACGACGGCGAGGGCTCTTCCGATGAATGTCTGGGTAGTTCAACCGGTAATTGTGGTTGTTTCGTAACAGAACATAACTCAGTATGGTTTCGCTTGGTTGTACAGACAGCCGGAGATTTTCGTTTTGAAATTAACCCATTAGGTGCTGCCGATTATGACTGGGCAGTCTGGAATCAAGGTAATGGTGGCTCGTGCCCAACCTCCTCACAACTTGCCAGCCCAACAAGTTGTAACTTTGATTCTGGTAACGACCAATACACAGGTATTTCCAGCGATGGAAATGAACCTACAGCTTATGCAGGCACGAACGCGGATTGGGAATCGGATTTTTCAGTCGCAGCAGGTGATGTTATTTACCTTTTGGTTGATAATTTTTCATCTGGCTCAACAGTTGGTTTTGAGTTAAACTTCTTTTTAAGTGATGGAGGCACCAACTCCAATGCAACGGCCGCTTTCGACTGTGCGTTAACAAATACTTGTACAACTTGTGCTGATGCAGATTGCAATATTTATCTTTATACTCAACCAGCAGATACAGTTATAGGATATACGGATGCCACCGCTGACGGAGCCTGTACCAATCCGAATGATGTGAATGCACAAACTCATACCGTGTGTGGAACATTCACCGTACCGACGGGTTATACGGGTCCTGGTGTTACGCTACCGTTAATCGGTTCGGTAGAGGCTACTTCTCCTGAAGTACCTGCAGATTGTAATGCAGGATTAACCTATACAAGAACATTTTATCCATCAGGCTGCGGAACACCAATTTCGCCTATTAGTGGTACAGGGAGTAACGCAATTTATCCGGTTACAGCAGGTGCAACGTACCACTATTGTGGAACAGTAACATTGGCAACTGGCTCAATACCATCTTCTTGTAGAATCGGTACGCTTTGTTTAACACCTGAATTGCAACTCGTAGGACTGCCAATTGCTTTAACAGAATTCACAGGCGAACACATTAATACGGTTAATCATTTAAAATGGAAAACTTCCAACGAAAGTAATAACAACTTCTTCGAAGTAGAACGCTCGGCGGATGGTGCAAATTTTGCAACCTTAGGAAGAGTGCTTGCACATGGCACAACGAGCGAAACACACGCATATACTTTTGATGATGTTAAACCGTTTGCAGGAAAAAATTATTATCGTTTGAAGCAAGTAGATTTCAATGGCGAAATACATTATACGCAAACCATCATTATTGAAGTAAAACGCAACGGTGGCGGATTGTTTATTCAACCAAACCCGGCAACAAGTGTTATCAATTACAACTTTTTTGTAAACGAAGCCAGTATAGCAACAATACAAGTATTGGATGTAAATGGTAAAATAATTATTACCAATAAGAAGAACGTTACTGAAGGTGAAAATATATTTGATATGGATATACAATCACTCCCTAAGGGCGTTTATATCTTACAAATTGTTGAGACATCAGGAACAAGCCAGACACAACGTTTCATAAAAGAATAAGTTGACACTATTCAAATATAATTGGGGGCTGCTTTATGGCAGTCCCCTTTTTTATTTCTAAAAAAGAAATACCTACTTTAGTTCCTTCCAGCGTTTGTGGCTCCACAGCCAATGTTGCGGTGCTTGTAGAATATCGCGCTCTAATGTGGCAGCATAGCGTTGTGTGATTTCTTCAGGAGCCATAGCAGCAGGGTCTTCGCATAATAATGAAAATGTAGCCTCATAATACCCTCTGCGAATGTATTTTATATGATAAAAATAAATGGGTAGCTTTGTCAGGTGTGCAATTTTATCCAACCCGCTAATGAAGGCAGTTTGACGATGCAAGAACTGAACGTAATGTGCCAGATTTTTTTTGAAAGGAGCTTGGTCATTAATAAAAACATACATGGTAGCTTGGTTAGGTGTAGCCTCAATGGTTTGCAACACGCCACGCATTTCAAGCAAATCAGTACCGAATCGAGTGCGTTGGCGCATATAATAATCGTTAATATATTTGTTGCTCAACGTTTTATAAATACCAACTACGTGCGGGACCAGATGAAGCCCTGCGGCGAAGGTTGCCCATTCCCAATTATTGTAGTGCCCCCCACAGAGGAGAAGGTTTCCTCCTTTGGCGGTAACTTGATTGAGGAGTTCAGGGTTAAGAAAAATCATGCGCTCACGCAACTTTTTTTCGCTTATCGTGATGCCTTTTATGGTCTCCAAAATGATGTCCGAAAGATGTCGGTAAAACTGATTGCAGAGTGCTTGAATCTCAGCTTCATTCTTGTCGGGAAACGAATGTCGGAGGTTATCTAAAATAACTTTTTTGCGATAGCGAATGATGTTAATCATTAGAAAAGAGAAGATATCAGAAAGCACATACAGTACGCTAAAAGGTAGTACAGATACTATCCAAACAACTATCCTGAACAATATATACCCTAAAAAATGAACCATTTTGTTATGTTTTTCAATAAAAATATGATAAAAATGTTACCCAGCTATTGACTTTAATAAAAAAAAGGGAAAAATTGCGGCACGCTTTGACGTACAACAATTTTATAATCTTACACATCCCACAACTTATGCTATTAACATTACCTGTTGTTTGCAGCATCAAACGAAGCAACACCAACCCTGAAACTAAAACAAGTTGCACAACCTTTTTTTTACAACTATTTCCACTTTTTTAAACTACGAAAATCATTAGCAAGCCGACGTCGGTGAAGTTAATGCGTTTTTGGGGCTATTTGTTTATGGCACTACCTTTGTAGTATTCTAGTATCGGTCATAATATTACACTCAATTTTTATACTTCAAAAAAAGTTTGAATGTAGTTATGATTTTTTAGGAAAGACAATATCAACTTGTAATCTCATGAGTATAATCGCTACAATTATAGTAGAAGATCATCCAATTGTTATTGAAGGTATAAAAGTAATTTTGAATACGGATACCCAATATCAATACAACTATGTTGCTTACGCAACCAACGGCGATGTAGTACTCTCGCTGCTACGGCAACATAAACCTCAACTACTCATCTTAGATCTCAACCTTCCCATAAAAAGTGGCATTGATATTTTACCTGCTATTCGTACCGATTTCCCCGATTTGAGAATCTTGATTATTACCATGTACAACGATGCTCGACTGATAAAAACTGCTTTCAAAGCTGGTGCCGACGGCTACTTGTTGAAAACGACATCACGCGAAGAACTTTTGCAAGCCGTTAGCGAAGTGATGATTGGTAAAACATATTTAGGCAAAGGCGTTGACCTCCTCAATAACAAAAAAGAACTCACACTAGGGAAACCCAACGCTGTCGCAGGATCTGTTTATGGCGACAAATTCATCAGACGCTACAACCTCACGCGCCGCGAAATAGAAATACTCAAACTCATCAGCCAAGCATTAAGCAATAAAGAGATTGGCAAAGAGTTGTATATCAGCGACCAAACCGTGAGCGTTCACCGCAAGAATTTAATGCGGAAACTTGGCGTAACGAATACAGCCGGACTCATAAAATTAGCCTACGAACACAGCATTATCTAAATTCAAAAGGGCAAGTCATCATCTGCTTCTACGGACGGTGCTGCTGGTGTTGTGCCTTGATAGCCGCCTTGTGCTTCTTCATTCGGTAAATAGCCACCACTTTCGCGTTTTTCCATCATACGAAATGTATCGCCGACTATTTCGGTAATATATCGGTCATTACCTTCCTTATCTTGGTACTTGCGGTGTGTAAGTTTCCCTTCAACAAATACGAGCATCCCTTTTTTTAGGTCGCGCTCTGCACGCTCTGCGAGTTGTCGCCAAAGCACGATGTCGTGCCATTCGGTTTGGTTTTGCCATTCGCCAGCTTTGTCTTTATAGGCTTCGGTGGTAGCAACCGAAAACTTTGCAACGGCGGTACCATTTTCTAAGCGGCGCACTTCAGGGTCGCGTCCTAATCGTCCAATTAAAATTACTTTATTAACCATAGTAAATCAAATATTAAAGTTTTAAAAATATATTATAACAAAGTTAGTAAATCATCCTTTATGTATAGGTCAATTATTCGAGGTAATGCGTATTTCGACAAATCCTTTTGAGGTATTACCAAAAACGAATCAGTAGTATGAGTCGTGTTGATTTGAATTTCCATAAAAATGGCTATAATTTTTTGATGCGTAAGTTGTTGCCGATATGGTTTTGATACGCGCAATACCCTAAAGGGTATTGATTGAAGGCAGGGTAGGGTAATATTTTTTTTATCATTTTCCACATTCGAAACATCAGTAACTTCTTCCATCGGGAATTCATACAA
>JAGOHC010000166.1 GCA_017996375.1 Saprospiraceae bacterium | reverse complement strand
GTATCTCGACAGGTGGTTTGCGAATTGTTGCCAATTACGGTAATATTAAAACTCCCTTCATTACTATATGTAGCCGATGGCGGATTAGCTCCGATATAGAACTGCCCGTTTCCAAAATTCCAAGAGTAGGTTACATTAGGCTCGATATTATTATTTGTAAAATTCACTATGAGCGGTGGGTCGCATCCAAAATTATTGGATAGACTGACAGCAATGTTGGGTGGATTAGCTACTTTGACAAAATTGTTCACAGTAATTGTGTTGCTGCAACCGTTCCCATCTGTTACCGTAAGGGTGACGTTGAAAGAATCTACTAAAGTATAGGTAGAAGTAAAAGGTCCTTGTCCGATATAAACACCGGTACTGCCGGCGACATCCCACTGCCACGCCACGATTCCTTGCCCGACACTAGTAGATTGATCCATGAAATTAACCGTTAATGGAGGGCAGCCTGTTGTAGGCGTGTTTGATGCAAATGCTGGTTCGGGTTTTGGGAAGATAGTAATATATCCTTGTTTACACTCTGTATCCGATTCTGTACCGTTGCTTACGGTGAGGCAGATAGTATAACTACCGGGTGTGTTGAACAAGCGACCGGGGTTTTGTAACATTGAAAAAGGTACACCATCAATAGACCAACTCCATGAGTTGATAGGTGCACCATCGGATGTGGACAAATCTGTGAAGGCAGCACTCAATAATCCACAGCCGTCTTGGTCATTTACAGTGAAATTTGCATTGACTTGTGCGAAGGCAGTTTGGCAAAAAAATCCAAAGCTGAATAGAAGTGAGCAACTAATTACGTGGCGTAGCATCATAATCGGTTCAGTTGATTTTTTGTTAAAAATATTATTAACTTCTCAATATGGGAGTTGAGTAAAGTTACAAAAATAATTTAAAGAAGAATGTCCGGATAGGATAGTAAAGCAACTGAATCTCTCTCTTTCGTCTGGGTAAGTAGATGTGCGTTATGAGTGTACGAACTTATAACGATTAATGAAATACATAGATTGTGCCAGTCTTGAAATAATAAGGAGTAAAACGTAAAATTTGGAATAAAAAAAAACTCGACACTTAGAAAAGTATCGAGTTTAAAGTCGGGGTAGTAGGATTCGAACCTACGACCCCCTGCTCCCAAAGCAGGTGCGCTAACCGGGCTGCGCTACACCCCGAACGTATATTTTGTATGCGGTGAGAGCGGGATTCGAACCCGCGGTACAGTTGCCCGTACGTCAGTTTAGCAAACTGGTGGTTTAAGCCTCTCACCCATCTCACCAACACCGTTATCTTGCGTGATAAGATGTGTTTATTACTGTCTCATCTCATCAATAAATCAAAATTCAATTTTTTCTTGCGTCTTGTACGCAAGTACTCCATTTAAGCGAGTGCAAATATAGCGCGAAAAATTATTTTTTGCAAGTCTTTTTGTGAAATATAAAAATTATTTTCGACTTATTTCAGTTTAAATGCTTGCTTAACAGGTGCAACAAAATCTAACTTCTCCCAAGTGAAAAGTTCTACTTTTAATTTCTTTTCGTTGGCTTTACCTTTATTGAAAACTTTTGTCACTATCTCGTTTTTTCTGCCCATGTGTCCGTAAGCAGCAGTTTCCTGATAAATCGGATTTCGCAGTTGTAGGCGTTGCTCAATAGCATAAGGGCGCATATCAAAAATTTTAGCTACAACATTAGCTATTTCGCCATCGCTCATTTTCACCTTAGCCGTACCGTTTGTATTGATGTACAATCCGCACGGTTCAGCAACGCCGATAGCATACGATACTTGTACTAATACTTCATCGCAAAGTCCGGCAGCCACCAAATTTTTAGCAATATGGCGCGTAGCATAAGCCGCCGAGCGGTCCACTTTTGAAGGGTCTTTTCCGGAAAATGCACCGCCACCATGCGCACCCTTGCCGCCGTAGGTATCTACAATAATTTTGCGTCCGGTTAAGCCAGTATCGCCATGCGGACCTCCGATAACGAATTTTCCGGTAGGATTGATATGGTATTGTATTTTGTTATCAAACAATCCTTGCAGCGATTTTTTCAACTGCTTTTTTACTCTAGGAATTAATATGGTGATAATGTCTTCCTTGATTTTTGCCAACATTTTTTTATCGCTGTCAAAGTCGTCATGCTGAGTAGAGATAACGATAGAGTCAATGCGCTGCGGTTTGTGGTCATCACTATACTCAATAGTTACTTGGCTCTTCGCATCAGGGCGTAAATATTTCATCACTTTACCTTCGCGGCGAATGGCTGCCAATTCTATAAGTAACTTGTGTGCTAAATCTAAGGCTAAAGGCATATAATTGTCTGTTTCGCGTGTAGCATAACCAAACATCATACCTTGGTCGCCTGCGCCTTGTGCATTGGCACGCGCTTCAAAACTTTCATTAGCTTTTCTGTCCACGCCGCGGTTGATGTCGGCAGATTGCTCATGAATAGCAGAAAGCACCCCGCATGAGTTTGCTTCAAACATATATTCGGCTTTGGTGTATCCGATTTTGCGAATTACCTCGCGTGCAATTTCTTGAACATCCAAGTAAGATTCTGTTTTTACCTCACCAGCTAAAACAACCTGCCCGGTAGTGACTAAAGTTTCACAAGCCACTTTTGAATTTGGGTCGTAAGCCATGAAATGGTCAATAAGCGCATCCGATATTTGGTCGGCAACTTTATCTGGATGTCCTTCAGACACAGACTCCGATGTGAATAAGTATGGCATAGTACAAATTTATGTTAATAGTAAAAAAATGTGTTTGAAATGCTTTTGCAAAAAGCGTGGCAAAGTTCGCATTGTTTTTAGAATTATGCAACCAACTTACAAAATATTATTACGATAATTGAAATATTGTTGTGTTTTTTTAGATAAATATATGGCAAATAAAAAAGGATAGCCGAGCGCAATGCACCCGGCTATTTTAATCATTATTCTTTTGTACTTTAAATTGTATTATACTGTGCCCAGTTCTTGACGAATTTTATTTAAGGCGGAACCAGCTTTTACCCAACTGATTTGCTGTTGGTTATATGTATGTTTTATTTCGAAACTTTCCTTAGTGCCATCGGAATGATACAGCGTTACAGTCAAGTTTTTACCAGGAGTCATGTTTTCCAAACCGCTAATATCAATCGTGTCGTCCTGACGTATTTTTTCGTAGTCATCTTTATTTACAAAAGTTAGTGCCAACATTCCTTGCTTTTTAAGATTAGTTTCGTGAATGCGAGCGAACGATTTCACGATTACAGCTTTCACGCCTAAAAAGCGCGGCTCCATAGCGGCATGCTCTCGGCTGGAGCCTTCGCCATAATTTTCTTCACCGAATACTACCGTACTGATTCCGGCTTTTTGATAAGCCTTTGCAGAATCGGGTACTGCCATGTATTTACCAGTAGAGATATTGAGTACGCTGTTTGCTTTATCATTAAAATAATTGATAGCACCAATTAAACAGTTGTTGGAGATGTTCTCCAAGTGCCCACGAAACTCTAACCAAGGCCCTGCCATAGATATATGGTCGGTTGTACATTTGCCTTTCGTTTTGATAAGCAAACGCATCCCTTTCAGTTCATTAGGTTCTATGGCGATGAATGGTTTGAGCAACTGCAAGCGGCGCGATTTTTTGTCCACCGCAACTTTTGCTTTGCCTGATTTTTGTGGAGCAAGGTAGCCCGCGTCATCAACGGCAAAACCTGCTTTTGGTAATTCGTCGCCTTTGGGCGGATCAAGTTTTATACGCTCGCCCTTCTCGTTGGTGAGTGTATCTTTTAATGGGTTAAATCCTAAATCGCCAGCAATAGCAATAGCAGTAACGATTTCGGGCGAACCCACAAAGGCATACGTATTTGGGTTGCCGTCTGCGCGTTTTGCAAAGTTGCGATTAAACGAATGTACAATGGTGTTCTTCTCTTGCTTTTCTGCGCCCATACGCGCCCACATACCGATACAAGGACCGCAAGCATTGGCAAAAACGGTAGCACCTATTTTATCGAAGGTTTCTAAAAAACCATCACGCTCAATGGTGTAGCGTATCTGTTCGGAGCCGGGTGTTATGGTAAATTCTGATTTAGTTTTTAAGCCTTTCTCTGCTACTTGTTTTGCTAAACTTACGGCTCTGGATATATCTTCGTAAGATGAGTTGGTACACGAGCCAATCAAACCAACTTCAACCTTTGTGGGCCACCCGTTTTTCTCTGCCATCTTTTTCATTTTAGAAATAGGCGTAGCCAAATCCGGAGTGAATGGTCCGTTGAGAAGTGGTTCTAATTTTGATAAATTGATTTCTATAACTTGGTCAAAATATTTTTCAGGGGCTTCGTAACAAGCGGCATCGCCCGTAAGGTGTGTTGCCACTTTATTTGCCATAGATGCAATTTTTGAGCGACCCGTAGCCTTGAGGTAACGTGCCATAGCTTTGTCATAGCCGAACAGCGAAGTAGTTGCCCCAATTTCTGCGCCCATATTGCAGATAGTACCTTTGCCGGTGCAAGAAAGTGATTGTGCCCCCGGTCCGAAATATTCGACAATGGCATCGGTGCCACCTTTTACGGTTAGTATTCCGGCAACGGTCAGAATAACGTCTTTGGCGGAACCCCAACCCTTTAATTTACCCGTTAGTTTTACGCCTATTAATTTTGGCATTTTTAATTCCCAAGGCATCCCTACCATCACATCCACCGCATCGGCACCGCCGACCCCTATGGCAACCATACCCAAACCGCCGGCATTGGGTGTGTGCGAGTCTGTGCCAATCATCATTCCACCCGGGAAGGCATAATTTTCGAGTACAATTTGGTGAATGATACCCGCTCCCGGCTTCCAGAAACCTATACCGTATTTATTAGATACATCGCGAAGGAAATCATAGACTTCGGAGCTCTCGTCTACAGCGCGTTTGAGGTCGGCAGCAGCACCTACCTTAGCTTGAATGAGGTGGTCGCAATGCACGGTTGAAGGCACGGCAGTTTTTTTGCGTCCGCACAACATAAATTGCAAGAGTGCCATCTGCGCGGTTGCATCTTGCATGGCTACGCGGTCGGGTGCGAAGAATACATAGTCTTTTCCGCGTTCAAAATTTTGCAATTTAGAATCGGGATGCGAGTGAGCGTACAAGATTTTCTCCGCCAAAGTCAAAGGGCGGTTAAG
>JAGOHC010000023.1 GCA_017996375.1 Saprospiraceae bacterium | reverse complement strand
CTTCTTCTGCACTTACTCCTATCTTTGTATTCCCCGATACTGGGGTTTATACCGTTAAACTGACAGCATATAATTTCACAACGCTTTGTTCGCATAGCGCTGAAATAGAAATTATTATCAACACCCCAATAGCCCAATTCGCTTTGGATACGTTGCGTGGTTGTGTACCCCTAACCGTAAATGTTATCAACAATTCAATATTCGGCACACAATATGAATGGGCAGCAGTTGGTGGCATCCCCGCAGATGTAAGCGGAGTATCACCAAGCATAACATATCCGATAGCCGGAAATTTTTCAGGGATACAACTCATCGTTACTGACCAATTCGGGTGCAGCGATACCATTAGTAATAACAATACGATTGAAGTAGGAAGCGTAACCGCCGACTTTTCTTTTGTTGATTCAACCATCTGTCGCCACACCAGTTTTACTGCAAACAGTCAAGCAAGCAGTTTATTCGGGAGCGTCAATCAATATGCTTGGATACTTGCTAATGCCTTAGGAAATAGCGAACAACAAAATTTTACACTCCCCGTAGATACTACAGGAACATTTGTATTACAATTCATTGCCTCCGATACGTGGGGCTGTAGTGATACCGTTGTGAAAAACCTTTTGGTAAGCGTACCACAAGCAGCCTTCACAACAGACACCGCCGCTTGCGGAAGTCAGCAGCTTATTTTTACCAATACGAGTACAGGAAGCAACCCAACTTACTTTTGGAATTTTGGCAATAATACAACCTCTACCGAAATTTCACCGGCTTATGCTTATAATCAAGAAGGCACTTTTCGCCCCTGCTTAACAGCAACAGACGAATATGGTTGCTATAATACTTTTTGTGGCGACAGCATACACATTACCAATCCGGTAGCGTTGTTTTCCGCAGACACGACTTATACTGATTGCCCGCCGTTGTTTGTCAATTTTACCAACGAATCACAAAATGCCTCCTCCTATTTATGGGACTTGGGCAACAATCCTTCAAATAATACAAACCCACAATCGAGCTATAATTACCCTGGCAACTATGCTGTCCAACTCATAGCTTTCAGCGGACCTTGCTCCGATACACTACGTATAGACAGTCTTATACGCATTGGCGGACCCACCGCCGATTTTTCATTTGCTATTGACACTTCATGCCTTCCGGTGGAAGTAACATTTGTCGGCAATTCGCCATTTCCCTATACCTACGTTTGGGATTTGGGAGATGGCGTATTAGATACCAATGGTGTAAATGTAACCGTAGATACTTTTATATATAATTATAATGTTCATGGCTCATATCTGCCAAAATTAATCGTGTTGGCGCAAGGGGCATTAAATGTTTGTCCCGTATTGATACAATCGCCGGATACCATCAACATTCCTGATTTGGTTTTTGATATTACTACAAATGATACTGCGTTTTGCAACGAAACTGCATTCGTACATTACGGTATTTCCACAACGAGCCAATTCGATGCTTTGTATTGGAATTTTGAAGGTGGTGATATTAGCATTTCTACGAGTTATGAACCAGTAGTGACTTATGGCACACCGGGCAGCTATCTGACGCAACTCATCGTTGCAAATAATTTTTGTACAGATACAATTCCAAAAACAATAAATATTATTATTGATTCGCCCCCACAGACGGACTTTAGCTTTACACCAACCGCAGGATGTATTCCTGCCGCAGTTCAATTCACGGACCAAACGGCGGTGAACTTCGGCAGTGTCGCAACTTGGCGTTGGGATTTTGGCGACGGCACCAATGCTACCACGCAAAACCCTACACACACTTTTCAAAATGCCGGAGTATATCAGGCACAGTTAGTAGTAACTACTGCCGGTGGATGCACAGATAGTATTACCCTACCCGTAAATGTGTTTGCAGGAACATCGTTTTCTATCGCTAATCCGGATACTATTTGCATTGGCGACTCAATACATTTTGAAGTATTTACCTCAACGTTCGATAATATAGATTTCAGTTGGAGCAACGGTGCCACCCTGAGTTGCACTACTTGCCCAGAACCGTTTGCCTCGCCAATGGTGACAACATCCTACACACTAACTTTAACCAATGCGGATGGCTGTATCACAACAGATAGCACTACCGTTTATGTCCGAAATCTACCGATACCAACTATAACACTTTCTCCAGATACGACTATTTGTTGCTCGGGGACGTTTCAGATACAAACCGGTGGCGGCACAGCCTATCAGTGGGACAATAACGCATCTGGGCTAAGTTGTTATAATTGTCCAAATCCGGTTGTTACACTAAATAATTCATCCGAAACATATATTGTTACAGTATTTAATACACCACACTGCAGCAACATTGATTCTATCACTATTTCCTGCCTCACACCCGATAATGATATTGTTGGTGACGACAAAATTATCTGTGCGGGAGGTAGCACAACATTAAGCGTTTCGCACGGAACAACTCCATTTTGGTCGCCATCCACAGGGCTGAGTTGCACAAACTGCGCTACACCAGTGGCTTCACCGGCAAATACGACACAGTATATTGTTAGTGTGGCAGATGGACCTTGTGTGGCACGCGATACGTTGCAAGTTAGTATCATTCCACTTGGTGGTATTGATGCCGGCAATGCGAAAGAAGTATGTTTGGGTGCAGAGGTAACGCTCAATGGTTCTGGCAATGGTACGGTTTCATGGACACCCACTTGGGGCTTAGACGATGTAACTTCGCTTACGCCAAATGCTTCACCAAATGTGGACACATGGTATCGGTTACAAACTACGATAGGCGAATGTATTCAGTATGATTCTGTATTTGTGGGTGTGATAGAAAAAGTACACATTGCGACAACTGATGTGGCAGTATGCTATGGCGATACCGCTACTTTAAACGTTTCCGGCGATGCCGATAATTATATGTGGATTGCGCCTGTCGGCGAAGTGCTTTCTGATAATTTTAGTGCTGCGCCTACCACGATACCCAATGCCACAAATATATTTACTGTGATAGGGTCACGCTCCACTTGCGAGCCGGATACAGCTTTTGCCAATGTTACAGTACAACCGCGCGCCGACATTTTAATGAACAGCTCGTACAATTATTTCCCCGGAGTAGATGTTATTATTAATCCTAATATTACAGGTGGATCGGGGCAGTACGCTTACGAATGGTTGCCCAACGTTGGGTTGAGTTGCTATAATTGTTCTTCCCCAAGTATTCAGATTCAGCAATCAGGTTGGTATCAATTTTTGGTAACAGATTTGGCTACGGGTTGTCAATCATTAGATTCAACTTATCTGAATCTTTTAAAGAGTTGTGGCGACGAATTGATATTTATACCTAATGCCTTTTCGCCGAATGGCGACTCCTACAATGATGTGTTGAAAATTCAATCGAATATAATTGAGCAAATATTTACGTTCCAGATATTTGACCGTTGGGGAGAAAAGCTGTTTGAAACGAGCAACATCAACGAAGGTTGGGATGGCAATTTTCAGGGTAAACCGATGCGCCCGGGTGTGTTTGTTTATTACATAGAATTTGCTTGTCGGCTCGATGGTACGAAGGTGCAAAAAATGGGCGATGTAACATTGTTGCGCTAATTGGATACTTGTGGTATCAACTAACTTAACTTATATCAAAAGTCCCTTTTCGCTAACGTGAAAAGGGACTTTAAATTTATTATATAAAAGTGCTTAGAATGTATAACGCACTCCTAAGCCACCATAACCTCCGCCAAAGCCGTTACCATAGCCACTAATAAAAAATGAAGGAACCCAATCCAAAGTCAAGCTGATGGGTGCTTTTTGAAATTTATAATCTAGCCCCACACAGCCTAATATCCCAAAAGAAGTATTTGAATCATCGGTTTCAAAATCAAAATTCCAAAAATAGACACCTGCGCCACCGCCAACGTACCACTGAAGCCCAGGTGTAATGTGAGCTAAGGTAAAATGATGTTGATACAAACCTGCAACATTGAACCAACTATAATTACTATACCCTCTAAATCCACCAAAAACTTCGATAGCTCCTTGTTCAGAAATAAAGGTTTTGTACGAAACTGATATCGGATAGCCTAAGCGCAAACCTATCGCATTTTTGTATTCGGCTTGCGCCTGAGTAGCGGTTGCTGCCAAGCAGAACATCATAACTGTAAAAATAACTTGTTTCATCTTGAATGGTATTTTAAATAAGAAATTAGATTATTCAATCAAAAGTTTACGACTGCAAATATTCTAAAAAATACTTACAAAAACAACTTTTTGCAATCAAATTCTGTGACACGCATTTTTTTTATTCCAACTCAAACATGCCGAGTTTTTTGAATTCGAGCAATCGTTTATCAATTTGAGTAGCCGTCAGTTTTTTTAATTTTTCAATACTAAATTCTTCTACACAAAACGAAGCCATTGCAGAACCATATATCACAGCGCGTTTCATGTTCTCAAAAGAAGTGTTTCCTGTTTTTGCCAAGTAGCCGATAAAGCCACCCGCAAAAGTATCGCCAGCACCTGTGGGGTCTATCACATCTGCCAACGGTAGTGCCGGCGCGAAAAAAATGTTGTTGCCACTAAACAAAAGTGCGCCGTGTTCGCCTTTTTTTATGATTATAAATTTGGGACCTAATTTATGAATAATACGCGCAGCTTTTACTAAAGAATGTTCGCCGGAAAGCTGACGTGCCTCTTCATCATTAATAGTTAGCACATCTACTTTTGCAATGACTTGTTTGAGTGCATCCATTGCAACATCCATCCAAAAATTCATGGTATCCATCACCACTAATTTTGGTTTCTTTTTAAGTTGCATGAGTACGCGCATCTGCACTTCGGGCGTAAGGTTACCCAACATTACAAATTGTGCAGTCTTATAACTTTCAGGTAGCACGGGGTCAAAATTAGCCAGCACATTGAGGTCGGTAGTAAGTGTATCGCGTGCGTTCATGTTGTAATGATAACGGCCCGCCCAAAAAAAAGATTTCTCACCCTTCTTTATCTGTAGCCCTT
Source organism: Saprospiraceae bacterium (assembly GCA_017996375.1). Lineage (GTDB taxonomy): Bacteria > Bacteroidota > Bacteroidia > Chitinophagales > Saprospiraceae > JAGOHC01. Next base: position 20,210 of record JAGOHC010000023.1, on the reverse strand, counting down.
CGAGGTCAATGCCACGCTTACGCAAATAATTCAATTCGTTTGAAGGGAAATCATCTCCGACAACAGATACCAATTTGATGTCTTTCACAAAATACGAAGCTGCTAAAGAGATATAAGTACAAGCGCCTCCCACCACGCGCTCGGCTTTGCCAAACGGTGTTTCTATAGAATCAAAGGCAACTGTGCCAACGGTCAATAAACTCATGTTTAAATATTTAAAGTATGAAAAAATATCTCTGCAAATATTGCACAATTATTTTAAATGTCGTACATTTGCATCGCTTTTGTTGAAAGAGCCAACGCCTCAATAGCTCAGTCGGTTAGAGCGGCGGACTGTTAATCCGTAGGTCAAAGGTTCAAGTCCTTTTTGAGGCGCTCATTCAGCCACCTTAGTTTATCGATTAAGGTGGTTTTTTTGTGCCCTAAATGCTGCCCCGCGCTTATATTTGTCATTCTGCGAATAATTGTGCTACACAAAGTATTACTGAAAGTTGTATCTTGCCGCACATAAGCAATCGGTTGATTTATGCCATTTATCAATACCATCCGTTATAGCCTATTAGCAGTCTTCGCCTTGCTTGCAGTTGTAGCAGCTTGGCAAATGTTTCAACTTCCTTTGTGGGGATATTATCCTTTATTTTTATTTGTAGGCATCTGGGGCATTTTTATATTAACTTACTATTACACACTTGCACAAAAACAAGCGCAGTTGTCAGCATTGATGCTATCTGTATCAAGCGGAATTTTATTGTCCTTAGGCTTTCCGAATTCACCACTCACCCCGCTACTATTTGTAGCTTTTGTGCCGATGTTGCATGCAGAGCGGCATATGCCGTCAGCTTTTACGGGCAGGTATTTTTACAATACATTTGTTATCTGGAATATCCTGACCACATACTGGGTATCTAATTCTGCCTTGGTAGCAGGCATGATTGCTATATGGTTAAACGCCTTTTTTATGACCGTTCCGATGAAGTTATTTTCGTTGGTACGGAGGCAGTTAGGCGATGCTATCGGGTACGTCGCTTTTGTTTGTTTTTGGCTGTCGTGGGAACATCTACATCTGCGCTGGGAGTTATCTTGGCCCTGGCTGACGTTAGGCAATGCGTTTGCACAGCAGCCGAATTGGGTACAATGGTATGAGTTTACAGGTGTGCCGGGTGGTGGCATCTGGATAATGGTAGCTAATATTTTGATACTATATGGAATTAAAAATTATCCCGTCATTCAATACCGCTTTTGGTTTTATGCTGCCGTATTTATACTTATCCCAATAGGTGTTTCTTACATTCGTTTATCAAAATATAATCATCTTACAGACGCACATCACGAGGTTGCCATAATACAACCCAACTACGAACCACATTACGAAAAGTTTGTGATTGATAGAGATATTCAACTTCAAAAGTGCCTCCGTTTGGCGCAAAGCTGCCTCACCCCGACAACTGAGTATCTGGTATTTCCCGAAACAACTTTTGAAGGTGTGTTACGTAATAATATCCGCGAAAGCGAACCCATCCGCGCTTTGCAATTATTTGCGAAGCAATATCCTAACTTAAATATTGTTAGTGGTGTGGATGCATATAAGGTTTATAACACCAATGAGCCACTCGGCAAGGCTGCGCGCTACAGCGATCGGCGCGACGTGTATTGGGAATCGTACAATGCCGCCGTACAACTTTCGCCAAATGATAGTATATCTTTTTATTTGAAGTCGAGGTTGGTGCCGGGCCCCGAAATTATTCCTTATCGCACACTTTTCTTTTTTATTGAACCACTTGTAGATAAATTAGGCGGCTCCTTTGCCGGATTAGGTACGCAGGCACAGCGCAGCGTTTTTACTTATGAAGGAAAAAAAATTGCCCCTGTCATTTGCTACGAGTCCATTTATGGTGAATACATAACAGAATATATACGAGCTGGCGCACAAGCCATATTTATTATGACAAACGATGGATGGTGGGACGATACTGCTGGCTACTTACAACATCTCAAATTTGGCGCACTCCGTGCCATCGAAACACGCCGATACATTGCGCGAGCAGCCAATACTGGCACAAGTAGTGTTATTCTACCCACCGGTGAAATAACACAATCTACAGCGTATGGCTCCGACGCTGCCTTTATAGGAAAAATTGGGCTACGTAACGAGCAAACATTTTATGTGCAATACGGCGATTATTTAAGTCGCATCGCAATCTTCTTCACCATACTTATTTTTGGTATTGGGTTATCAACATTTATTCGGGTGCGGCGCAGGGCTACTTAGCCGTTCTCCTAAAACCTGAAAGCAACATCGGGCGATTTTCGTTGCTATTACGCAGCAGTTCTAAAGAAACAATTTTAGGGATTTCCATGAGTTCATCATTGGTAACGGTAATGGCAAAGCTCGTTATCAAATAAATATTTTTGTCTTTACCGATACGCGGTATGCGCGAGCCGCTTGCATCTGGCTTGCGGTTGGTGTACCACTGGTCTATTTTTGTTTCGGAAGGAGGTGGGATGTTTTTAAGCAATTTGCGTTCAGAAATTATAGAATATACGCCAAAAAACATAAAGAAAGTTTTGTTTGGCATAGCGAGCAGGCTATCTAAAAAAGCTAAATGTGCGAGATTTTCTTCGCTTCGCAAGAGTTGTGAGTAGGCTATTCTATTGGATGTACCTTTGCCATAGGTGGGGCAATAGAGCAAATCAATAAAGCAACATTCAGATAACATTTCGCGGCGTCTGGAGGCATCCTTGTTGGAGAAGGCGAAATTAACCTGCCCGTGAATGAACTCTATCTCACCGTTATAGCCGTCGAAATTGAGAGAAGGATGATGGAACTGATGTTTGAGCGTATAGGCTTTGCCGTCCGAAAAGTAGGTTGCTAAGTCCTTGAAAAAAGCTGATTCAGCGTCAATATCTTTATCGAAGTTAGCATCTCTTCCGATAATAATAATCTTTGCGTCTTCAGGTTTACAACCTTGATATCCTTTGTAGATTGGTGTCAATGTCGGGTGTTTACCAAATTCTTGCTGTGTGTTTTCCATCATAAAATGATAATGCGAACAAAAAATAATAAATTTCAAAGTAGTGTTTGAAACGCCACATTCGGGGCTGTGGCGTTTCGATGTTTTTTTATTCGTCTATCGGGAATAATTATCCTGCTATTTCAGTTTTAGCATCCATTCTTTTATGGAGTCTTCATTCATCTTGACATAATCTTTGTTATTTTCTTTAGTCGCCAATTCTTTTGAACGTGTTGCGGTGGCAATGGCACTTTTGTAATCGCCTAATCTTGCTTCAATGAGTGACTTTAATCGGACTATCCAAAACTTCTCATTTCCATTCTCCAATGATTTTGTGACCCAAGCTAAAGCCTGTTTGTCATCTTTATTTTCTTCGTAATAATAACGCGCCGATTGGTAGTATTGCCCAGGAGTTGGGCCTGCCAGAATACTTTTGATTGAAGACATTACTTTATTGTCGGTATCAAAGTGGATAGGTACGGCAACGCGGGTGTTCTCCCACATTAACACTAAATCTGCATCAGCATTGCGAATGTTATTTATGTCCATTGTAAATGATTCAATGGCAGGAGTTATGCGCTCGCTACGAACGTTTACACGGATGGCATCTTCGGTAGGGTTGTACTTATCATCTACTCCCCAATAGGTTGTGTTTTTATGAAATATAATCGTCCATTCTGTTTCGTTCGGAATAGTATAAATAGCATAAGTGCCTTTGTCTAAATTTACTTCGTTAATTGTTACTTTATCGCTAAACGTAATTTTAGTAGAAGCATTAGCACCAGTGCGCCACATTTCGCCGAAAGGCACTAATTCTCCAAATACCTTTCGGGATTTTGCGCTCGGGCGGGAGTATTCAACTTTAACATCGGTTAGTCCTACTTTTTGTGAAATGGTGCATAACGGACTTGGTTGTGGAGTTTCTATTTGTGCTCGTACTGCCACGATGCCCGCAAGGCTGCACAAGAGAAGGAAAATAATCTTTTTCATATTATAATATGATTTGGTTAATAGATATGTTTTTGATACCTCGCAAGAGTGGAAGTTATCAACTACTAAATATTTGATTCGCTAAATTTGTTTTATAGAGCAATACAAAACAGCTTCTAGAGGAGTGAAATTATGGAAGTTTTACTTTATCTGAGAGGCTTAAACTTACGCAAAAGTAAAAATTATTTTAAAATAAAAAATAGATTTGTACATTAAATTGTACAAATCTATTCTAGATAATATATTTTATACAGGGGTGTATTATATCATTACGCTTTCGCTGGTTTTGCCGTTTCCTTTACCTGTGCTTTAACTTCACGCGGAGTGATGTCTTTCATCAAATCTACTGCTATGGCAGAGGCGATATAAACAGAAGAATATGTACCGAAGAAGATACCTATAAACAAGGCAAACGCAAAGCCTTTGATAGCACCCCCACCAAATATTAATAATATTAAACACACGAAGGTTGTTACCCCCGATGTGATGATGGTGCGGCTTAACGTACTATTGATAGCAACGTTGAATATCTCCTCTTTGGTTTTGCCAGCATACGTATGCAAGAACTCGCGGATACGGTCAAATACAATTACGGTATCATTTACTGAGTAACCAATAACGGTAAGTATTGCCGCAATAAGTGCTTGGTCAATCTCCATCGAAAACGGCATAATTCCTCTCAACAAAGAGAATACGCCTAATGTGATAATCAAATCGTGAAGTACCGCTAATACTGCACCCATACTGAACTGCCAACGGCTGAAGCGAATCAATAAATAGATGAAGATGAGCAAAGAGGCTAACCCTGCTGACAGGAATGAGCTGCGCTGAATATCATCGGCAATAGTAGAACCTACTTTGCTGGAACTGATGATATGTGTACCTTTGCCTTCAGCTTTTGTGAACTCATTAATATCAATGTTGCCATCTACTGCGACTATACCTTCGTGTAATTTCTTTAATACGTTGCTTTGTGCAGTAGCACTATTATCATTTACAAGATAACTTGTAGTGATGTTGTAGGTATTTTTGGTATCTACTACTTTTACGATTGGCGTTGAGCCAAACGATTTTGTTAAGGCATCTCGCACTTTTTCAATAGAAATATCTTTATCAAACTGTACAGTATATGAATACCCACCTTTGAAATCTACACCGAGGTCAAAGCCACGTGTAAATATGGAAATCAAAGATATCAATGTAAGGATACCTGAAAATATATACGCACTTTTGCGGTATTTCATCCAGTCAATATTTACATTCTCCATAAAGTGTTGAGAGAATGGTCGCCAGAATTTAATATCATTTCCTTTGCCCGTCCAGTAGTCAATCATTAATCGTGCTACTAACATAGCGGTAAACAATGTTGTTAAAATACCGACTATCAAGATTATAGCGAATCCTTTGATAGGACCTAAGCCGTATATATTTAATACAATGGCTGTCAATAATGTTGTAACGTTTGCATCTAAAATAGCTGATGAAGATAATCTAAAACCATCCTTAATGGCTTGTAACAATGGTTTGCCATGTCGAAGTTCTTCTCGAATACGTTCGTAGGTAATTACATTGGTATCAACCGCTACTGCTAAAGTTAATAATATACCAGCAATACCCGGAAGGGTCATTACTGTACCTAACGATGCCGAAGCACCGATAAGGAAAAACAAGTTTAACAACATCGCTAAAACGCTTACCACACCACCGCCTGCGTAGTAGAATATCATAAAGATACAGAGTAACGCAAAGGCAATACCAATAGAGTTAAACGATTTATTGATATTATCTTTACCGAGCGACGGACCTACTAATGATTCCTGAATGATTTCTGTTTTTGCAGGCAACTTACCAATTTGGAGGATGCTCGCTAAATCTTTGCCTTCATCAATGGTAAACGTTCCACTAATCTGTGAATCGCCTGAAAGAATCGGGTCATTTACTCTCGGGCACGATACCACCTTGTTGTCCAAAACTATAGCAATTTCGCGATTGTTATCTTGCGCTGCTTTGGTAGTCATATCGCCCCAAGTACGTGCGCCTTGTGGGTCCATTTTTAAGCTGACCAATACCTGCCCGCTGCGCGGGTCAGGATAGGAGAAAGCGTCTGTAACTCTATCGCCTTCTAATGGTGCTTCGTCTCTATTTTTGCGCTTTTTGATTGCATACAATTCGTAATATGATGTCTTGCCGTCTTGACTGATTGTTGGTTTATACGACCAACGGAAATCCATATCTTTTGGGAATAACACACGAATTTCCGGTTTGTTTAGATACTCAGAAATAAGCGACATTTTATTTTTCTCAGCTGTGCCCATTACCGCTAATGGCGCTGATAGTTGGTTGCCAGATGTGCCATTCAAACTAAATACTTGTAAGAGTGGACCCTTGTCTGCTAATCCTTTTGTCATGTCTGTTTTGTCAGATGCCTTTTGTACCACCATCGTAGAATCAACGATATTCCCCAAACTATCGCGCTTGTAGGTGTAGGTGGTGTCCATTTTAGGGGTAGCAGTATCTACAGACGAAATGAGTGTAGAATCACCTTTCGCAATTTTCTTTAAACGGTCGTCAGCCTCTATGAATGAGGAAACAACGTTAGCATCAGAAACACGATAGACCTCCCAAAACTCTAACTTTGCAGTAGCTTGCAAGAAGTTGCGGGCACGCTCCGGATTGTCAATTCCGGGAAGCTCTACCACAATTAAATCGCGCGATTTATCCAACGATACGTTGGGTTGCGTTACGCCGAATTCGTCAATACGGTCTTTGAGGCGTTTGTATGTTAAATCAACAGTTTCATCTGCCTTTTGGCGAAGCAGCGTTACTACTGCCGCATCAGGCGTATCGAAGTTGATTTTATCTTTCAAGCCTTCGTTACGTGCAAAAATGGAAGAAAGTTTTTTACCGCCGCTAACTTTTTGAAATTCTTCGGCAAATAAAGAAACGAAATCCGTCTGTGCATTTTTTTGACGCTCGGCTGCATTTTTTAATGCAGATTGAAATGCCGGATCTTGGCTATTATTCGACATTGCCGTAAGGAAATCTTTCAAGTCCACTTGTAAAACAACACTCATACCGCCTTTAAGATCAAGACCAAGTGCCAGTTGTTGCTTTTTTAAATCCTGATAAGTATATTGTTTAACATAAGGGATACTTAACACTTTTTCGCTAGACATAGAGTCTAAATAAGCAGAACGCGCTATGCGTAGTGCTGCGTCTTTGTCTGCGGGTGCCGCGTTAGCAACCACCTTCTGAGCATGTGCTTCTGCTGCATTCTCTATACGTCTTGTCGGGATGATAAAGAGATATTGCACCAAACATACTAAAGTCAGAACAATCAAGAAAAACTTAACGATACCTTTCGCTTGCATTTGTGATCAATTATAATTTATATAATATTTTTTTGTAATTTTTCTGAAAAACTCGGCAAATATAAGGGTTTTTACTATAAATATCCTCTTTTGTTTCATTTAATTATTGTATAATAACAATTAAGGCTTTAGCGTCAATAATTGTGCTAACTTTGCTGGCATTAATTACTCGTTTTATTCACACTAAATCTTTTTGCGATATGAAAAAGCAAACACAATGGCTATGTTTACTTCTTTTCAGCTTTCCTATTTTTGCCTTTGGGCAAACCACCAAAGATACACAGGTACATCTGCGCGAACGCATTGCAGAAGTCATACGAGAAAAACTAAAAATATCGCCACAACAGCTACTTGAATTGCAACGTGCCACAATTCAACAAAGTATTCACCAAAAACAACACGCCAATACATCGCCTGCCGTACAATTACGCGATGGCGAAGTGCAAATTAGTACAGACGAGAAAGCAGAATCAGAAGTACACGCCGCCATCAACCCAACTGATAGTGCCAACATCATCGTTAGCGCAATGCGCAATGATCCTGAAAATTTTACCGCTCCGCTTGAGTTTCCGGTATTTTATACGCACAACTTCGGAGCCTCTTGGCAGCAAAGCAGTTTTACGGGTACTCCTACCGGTCAGAATGCTATTTTAGCCGGCGGCGGCGACCCCATTATCGTTTTTGACTCTAACGGAAAAGCATACCTCTCTTGGCTCACACTCTCCATTAATCTGACAGACTTTAGCGGGCAAATTGCTTTACGATTGGCTACTTCAACCAATGGCGGGCAATCGTGGGTAGAAGCAGCACAACCCATTGACTTCGGAACGATTACAAACATCATCACTTTTGATGCTGATAAGTTTGTAGATAAAGAATGGATGGCAGTTGATAGAACTAATCTTGCAACTAAGGATAACATCTATATCGCTTACGTTGTAATTAACACCAATCCTGAGGGGTATCGCGTGGTAGTTCGTAAAAAAAGCCCTACGCTGAATAATTTTGGTGCGGCGGTGCCTGTCAGCAACGCCAACTTTTCATTAGCTCAGTTCGCTAGCATTGACGTAGATGCACAGGGTGTTGTACATGTACTATTTATGGCGACAGCCGATGACAACAGCTTTGCACTTTATCACACAAAATCTACAGATGGAGGTACAACTTTTAGCGCCGAAAATAAAATTAGTGACATCCGAGTTGATGGTATGCTAGAAGTTGGCAATCACAACATTGTGGGTATTGATACTGCACGGATGTATCCGTGTCCGCATTTGCGCGCCGACCTTTCGAGTGGTTATTTATTTGCAACATGGACGGCTAACGGTATCAGCACGTCTGTTACTTCGGGTAAGGATATTTATTTTTCTTCATCCGGCGATGGTGGTATAACGTGGTCGCCTGCAACAGTGCTGAACGATGATGGCAACCCCGACACACACCAATTTTATTCGAGTATGGCAGTATCAAATAATGGCAAGGTGGTTGTCTCTTGGTATGATCGCCGCGATGATGCTCAAAACTTAGAAACAAATTATTACATGACAGTTTCAAATGATGCTGGCGAAACTTGGCTGCCTAACGTGAAAGTATCCACGCAGCCTTCCAACTTCTCGGCTATCGGGCAATCAAATGGCAACTTCGGTATCGGTGAATACACACAGGTAGTTACTACCAATCATGTGGCTATACCGATATGGGCGGATGGGCGCACTAACAACGGAGACATTGATTTGTATGCTGCATTCCTCAATTTGGACGGGAGCGTTTCCGTAAAGGATATTAGTCATATTAACAGCGGTTTGCAAGTAGAAACTTTGCAACCCAATCCTACCAAAGATAACATAACGCTATCGTTTTCATTAATACAAGCTGCCAAAGTGAAAATTGCCATTTACAGTACCGATGGCAAATTAATGACTACGGCAATGGACAAAAATTTTCAGGCGGGCAAGCAACAAGCAAGCATATCGGTAAGCACGTTACCGCAGGGCAACTACGTATGCCGATTGCAATCGCCCATAGGCGATAAAGCTGTTTCGTTTTCTAAATTTTAGCGGATAAGTTTTTTTATGATATGAAATAAAAAATGATACCCGAAGTGCCGATGCCGTGTGTGCTTCGGTTTATTTTATTTCAGTAAATTAGAGTAGATTTCTAATATCGTAAATGTTAAATATTACAAATTACTTTCTTGTTTGAGTAATGCAACATACATTCGTGGAAAGAACTATTTTTTTACCATTAAACTTTTATCCCGATGAAAAATTCATTTTTCAACTCAAAAAATTGATCCTGATATATTTTATCCTATTCAATATACTCTTTTTATCGAATATTGCATCTGCCCAAAAATGGTGGAATAATTTCGCTATTCAAGTCGGAACTACTGCTGCCAAACCGGACACACGCTTGGAGTATCTATATGATCATTATCCCGTGGTGTTGTAGAACATTCCAAAAAAGATTTTGTCACGTATGACAATGAATATTTTGTAAACCTTTTATTCAAGCAAAAGATTTACAGAGGATTATTTGCACAAGTCGGGTTAGGATATGCTCAAAATATTATAATGATTTCTTTACACCATTAAATGCAGGGTATTTTGGTGTGACTAATGAAATGTTACATTACAAGGGCTACTTAGCTTATGACTTCCTTCAACCAAGTTTTCAAATATTTTATAAGGTAAGCTTTAATAAAAAATTAAATTTGGCTATTGGAGAAGCATATGTCCATAATGTTGTTATGCGCAAAAAAATATGCTACCAAAAAGAGCAAGTAGTTTTTTCTAAAAACCTCTTTGAAAGGTATAATGCAGAAATATACCCTGCCGTTTCTATCGGTTACTCGCATTTCAATTTAGAGTTGGGTTATCGCATCCTCAATCGGCAATATCAAGATTTAGCAATCCCATCAACGGCTTGTCTCCCGACAAATATAACCCTGCCAAATTCAGAATCGCCTTAGCTTATAGTTTGTAAATCTAATATTTAAAATCACCCTGAAGGGTGCTTCGGGGTAGTTTATTTTGGCAAAGTAGCCAGCAGCGAATCGGCTTGTGCGAGGCTCTGTAGCATATCTTTTTTCACCTCCTCAATTTTGAGCAGTTCAATATTCAGGTACTTCACCGCTTCGGCTTTAGGTGTCGTTTCGGCAGGCTCTTTAAAGTCGCCCATCCATTGCATCATAGCTTCGCCGGAAGTTTCCAAGTCCCCTATTCTATCCAAAATTAGCTGCTGCGTAGCAGAGTCTTTGGGTATATTTTTGTCTTCGAGCTGTGCGCGGAGTTTGCGTTGTGCGCGTTCCATATCACTCATTTTTGGCATCACGCTGTCGTGTACGCTCATTACTTCTTCATACAAGGTTGCTGTTGATGACGATTGGCCACAGCCCACAATACCGCATCCTATAACGATAATAAATACATAGAAAATAATCTTCATACGATAATACATTTTAAGTGCTGTTAATAAAATAAAAAAAATGCGGTCCGGGTTTCAATATGTTTCCTCCATACGCAAGCATCATAATTTCTTGAGCGTTTCCAAAAGTTGTTGTCGGCGTTGGCGTTGCTTCAAAACAGTTGCCGGTGCTGCTCGCTCTGCACAGTTGGCAATTCCGCAACGTTCGCAAGTAATATTCACCTCGCGCTGCGGGATGTTTTTATCCTTCAAAAAAGCTATTTTTTCATAAGCATCTTCATTAATGAGTAAGCCAATAGTGACGCTGACATTCCGATTATCTGAAGAAGCATATCCCCTTCGGGCGATAGTAAAGCAGATATATTCGTCAGGCGAGTCCATATATTTTGAACGCTGTACCGCTACGTCAACTTCCTTATTTTCTCGCTGGATAGTACGCAACGCAGACACCGCCACCCAACGGCGACAGTAATGCTCTTGTAACTCATTGCCATGCGGGCGATGCCGGCGGGCGAGGTGCAATTCTTTGTCAATTTCAAAAAAATCGGTTTCCAAATGATGCACAACGCGAATGAAAAAGAACTGCTGCAGCCCAAAATAATGCGCCGCCAAATTAAATCGCTGAAACAGTGTTTCGGGAGATACATTGTACTTTTCCAAAAACTGTTGAAGGCAGGCAGCATCCCATTTTGGCATACTGAAAAAATGCGCCAAATCTTCCAAAAAAAGCTGCCTTGGCACGAGCAAAGATACGGCAAAATATGCAGCTTTAAAATTATTGAGGGCAACCTCAAAAGAATTTACTTGTAACAACGTGGATGTGTTTGGGCGTTCGGCAAGTTGCAAATATTGAAACCCTAACTCCTTGGCTATCTGAAACCTACGTTGTGTTTCGTTGAGCTTGTTGAGTAAGAGTTGGCGTTTGTTTGCCACAAATACCGATTTCAAGCGATGCAATTCAGGATATTGTTTGAGGGCTTCGTTCCTTATCTGACAACGAAAATGTTGCGTCAGAATAGTTTCTAATTGCGCCGTTGACGCGATACCCATCAGTTGAAAATGTTGAATAAATTTATCTGTTTCGGTTTCAATGTCTTCAAAATAGTTGTAGTGCATCTCTTGATACGCGCGCATAGCACGCAAATAAAAATGCTCCTCCCGAAAGGCAAAACTTCGCGCAGCTTCTAACAGGGTGGAAATAAACGCACCGACTTTTTTGGGCGCATTAGAAATAATGTCTATCACTTTAGATTGGTCAATACCAAAAATATCTAAAGGCAGTTCATTCAAAAAATCTGATTTTATCAAGTCTTTTACAGGAGTAAAATGAGGCTCTAACTCGGTTGTCAGCAGCACATCTAACGATACGTTCAATGCTTTTGCTAATAGGATAACTTTATCTTCTTTCGGAAATTTTTTCCCTTTTTCAATTTCATTAAGGTAGGAAGTAGCGATGCCTGTGCGCTCAGAAAGCGAGGCGAATGACAACTCTTGCTGTTGCCGCAACTGCCGAAGCCGTAACCCAAAAATTATTTTTTTAATCTGTTTGTCGTTCATCCTTATATGCTGCTAAGGTGCATAATTTTAATTGCGTGCATCGTATCCCCAAGCCAGTTTTTGCCGCAAGGTGCGCAAGAAATTAATATCATTTAGTTGTACTAATCTGATATTAAAATCACAACGCCTCACCGCTAATTGGTGGAAAGAGCTGATGGTTTCAAAACGGGAATCGAGGGTACACAAAAAGTTTTCGGCACGCCCTTCTATCTCAAATGAAATAACCGAATCGTCAGAAATAACGATGGGGCGCACATTCAGGTTATGCGGAGCTACTGGCGTTATCACAAAATTATTAGAGTCCGGAAAAATAATCGGACCACCACAACTCAATGAGTAGCCGCTGGAGCCTGTGGGTGTGGCAATAATGATGCCATCTGCCCAATAGGAATTTAAATAATCGCCATTAATAAATGTATGAATAGTAATCATGGAGGAGGTGTCGCGTTTGAGGAGGGTGCAGTCGTTTAGCGCAAAATTGAGGTCGCCAAAAACGTCCGGATGTGATTCCAGACTGAGCAATCGGCGGTCATCGAGATAATACATTCCGCGTTTAAGTGCGGCGATGGACTCTTGTATTAATTTTTTTTCAATACTTGCCAAAAAACCTAACCGCCCCAAGTTGATACCTAAAATAGGTACGCGGCTGTCGCGGATGAGCGTCGTTGCGCTAAGGATAGTGCCATCGCCACCAAGCGTAATGATGCAATCGAAGCGGTGCGTGCGGAAATCTAAGTGGCTATCTATCGTACCTACATCCTTTTTTACTTGAATGTGGTCTTTTATTTCGTTCCAATAATTGTTGTAAACATACACGGTAAACCCTTCTTGATGGAGGGTATCAAAAAGTTGTTGAATAAAGGGAGTATCGTGGCGTTTTAGCACCTTTCCATAAACGACAACTTGCATATTATTTCAAAAATTTACTTTATAGTGTAAATATACGGCTTTCTCGCGTAAGTGGTTCATGGAATACTCTATCTGAAAAACAATGCTGTAATAGAGGATGATATCCAGACCTACACCACCACCCCACAGCAAGCGATTGCTAAAGGAGTTGTGTTCATAATTGAAAGGATCATTGACATATCCAAGATCGTTGTTGAGTGTCAGAAACATTTTGACAGGTAATTGTTTGAACGATTCCAATGCCATATATTTCCCTAAGTTGAAATTTCGTGCGAGCACAGCGTAACGCAAACTCGTTTTGAGGATTCCGTAATCCAAACCGTCCACAATGTAATACTCGTATCCGCGCAAATTAGTTTCATTAAACCCTAACGCCCGATAGTTGAAGTAGGGTATTTTGTTGCGAAGCAGGCTAACTTTACCTTGCGTGATAATTTCGGCACTCAACCGCTTTGTAAACGGGAAGTATTTGCCCCACATGCTAGCTATAGAAAGTGTGTTGATTTCATCTTTGGGCAATATGCCTTCTTTGCGAACTAACAAGGTGAAGAACGAACCATTGATGGGATAAAACTTTATATCCCTGTTATCATAAAAATATTGATAATGCGCTGCCAAAAAGCGTTGCTGCGTGCTGCCGTTTAAAAAAAAATCTGGGTTTAGCATCACCACTTCCTCCGCTATGCGATTTTGGTGATGCTCCAAGCGAGCGAAGTGATAATTCCGGAGTCGCGGACGATAGTTGAGTTGCAACCAATAGCGTTGTCGCCGAATCAGTTCCTCATTGCCAATAGTTCTAAACGCTAAAATGTTTTGGCGTGTGGTATAACCAATCTCTTTATTTTTGGTAAAAAAAGTATTAACTGAAAGCCCCAATGTTTGTTTTTTATTGATATACGGCAGGTTGTATTCTGCTTCATATTTTTGTGTATAGCCGTATTGCGCGGTTAGTTTTACCAAATCGCCTAATCCGGCAGGGTTTTGATAATACAAGCGCACGCCGAAGTTGATGCGCCGCCAATCGTGGTTTTGTTGCACCCACCACACGTTAAAGTTACGGTCAGCTAATTCAAAAATCGGATACGGATAGATGTACCACGATTCTTTTACAATGACTTCGACGGTAGCGTGTTTGTTTTCGGTATCCCAACGCGTAATATTAATGCGAGCGGATGCGAACAAGTTGGTGTTCATCAGGCGCAACTCATTTGCCGAAAGGCGTTTGCCAAAATCTTCGACGGGTATCGTATCGTTTACTGTAAAATCTAACTCGCGCAAGATTGTTTTTTTGCGTGTTTGCCGATTTCCTTTAACGGTGATGCTATCCACAACGACAAAGTCTGAGGTTTGGGCAACAGCAAATTGTACGATAAAAACAAAGTAGAAAAAAAGCGGAAGGCGCATAAGGTACGTCGTGTTTCGCACCAAAGGTAATAATTTTTGGGCGTGGAAGGAGAGTATGTGTGGCAATAATTAAACGTTCAAAAAAAGCATGAGTGCATCGTATCGCTCCTTGAGCGTGTCAATATACTGGTGTTCGGTGAAATATGCTTTAACGGTGTAGCCGTGTCGTTCTAAGCCATTGATGATGAACTGGACGTTTTCTCTATCAATTTTTATGGTAACTTCTATCATGTTCGGCTCTGGTAGGTGTGTGATGAAGGTACTGAGTATGATGGCATTTTCGGATTCGATGATGCGCGACAATTCGGCTAAGGAGTAATCGCGTCGTTCCATTTCGAGTACAATAATGCTGCCTACTTCTTTGAAAGATGCACTCTTGCCCAAGTAAGAAAGTAAATCTTCAAGGGTAATAATGCCTACGTATTTGTGTTCGTCATTAACAACGGGTACAGCTGTAAGTTTGGCTTCGGCAAATAATCGGAGCACTTCGTATATATGATGATTTTCGCTAACGGTATGCGGCGGCAGATGGAGTTGCTTTGTCCACTGTTGTATTTTTGAATTTGGTTTGAGGGCTAAGGCATCCTCTTCGGACAAAACAGCCGTAACTACACCTTGTTGTATTATGGGCAAATGCTTTACATAATGCTCGCCCATTAATTGCAGTGCTTCTGCAATAGTGTCGCTATTTTGCAAGGGTTTAATTGTTGTTGTAAGCAAGTTCTTGGCTATCATGCAGTGTTGTGTAATTTACTTTTCATAAAACGTTCAAACATTTCTATCAGTTGCGTTCGTTGGTTTGATTATTTTCTTTTTATTAAATTTTTAACCAAACAATTTCTTTTTTTGCAATACAAATTCTTCTTCTGTTAGCACACCACTATCGCGCAATTCGCCTAATTGTTTTATCTGCTCCAAAAAATCGGTAGAAGTAGAAACGCTGCCACCACCCTGCATATTGCGCTTCTCGGGCGACAAACGGTATCCACCATTAGCAAATGTAATAAATTCCTCTTGAATACGTACAAAGGCCAACGCGTCGTGCGTTTTAATCTTATCAAAATCGCGGAATCCGAACTGAACGGCACAATCTAAATGCCAAAACGCCAAATCCGCTTGTTCGTTGAGGGAGTAGGCACAAGCGATGTTAAAGTGTGTAGCTTTATCCTGAGGGTCAATTTGCAAAGATTTTTTGAAATCGTCAATAGCCCCACGTAAATTATAGGCTTTAAATTTCTCTATGCCTGATTTTTTGTACGGATTTTCGTCAGTTTTGTATTTACTTCCTTGTTCAAAGTTATTTCTTCGCTCGCGTTTTCGTTCTTCGTACTTATTATTTTTATGGCGATACGGGTCATCCTCAACTTCGCGCAGACTATATCGGTTATATTTTCTGTCAAATTCCGCTTGAGGCATACTAAATAACATAATAGCATCAATGATGGCAATTATCCCCAAAATGGGCAGTAACGTGCCTTCAGCAACGCCCATAAACATCGTCATACAAGCGAGCATACACATCGTCATCCCTTTACCAAACTGCCCTAAGTAGAAGCGATGCAAGCCAAAAACGCCCATCACGATGGCAAATATAGCAGCAATATTTTTTTTTCGCATATCGTAATTTTTTTTATAGTTTGATACAACAAAGTTATTGTATTCAAAAACATCACGCAGGTAATTTCGATTAATCAGAAAAAAAATAGGATAAAAATAACAGTTTGTATGCCACAAATGTTTGTGGTTTTGTTTCTTTGCGGAGGTATTTACTTTTTATGCGACACGATTTACAATATCTTATTGCCCTTACGAAAGTTCCATTAGTGGGTGCGGTTACCGCCAAAAATCTTATCAGTTATTGTGGCGGAGCAGAAGCCGTATTTCGTGCAACAAAAAAACAGTTGTTGGCAATCCCTAATGTTGGCGAGCGGTTGGCACAAAATATTTTGGAATCCGACACACTAACGGAAGCAGAACAAGAGTTAAAAAAGTTAGAACGCTACGAAATATCGGCGCATTATTATTTGGAGCAACATTACCCGCAACGCCTAAAAAACTATCACGATTGCCCGCTACTTTTATTCACCAAAGGAAACGTGGCGCTAAATGCCACACGCACCGTAGCCATTGTAGGCACACGTACGCCTACCCACCATGGTAAAGAGTTTTGCGAACAATTAGTAGAAACACTTGTGCCTTATCAAGTGCAAATAATCAGTGGCTTGGCATATGGTATTGATATTACTGCACATAAAAAATGTGTTGCTACACAAACGCCTACTATTGGCGTTTTGGGGCATGGTCTGCAACGCATCTATCCGCACGCCCACAAAAGCATTGCCACGCAAATGACGAATAATGGAGGTTTGCTGACGGAGTATGCCGCAGATGTGCCACCGGACAGGGAACACTTCCCGATGCGAAATCGCATCATCGCTGGCATGAGCGATGCAGTTATTGTTGTAGAAACGGCAACTGAGGGTGGCTCTATAATTACTGCCAATATTGCCAATGAATATAACAAGGATGTTTTTGCAGTACCCGGCAGAACTTCGGATGTATTTTCGGCAGGGTGTAATAATCTCATCAAACAAAACAAAGCACACCTGATTACCAGTGCTGCTGATGTAGCTTATATTATGCAGTGGGAACTTTTGGATAGCACGAAGAACATTCAACCTAAATTATTTGAGCCGCTCTCAGCAGAAGAGGAGCGCATCACTAACATCATTCGGCAAAAACAACCCATCGGTATTGATGCCATCGCTTTTGAAGCCAACAAATCGCAGAGCCAATTAGCCTCACTTTTGCTGCAATTAGAATTTAAAGGTATTGTGAAATCATTACCCGGAAAGTTATACGCTTTGTAGCACACGCAATTTGCCGTATATTTGAATCAAATTTAGAGAAGAGTAAAAGAATAATTACAACTATGTCAAAACTACTTTCATTTTTCGCCTTTACAGTTTCATTTTTCGCCTTTACAATAACAATTTTTGCCACCCACAATAGCGCAAAACCTCACCTGAGCATTGCCAACATCCAACTAAAAAAAGAGAGTAAGAAAAAGGTAACTTTATTATACGATGCCATTAATACCGGCTGGATTGCCGTTGCGTTATCGCCAAAATTTGACCGTAGTAACATCATCATAGACTTTGACGAATCGTTCACCGAATCGCCTTTGGCAGTATATCAAGAGGATATCATCGCGCATTTATTTTCTAAAAAAAGAAGCATTGAGCCCGGCAAAACGCTTGCAAATATAAAAATGACTACACTAAAAAAAATCGCTAATAGCGCTTCAGCTTTTCGCACCAATGCAACGAATAATTCCTACTTAGAAACCGACCTCTGCCCCGATTTGGTTTTAGATACAGCATACGCCACAAAACGCTCCTCACGCACTATACAGTTAGATGCTCTTTTGCACAACATCGGCACTGCACCTGCGGCGTGTTGGGGCAAAACCGACAACTTGGAAGATAATCTTTCTATTGTAGCGTATCTGTCGGCAACACCCACGTTATCAAAAAGTGCGGTGGCTATAGACGGTATTTTTATTGATAAAGAAATAAAAAATCAAAGCGGAGTTTTACCGGAAAAAAGGACAATATTACTCAACTTAAAACTAAATTTAGAGAGCAAAACCTCTTTAACAAACTATCTCATACTTACAATTGACCCACTCCAAACGATTCGCGAATGCAACAAAACAAACAACAGCTATGTATTCCGCTTGTCGCAATAAAAAAATAGGAGCAGCCTTTGCTACTCCCAAACTTTGTTTGTTTATGATGAGCAAAATGCTATACCTCGTGATATATCTTTTCATGTAGACCCAAAAGATGCGAGCGTGAATTCTGATTGCCGATAACCCCACTAAAAAAATGGCATTTTTACCACTTCCGGCTTCCTAATGTGAGTTGGGCGGCACTTAAAAAGGCAATTATCAACGATATGAAATACAATACATCCCGTGTATCAATAACTCCTCTACTAATGGAATTATAGTGGTAATCAATACCTAACTGCTGCACGACATCATCCCATTTTCCGACAAAAATAGGCAGCTTACTAAGGTACAAAAATGCCCAATAGAAAAAAAAGCACAAGAAGGTTGCCAGTATAAAAGCTACTATTTGGTTGCGCGAAAGCGCAGATGCAAAAGTACCAATAGCTACAAATACACCCGACAAAAATAATAGCCCAATATACGAACCGACAATAGCACCGCTATCTAAATTGCCTTTCGGCGAACCTAACTGATAAATAGTGTAGTAGTAAATTAAGGTAGGAAGCAGCGCAAACCCTACCAACAGCCAACTTGCCAAAAACTTACCAATGATAATTTGCCAATCGCTAATGGGGCGCGTTACCAGTAGTTCGATGGTGCCCACTTGTTGCTCTTCGGCTAAGGAGCGCATCGTGATTGCCGGTATTAAAAACATGAAGATAAACGGTGCGATGGAAAACAGTTGGTCTAATGTGGCGTAGTTGTATTCCAACAGGCTATAATCTGGAAACACCCACATCATTAACCCCATGATGAGGAGAAATATGCCAATAACCATGTAGCCGATTAGCGAACTGAAAAACGTACTAATTTCTTTGCGGAATATGCTGTACATAACGGTCATTAAACTGAGGGGGCAAAGTTAGCAAATTTTTCGTATTGGTTGCGCTACGGTTTTTATTGTTTTATTTGGGATACCAACGCCATATATTGGAGATTGATAGCAATATAGCTCATGAAATTTTTTACACCGTCCGGAAACTCTGGCATTACTTCTGCAAACCGAAGTCGTTGTTGAGCAGTCTTTTTTGCAATAGATTTAGCATCTCTTAGTATACATATCCGAGGCGAAACTGCACTTTCTTCCCTGTGTCGTTATTCTTGGCATTTCTTTGTTTTTGCAACTACTCAATGTAAGTAGAGTAGCAATGGCAAGTGGTATTATTCTACCTTGATTAATCTTACTAAAAAAATATTGTAGTAGCATAGCGTTAAACTTAAAATTATTAGTTCGTTACCTATTATGATGCACATAAACAAGTTTAAGTTGTATAAAAACCCTTACTTTTGCTCGCAATAATTCAAACCAGCTCACTTAAATATTCAGCAATGGCTATAACAACTTCATGGATTTCTGTCGCTAATGATAGTGATTTCCCTATTCAAAATATTCCTTTTGGCATAATACAAAAAAGCAACGGCATCACAGTAGCCGCTTCAATTATTGGCGATTATGTTATTGACTTGCATGCCTTACATCGTTTAGGTTATTTTAAAAATATTGCCGTACCTATTGACACACTTCAGCAACTTACGTTGAACAATTTTATCAGTTTAGGTAAACCAATCACTACGGCTGTACGCAAGCGCATCATGGCAATTTTGGATGCAGACGAAACCACTTGGTGTGGCAAGAAAGATGAAAAACATTTTTTGATACCCGTCAATAAAGTGAAGAATTTGCTGCCGGTGCACATCGGCGATTATACTGATTTTTATTCGAGTAAAGAACACGCTACTAATGTG
>JAGOHC010000165.1 GCA_017996375.1 Saprospiraceae bacterium | reverse complement strand
TTTTACAAAATCGTGCAAATATACAAATTCTGCGATAAAAACTTACTGAATATTTACGGCTACGTTTCCTAATTGTTCGAGCGCTTGTAATATTTCATTGTTAATTTTTAAACGCACATTTTTATTGCTAAATTGAAGGGTAGTGGTATTTTTAGTGTCAATTAACATGATTTTTACCGGGTATTTGCCTTTATATTTTTTACAAATATTTTCAAATTTGCCGATAAAGGTTGGGTTAAGGAGCTCTAATGGAAACTTGATAGTCATGCTACTCGCCAATTTTTCTGTTACGGATGCCAACTGATTCACCTCAGATATTTTTAGTTCGTAGTCTTCTCCACGCCAACCCATTTGATAAACACCCTGAATTAGTAATGTTTGCCCAACTTCAAAAAGGTGTTTAAATTTTTGATAATCTTCGCCGAATAAGTTTATTTCTAACGTTGATTCGTAATCTTGCAAAACAAATGTACCAAAACCAGTCCCTTTTTTGCTGATACGATGTTTAGCTTCTGCAACGATACAAGCAACCCGAATTCGCTTGTCATGATTTTGTTCCAAATTGGCAAGTGTTCCGTTAGTGAAAAATTTCACCTCCAACAGATAGTCATCCAAAGGATGCCCACTCAAATAAATTCCGGTAACGTCTTTTTCTGCATTTAATTTTTCGATTAAGCTCCAAGGTTCTACAGTGGGCGGGGTAGGGTCAGGAATTTCAACCTCGTGCATTTCATCTCCGAAAAGGGAAATTGCTGTTGTTTCTTTCTGTGCTTGTACGGCATTTCCAAATTTCAAAGCATGCTCTATGAATGTATCAAATTTTTCTGACTGGGCAAAATATTGAGCTCTGTGTGTATGCTCAAAACAATCGAATGCACCGCTCCAAACCAACCCTTCCAAAACTCTTTTGTTAATTGCACGTAAGTTGGTGCGTTTGGTTAAATCGAATATACTTTTAAATAGCTGACCATCTTTTCTGCAACGCAAAATTTCCTCCACAGGTCCTTCACCAACTCCTTTTATTGCGGACAACCCAAAGCGAATTTGTCCTTTTTTGTTGACGGTAAAATCAATTTCACTTTCATTAATATCAGGACATAAAACGGTGATACCCATGCGTTTACATTCGTGTAAAAAGAAATTCAATGAATCAACATTATCTTTGTTATGCGTTAGAACTGATGCCATAAACTCAGCAGGGTAGTGGGTTTTTAGGTAGGCTGTTTGAAAGGCCACAACGGAGTAGGCAGCAGCATGTGAACGATTGAACCCATACGAAGCAAACTTCTCCATAATGTCAAAGATTTCATCCGCTTTTTCTTTAGCCACACCTTTTGCTGCAGCACCTTGCTGAAAAGTTTCGCGCTGCTTCTGCATTTCAGACAATTTCTTTTTACCCATTGCACGGCGCAACATATCCGCCTGCCCAAGAGTATAATCTGCCATGATTTGTGCAGTTTGCATAATCTGCTCCTGATATACCATAATGCCGTTGGTGGGTTGCAACATTTCTTCCAGCCAAGGGTGGGGGAACTCAATTTTTTCAACGCCGTGCTTTCTGCGGATGAACGTCGGAATATAGTCCATTGGACCCGGGCGGTAAAGCGCGTTCATAGCTATCAAATCTTCGATACTGGTAGGTTTTAATTCCTTGAGGTATTTTTGCATACCGTCACTTTCAAACTGAAAAATCCCAATCATCTCGCCACGTTGGAACAACTCAAAAGTTGCTTCATCATCTAATGGAATATCATCCGGATGAAAACGTTTCTTTTCGCCATACCGTTTAACGATATTTTCAATCGCATCGCGTATGATGGTTAGCGTTTTTAGACCTAAAAAATCCATCTTTAACATGCCAGCACTTTCTACAATCGTACCCTCCACTTGTGTAACATACAAGTCGGCATCTTTGGCAGTGCAAACAGGGATATATTGTGTAATATCATCGGGGGCGATTATCACGCCGGCAGCATGTATTCCGGTGTTGCGAACCGAGCCTTCAAGTTTTTTTGCTAGCCCCAGCACTTCGCCTTCGAGGGTGTCTTTTTTTGTGGCAATGTCGCGGAGTTTTACTATGTTGTTAAAATCATCGCCCTGCCATTCTGCTTCTATATCTTTGATGGGTTTTTCTAAAATTTTGTACAACTTGGTGCCCGGTTTTGAAGGCACTAACTTAGCTAATCGATCGCTATCGGCAAGCGGCAGACCCATTACCCTCGCAACATCTTTAATGGATGAGCGTGCAGCCATTGTGCCAAATGTGACTATTTGTGCCACCTGACTGCGTCCGTATTTTTCGACAACATAGTCAATCACTTTCTGGCGACCAATATCATCAAAATCAATATCTATATCGGGCATTGATACACGCTCGGGGTTAAGGAATCTTTCGAATAGCAGGTTGTATTTTATTGGGTCAATATTTGTAATTGTTAGGCAATAGGCCACTGCCGAACCCGCCGCCGAACCACGTCCGGGACCAACAGCGACGTTTAATTTTCGTGCTGCTTTGATAAAATCCTGCACAACCAAAAAGTAGCCATCAAAACCCATGTTTTTTATAGTTTGCAGTTCAAAGTCTAAGCGATCTTTTACCTTTTCGCTAATTGCGCCGTAGCGCATTTTTGCACCCTCATAAACCAAATGTTTCAAAAAATCGGATTGGGTACTGAAACCTTGCTGTATCGGAAAATTGGGTAAAAGTATATCCCGTTCTAATTTAAAGTTTTCTATTTTGTCGAAAATGTGTATCGTGTTGTCTAATGCCTCTGGAACATCGGCAAACAGCGCGCTCATTTCTGCTTGCGTTTTGAAATAAAAATCTGAACTTGGAAATTTAAAACGGTCAGGATCTTCCATTTTATTACCTGTATTAACGCAAAGGAGTATCTCGTGCGGGCGAGCATCTTCTTCTTCGATGTAATGCGAATCGTTTGTACAAATAACTTTGAGGTTGTATTTTTTTGCAAACTGCAATAAGGTTTGATTTACATCCTCTTGACTAATGCCTAAGTTATCAATATTCTCTAATCCACGATGCCGTTGCAGTTCAATGTAGTAATCTTCGCCAAAAATATCAAGCCACCATTTTAGCAGTTGTTCAGCTTTTTCGGGTTGCCCTTGTAGTATTGCTTGCGGGATTTCAGCACCAATGCAGCAGCTTGTTGCGATGATGCCTTCATGATATTTTTCGATTAATTCTTTATCAATGCGGGGGTACTTGCCATACATCCCCTCAATGAAGCCCAGTGAGCAGAGTTTAGATAAATTTTGATAGCCCAGTTGATTTTTTGCTAATAATAATTGGTGGTATCGAACATCTGTTTCACCCTTCACTTTCGAAAAAGATTGTTTGTGACGGTTGGCAACCAAATAAAACTCGCAGCCTAATATTGGCTTTAGATTATTTTTATTGGCTTCATTTACGAACTCATATACGCCAAACATATTGCCATGGTCAGTTAATGCAATGGCTTTTTGTTGGTCATTGGCAGCCTTTTTCATCATGGAGCCGATGTGCGAAGCTCCATCCAACAGCGAGTATTGGGTGTGGCAATGTAAGTGTAGAAAATCCGGCATAGCAAGTTTGTTGTTGTCTGCCAAAGTTACATTAAAAAAAGTTATATACAAGCATTTGGTAAACGCAAACGCAAATCTTGGAGATAAATGATATTTGTTAGACTTGATTTAACAAAAAATTATGAGGTATGTTTATATGAAGATTTATTTTCTATTACCTTTAAATTTGTAATCAACACCAGTTACTTGCTCAATAAAGTTTGTGGGCATCTAATATTTGAGCATTTAAATTAGGCGTAGGCGTAACATTTTTTTTGCAGCTAAATATGATTTCATTTTTGCGTGTAGCGTTTCTTGTGTTTTTTGCATCCGATACTTTTTTCATTCTACAAAGCATGAATGTTTTTAATATTTTGAATCATTATGATTCCTTGAATAAGGAAGCATAAAGTATAAATGTACTAAAAAATTATTCTCGTATAAAAATTCGTCGGTGTTTTTAAGCATTCTAGTAATATACATGTAGCCGGTTTCAATTCGAATATTTTTAGTTGGTATGAAATTAAGCAACATTGCAAGTCTATCGTGGTCAAAAACTTTAGATGGTTTTGATTCATTCAGCGTTAAAAAAACTTCATATAAAAAAGAGAGGTTCCATTTTGAGTTAAATTCATAACGAAGCCCTAAGCGATTTCTAAACCTAATAAAGTCGGTATTTGTTTCTTGAAAATCTCTATATTCAAAGCAAGAGCGGTTGATGAGCCATAGGTTTTTTTCTAATTCATGCTTTACATCAAGAGCAAAGGAGTACCTAATTTCTTTTACTTTTGGTTTTTGCTTATCGGATTCGGCAATAATTATCGGATTATTCCAATAATAGGCAAATGGCGATACAGAAAAACCAACATCCTTTCTTTGCTGAAAATGTACCCAAGTACGAACACTACTCAGTAAGTTTTCTTTAAAAAGTAACCAGCTTTGCAATGCATAATCGTTCTGTCTTCGGTGTTGAAACTCTACTTCAGTTTTCCATTTTTTATTAAATGGTAATGTAAATGAAGCTCTGCTCCAAAAATTTAAATGGGGAACAGCTTGGGCAAATGATTGATTTTGAGAGAGGGTAAAAAATATAAATATAGTTATATATCTATGTATTTTCATAAATATTTTAAATTTCGTAGCAACAGTTTTCTAAACACTTAACAATGTTTTTCATCTTTGGGAAACGAAGTGTAATATATTTATTGCGACCAACTTTCTCAGATAGTAATACGCCTTTGTCTTCCATTAAAGTAATATGTTGAGAAGCGATTGCTTGTTCAATATTCAAGGCTTCTTGTATCGCTAATACTGTCATTTTTTTATTCTTTGTTAATAAATCAACTATTGCCAACCTTACAGGATGTGCTATAACTTTCAACATATTTAAAGCTGAATGTAATTTATTAGTTTCAATTCTTTCAGTAAGTACCATTTAGTTTATAACTTTAGTTAAGTAAAGATATATATATTTATATGTATTTTCCAAATTTATTTTTAATTTAAAAACCTTATGTATTTTAGTTTTTGAAAAAAAATAATCTCTTTCGCTTGACTCCAATTATGCTTCTTTATTTATTAATTAATATACAAATATTAATTCCAAAAAAATATAAATAATATAAAATTAATTTCTGTATCATATATAAGGC
>JAGOHC010000164.1 GCA_017996375.1 Saprospiraceae bacterium | reverse complement strand
AGTGAGTCGTTATCCAGGGAAGCCTTCCGATGGACAGGTTAGTAAAACTACCTACTACGAGGGAGAAATCGAAAAAGTTAAAACTAAATTTAATCACTTCGTCGCCGAAATTACGAAGCTAAATACTACCATAGCGCAACTACAAAAAACACCCATCAAAATAAAAACTTTTGAAGAGTATATGAAATAAGACAAAATGGTGGCTATCTGAAAAGCAAATTCAGATAGCCATTTTTCTTAAAGCGCCTTTCACACCACCCCAAATGTAGTAGCAGAAATATTCTCTATTATCTAAAATGTTTTTACTACATTTACATCGTGAAAAGAGCAGTAGCCATATTGTTTTTAAGTATTTACTTATTTGCCACTACCCACTTGGGGGAGTTGCTCAAGTTTCCCTTACTTATTGAGCACTACTACGAGCATAAAGCACAAGATAACAGTATCACATTCTTAGGCTTTTTAGAAATGCACTATGCACATGGTAATGTAAAAGATGCAGATTATGATAAGGATATGAAATTACCTTTCAAATCCATTAACTTTGATATTGGTAAGATAGTTTATTATTTTCAACCCCAGTTGAGTTTTACTTTCAAAAAACCATTTTTCATTGCTGTACACAAGCAAAAATTTCCTCGTACTTCAGTACATATTTCTTCCAGCTATTTAGATGCTATTTGGCAACCGCCTTGTTTAAAGTAGTTGTTTTTTACTAACAAAAAAACATTAGCACTCATTTCAAATGCAGTGCCTGGTGTACGTTTGTTCATGTATCAAATTAACATAAAAATAATTATTGCATTGTTCTTTACAATGATAGTTATCTGTATAGGATAAATCTCATTACGGTAGATTCTACTACACATACAACATGACAAAGCCATAATTATAACTATACTCATAGCACAATATGGGATAGGCATTTATTTCACACTCTTAGATTAATTAGTATGTTAAACAGAGTAATAGATTTTTCGGTAAATAACAAACTCATTATAGGGTTGATGGTTATTGCCCTAATTGTTATAGGTGTATATCAAGCAACAAAATTGCCTATTGATGCGGTACCTGATATCACCAATAATCAAGTGTTAGTAATTACACAAGCACCAGCTTATGGCGCAACGGATATTGAACGCCTCGTGACTTTTCCTATTGAACAAGCCAACAGCAATATTGCAGGACTTAAAGAAATTAGAAGTTTTTCAAGGTTTGGGTTGAGCTTGGTTACGATGGTGTTCGAAGATGATGTGGACGTTTATTGGGCAAGACAACAAGTAAGCGAAAAACTGCTGCAAGCCAAAACGCAAATACCACAGGGCATTGGCGACCCCGAATTGGGACCTATTTCTACGGGGCTTGGCGAGATATATCAATATGTAGTAAGACCCCAAAAAGGCTTTGAAAAAAAATATAACGCAGTAGCATTAAGAACCATTCAAGATTGGATTATTCGCAGGCAATTGTTAGGCGTAAAAGGTGTAGCAGAAGTAAGCAGTTTTGGCGGCAAACTAAAACAATACGAAATAGCTGTAATGCCTGATAAATTAAATGCTTATGGGATTACGATTAACGATGTATTTAACGCCTTAGAACAAAACAACCAAAACACAGGTGGGGCATATATCGAAAAAGGCCCAACGGTTTTGTATATAAGAAGTGAGGGCTTAGCGAAAAGTATAGAAGACATTCAAAACATTACCATTAAAAAACCCGATGCAAGTGTACCATTATTTTTGCGAGATGTTGCCGAAGTAAAAACTGGCGCAGCAGTAAGATACGGCGCCGTATGTTATAACGACCAAGGTGAGGTAGCTGGGGCAATAGTAATGATGCTTAAAGGGGCAAACAGCAGTGCCGTAATCAAATCCGTAAAAGAAAGAATTGAGCAAATTAAAAAAACCATGCCCGAAGGTGTGGTAATAGAACCATTTTTAGACAGAACCAAAATGGTAAACAATGCCATTGGTACAGTAGAGAAAAACTTATTAGAAGGCGCATTAATTGTAGTGTTTATTTTGGTGCTATTCTTAGGTAATTTAAGGGCAGGTTTATTAGTTGCATCCGTGATACCATTAGCCATGTTGTTTGCAATATGCATGATGAATTTATTTGGTGTGAGTGGCAATTTAATGAGTTTAGGTGCTTTAGATTTTGGATTAATTGTAGATGGTGCTGTAATTATTGTAGAGGCTGTGCTGCACCAAATACAACATACTACCAGAGGAACTTCAGCATTATCAAATCAAAAAATGAATGAAACTGTTGCCTCCTCCTCAAAAAAAATGATGAACAGTTCTGTGTTTGGGCAACTCATTATATTAATTGTTTACCTGCCTATTTTTTCATTACAAGGCATAGAAGGAAAAATGTTTAAACCAATGGCTCAAACGGTTGCGTTCGCATTATTAGGTGCTTTTTTATTGTCGCTCACCTATATTCCTATGATGAGTGCATTAGTGCTATCAAATAGAAAACAAAAGGTAAATTTTTCAGATAAAATGATGTCTGTAATAGAAGCTAAATATCAAGGCTTATTATTTAAAGCATTGCAATTTCCAAAAGTAATATTAGCTTTTGTACTTATTTTGTTTATTGCCGCTGTATTTATTCTAACAAAGTTGGGTGGTGAATTTATTCCGGCATTAGAAGAAGGCGATTTTGCTGTAGATACAAGGGTATTGACAGGCAGCAACTTAAATACCACTATTGAGTTTACACAAAAGGCTGCAAAAACGCTGAAAACAAAATTTCCTGAAGTAGAAAAAGTAGTTACAAAAATTGGCAGTGGCGAAGTACCTACCGACCCAATGCCAATGGAAGCTGCCGATATGATGGTTATTCTAAAAGATAAATCAGAATGGACAAGTGCTAAAACATTTAATGAGTTATCGGAAAAAATGGGCAAAGTTTTGGAAGACGTGCCAGGCGTAACTTTCGGCTTTCAGTATCCGGTGCAAATGCGATTTAATGAACTAATGACCGGCGCAAGGCAGGATGTAGTGTGCAAAATATTTGGTGAAAATCTAGATACGCTTGCTGCTTATGCAGATATTTTAGGCAAACAAATATCTACCATACAGGGTGCAAAAGATTTGTACATAGAACCAATTGATGGTATGCCGCAAGTGGTGATAGAATATAACCGACAAGCCATTGCTCAATATCATTTAAGCATTGCTGATGTAAACAGAATAATTAATATAGCATTTGCAGGGCAAACTGCGGGGCAAATTTTTGAAGATGAAAAACGATTTGATGTCGTGGTAAGATTAAACGCAGATGCCAAAAAGAATATTGACGATATTAGAAATTTATTAGTACCAAATGATGATGGTATGCAAATCCCTCTCAACCAGTTAGCCGAAGTAGAAGTTAAGCAAGGAGTAAATCAAATACAAAGAGAAGATGCTAAACGAAGAATTGTTGTGGGGTTCAATGTAAAAGGCAGAGATGTGCAAAGCATTGTAAAAGAATTGCAGCAAAAAGTAAATACCAACATTAAATTCCCTACGGGCTATTATACCACCTATGGCGGCGCATTTGAAAATTTAGAAAAAGCCACAAAACGATTAATGATTGCAGTACCTATTTCTTTACTCCTAATTTTTGTGTTGCTATTTTTTGCTTTTAAAAATGTGAAACAAGGCGTACTTATTTACACCGCCATTCCTTTAAGTGCTATTGGTGGTATCCTTTTTCTTGCATTGCGAGGCATGCCTTTTAGCATTAGTGCCGGAGTAGGTTTTATTGCCCTATTTGGTGTAGCAGTATTAAACGGTATTGTTTTAATTAGCGAATTTAATCGTTTGAAAAGTGAGGGAATCACTTCATTAACTAGAATTGTATTAAGCGGCACTAAGTTAAGGTTACGACCAGTTTTAATGACAGCCCTTGTTGCATCATTAGGTTTTCTGCCAATGGCATTAAGCAATGGTAGTGGTGCAGAAGTACAACGACCATTAGCGACTGTGGTAATTGGTGGTTTGCTCATTGCAACTTTGCTAACCTTGTTTGTACTACCGTTGCTTTATATTATTTCCGAAAAAGGATTAAAAAATAAAAAAATGAAATCAATAAATAGTATTTTGGTTATTGCCTTTGCGTTGTTTGCATCAAATAGTAATGGTCAAACAACCTTAAAGCTACACGAAGCCATAGCCATAGCAATAAAAAACAATACACAGCTAAAAAATCAACAACTAAAAGCAGCCTATGTACAAACAATAATTAGCGCAGCAAAAGAAATTCCTAAAACAAATATTTTTGCCGAATTGGGGCAAGTGAATAGTGTGTTGTTTGATAGCAAATTTGGTATAGCGCAAACCATTCCATTCCCGTCCGTTTTTAAAAAGCAAAAACAGGTTTACGAAGCCGATTTTAGTATAGCTAAAGCTAATGTAGTATTGAAAGAGTATGAACTCAAAAAAGCTATAGCAGAGCTATATTGCCAGTATCAATTTTTGAAAGATAAGGAAGCCTTATTAGTGAGCAGCGATTCGTTATTTACAGCATTCTATAACAAAGCCGCCTTGCGTTTGCAGAAAGGCGAAAGTAATATTTTGGAGAAAATAACTGCCGAAAATCAAAAACAAACTATCGAATTTCAGTTGCAACAATTAAGGCAAGCGATAAATGTTGTAGTAATTCAGTTTCAGTATTTATTAAATCAAGACGATGTAGTTCCATTTTATGAAACAGATTATACCTATACTAATCTGGATACACTGCAAGCAGTCAAGCATCCGGCACTGCAAATTTTTGGTGAGGAAATTAAATTAGCCGCCGCGAATACAGCTTTAGAAAAAGCACGATTAAATCCTGATTTTAATATAGGCATTAATAACACCAGCTTCAGCGGTGTAGCATCCAATAACGTCACTTACAATGGCTTTAATAGGTTTACATCAGTACAGTTAGGTGCGGCTATTCCAATTTTCGCCAAAAGCCAAAAACAAAAAGTTAAGGCATTGCAGGCAAAAGAAAAAATAGCCGAAAGCAATGCAAGTATGGCGGAGGATAAATATAAAACAGAGCTAAATAAGTGGCAATCGCTATATCAATCAAACTTAGCACTACTAAATACTTATAAAGCTACCACATTGCAAAATGCGGCCGTAATAAAGCAAACTGCCAACCAACAATTTAGCAAGGGTGAAATCAATTATTTAGATTATGTGATGCTTATTCATCAAGCCATTAGTATTGATAACAAT
>JAGOHC010000022.1 GCA_017996375.1 Saprospiraceae bacterium | reverse complement strand
CTCCCACATAGCTGCATATAGCACGTCAGGATTTTTAGGATCTATGGTGAGGTCGGCGCAACCTGTGTTGGCATCAATGTATAATATTTTTTGCCATGTTGTACCGAAATCGGTTGATTTGTAAACTCCTCTATCTTCGTTGCTATTCCACAGATGTCCTTGTACGGCAACATAAATCACGTTAGAATTATTGGGTGCAACGATGATGTCTGAGATGCGCTCTGAATTGGGTAAGCCTTTGAATTCCCAAGTGTTGCCACCGTTGCGCGTCAGGTAGATACCTGTGCCGATAGAGGTGCTGTTACGCACCCAACTTTCGCCAGTGCCTACCCATACGGTATCGGGGTGTTGTTGGTCAATGGTGATTTTACCGATGCTCTGTGGGTACTCGTCAAAGACAGGGCGAAAAGAAACGCCACCACTTATGGATTTCCAAACACCACCATTTGCTCCGCCGACATAAATGATTTCGGGTTTGGCTTGAACACCGTCAATATCCGAAACACGCCCACTCATCGCAGCGGGACCGATAGCGCGTGCACGAATATCAGTAAAAGCAATTTGGGGTGTAAGCGGCTGCGCCGTCATCTGCACGAACAAGCCGAGCAAGCAGCAGAGGCAACTTACTAAAGTTGGAAAATGAATTGTTTTCATCGAACAATAAAAGTTAGTTAAAACTGGTTACTTAGCTGGAAAAGCAAAATCTTCGTCTTTGATTTCTACATCTAACTCAGCACTTTTAATAGAGACGGTAAACATGGTTTGTCCATCCATTTTGGTTTCTAAGCTAAATGGAAATGTAATACCGCCAACCTCTTGGTAATCGCTCATGTATGTTTCTACGGGTTGCCCCTTCATTTGTCCGGCACTGGCAAAAGAGCGTACCATGATAGGCACGTTGTTTTCGGGATCGAAAAAATAGAATACTTCGTCGCCGTCTTTCTTGGTTAATTTTAGTTTGATTGCTTGCACGCCACCGATTTCCTCTTTATCCAGAAGCTCAACTTTGTGTCCTTTGGCGGCGTAATCAATCAGTTCATCTTCAAATTTTTCTTTGGCGGCTTCTTTGTTTTCCTCTTCTGTTTTCTTAGTAGCCGTTGTGCCACCCATAAACGGATTGATTGACCAAGCCGTTGTACCGTCAAAGCAATCAATTAAAGTTTGCCCTTGAATGTCAATAACAACTTTGCGCTTATTTGGACGGGCGGTGTATAGCGTAATAGGGAAACTCATGCCCATCTGTCCGGCTTCGCCGAGCATCTTCATGGTTTTGGTGGCTTTCCATTTTTCAGCACCGACAGTTTTATAATATTTTTGAAGCAGGTCATCAGCTGTTTGGGCCTGAAGGAAAAAAGAAATACAAGAAATTACACTTAGAAAAATTAATCTTTTCATTTTAAAGAATTTATTGATTGAAATAAACTTTGCATAGCGTTTTAAAGACAACATCTTGGCGCGACTAATTATTGCACTCAAAATGTATCTTTGCGACGAACTTATCATCAAAGAAAAGTGATATTTGAGGATTGAACAAAAAAAACTTTACGAAATGTATGGTTTTTCCGACCAACGACTGGTTTTTTGTCAATTAGCTTTCAACTTCCTATCATCAAAAATTAAAAAGGAATGTATAGTTACATAAAAGGTATTTTAACGTATAAAAGCCCGACACATATCGTCATCGAAAATCAAGGTATCGGGTATCATGTGAATGTGACGGTTACAACGTTTAGTCAAATTGAGTCGCTGACCGAAGCAAAAATATATACCCATCTAATTGTGAAAGAAGATGCACACACCCTGTACGGCTTCTCGGACGAGCAGGAGCGCAACATATTCATTCTGTTATTGTCAGTATCTGGTGTGGGAGCAAACACAGCGCGTGTGGTGCTTTCGTCCATGACGGTGGAGGATGTACGAAATGCCATTGTGGGCGATCGAGAAGATGCGTTCAGGAAAGTAAAAGGTATCGGCATAAAAACTGCGAAGCAGATTATCCTAGACCTTAAAGATAAGTTAGTAAAAACAGCAGGTGATGCGAATTTAACATTTTTTCAACAAAGCAATACTTTACGCGATGAAGCGTTATCTGCATTGGTTGCGTTAGGGTTTCCGAAAATAGCGGTTCAAAAAACGCTGAACAAGTTGCTACAGGAGCATCCAAATGTCGCTTCTGTCGAACAACTAATCAAGTTAGCCTTACGTGAGATGGGTAACTAAGCCCCATAAAAGGGGCTAATAAATTAAACTTATTTACCATGCCACCGTATAATGTAGCACCGTTTACGGTATAATACATACTTGTAAGCGCGTTATCTGTTTGATAATTTCATGAGCAGTAAAATATCAGTTAATGACTTTTATGATTAAGTTAAAAATATTTTTTATTATCGTATTGTCTGTTGTCACCTCTTTGGGCGTTTGGGCTGCATTAGGGGATAAATTACCTTGGAGAGCTATTGTTGCCGAAGTGGTTGCTACAACAGTAAACACAACAACAGAAGCGGAAGCCTACGATACCGTTATGACGGATACCTTGCCTCCTTTGCAAGAGCAATTGGGCAATTCCATCACTAACCCAAATAGCAATATCATTGATTTGCACGACCCCTCTATCATCGAAAAAAACGTGGAGTACGACCCCACCACAAACTCCTACATCATTACCGAAAAAATTGGTGAAGAGTATTTCCGTACACCCACTATGATGACGTTTGAGGAATATCTTCGTTGGAAAAATGAGCAAGAACAACGCGATTATTTCAATAAACTTTCTGGTATTAATACAGGCAACTCCGAAGTAGGTAGAGTGGATCCTATCGCCAAGATTGATGTTAAGAATAGTTTATTAGACCGTTTGTTTGGTGGCTCTACCATAGACATTCGCCCACAAGGAAATATTGACCTTACGTTTGGTGCCGGCTACACCAAAACGGCGAATCCGATACTACCAATTCGGCAACAACGTCAATTTATTCCGTTTGATTTTGATATGAATATCAACATGAACGTAACCGGAAAAATTGGGGAGAAGCTAAACCTTACGTGGAATTATAACTCACAAGCCACTTTTGATTTTGAAAACCCTATCAAGTTACAATACAACAGTGCGAATTATAACGAGGACGAAATTATTCGCAAAATAGAAGCCGGTAACGTCAGTATGCCGTTGCGCGGAAGCCTCATTCAGGGAACACAAAGTCTCTTTGGTATCAAAACCGAAATGCAATTTGGGCGACTAAAACTAACTGCCTTGGCTTCACAACAAAAGTCACGGCGCGAAGAAATTAAACTGCAAGGTGGCAGCCAGCTTTCTACCTTCACCATTCCGGCAGATGAATATGATGAAAATCGCCACTTCTTCATTTCTCATTACAACAGAAACACTTTTGAAGGCGCACTCAATAAATTGCCCGTCGTTAATTCATTATTCAAATTAACAAAAGTGGAGGTGTGGGTTTCGACAGATCGCACCACAACTACCGACCCAACCAACACAGATAATAAAGACATTGTAGCATTAGTTGATTTGGCGGAATATCGCCAAGAGGATATTACTAATCCGAATGTACAATCGTTCGCGCCAATGTCACGCAACCCAGATATTTTTGGCAACGAACTTCCGGCAAATAGTGCAAATGATTTATACAACCAGATTATTACTACACCCAATATTCGCTCCTTAGATAACGCTGTTGCTGCCCTGACAACCGCACCGTATAATTTTGTGCAAAACCGCGATTTCGTGAAAGTACACGCACGCCGATTACAAGCAACAGAATATACCGTTAATAACGATTTAGGGTTCATCTCCCTCAATATCAATTTGCGCCCAGACCAAGCATTGGCAATCAGTTATGAATACAATTATAACGGTATCAACTACAGAGTGGGTGAGTTTGGTAACGACTTTCAAGATACCCTACAGAAGAATAATATCTTCTTCCTAAAAATGCTTAAAGGCACAGCTCCGCGCGTAGATGTACCCGCGTGGGATTTGATGATGAAAAACATTTACTCCATCGGTGCTTTTCAGGTTAGTCAGCAAGACTTTCTATTAGACGTTTTTTATGAAGATCCCGGTGGCGGTCAGAAGCGATTCTTACCTTCATCCAACTTATCAGGCAAACCGCTTCTGCGTGTATTCAATTTGGATAACCTCAACTTCCAAAATGACCCCGTGCCCGACGGCGTGTTCGATTTTGTGCCGGGCGTAACCATTAATCCTCAAAACGGGCGCGTCATGTTTCCTGTGTTAGAGCCTTTCGGCTCATCATTAGGTGCAAAAATTGACGACCCCAACCTCCGCAGCCGTTATGTTTATCAACAACTATACGATTCAACCATTACCCGCGCACGCGAATTTCCAGAATTCAATCGCTTTACCATTCGCGGAAGCTATCGTGGTACAAATTCTTCTGAAATTAACTTAGGTCGCTTCAATATACCGCAAGAGTCCGAACAAGTATATGCTGGTGGCGCATTGCTTCGTAGAGGCGTTGATTACGAAATAGATTACAACATCGGGCGTATCCGCATCCTCAACGAATCGTATGCTAACTCAGGCGTACCCATACGCGTTACCTTTGAAGACAATACGTTGTTCGGTTTTCAAACACGAACCATGTTAGGTTTACGAGCCGATTATGAGGTCAATAAAGATTTCACCATCGGAGGTACATACCTACACCTCTTCGAGCGCCCTTTTACACAAAAAGTAAATATCGGCGATGACCCAATCAATAACCGCATTGTTGGGCTAGATGTCAATTATACAAAAGATGCGCCTTGGCTTACCAAGTTTATTGATAAACTTCCGTTAATTTCTACGAAAGCTCCATCTAAGATAACACTAACTGCCGAAACAGCTTTACTCAAGCCCGGTCACGCAAGTGCTATTAACCAAGGAGACAATCAAGGCTCTGTTTATTTAGATGATTTTGAGGGTAGCGCAAGTTCGTTAGATTTGCGCCAACCAACAAACGGGTGGTATTTCTCCAGTGTGCCGCAGAATGAGAAATTTCCTGAATCAAGACTTATTGACACCACCCTAAGCGGCGTGAACCGCGCACGGTTAAATTGGTATCGCATAGATGCTACTTTACAAGGAACAAGCGAACAAAATCCTTATACACGACGCATTGAGCAGAAAGAAGTGTTCCCACAGCTCCAACTCAACCCAGGCGAAAATACCAACATTTTTTCGTTCGACTTAACGTATAATCCGGACGAGCGCGGAGCATATAATTTTGACCTACCACAAGGCACAGCATACTCAGCAGGGCTTACCGCCGACGGTAAACTCAAAGCACCCAAATCGCGTTGGGCAGGGATGATGCGCTTCCTCAATTCGGCAACAGATTTTGAATCTGCCAACTACGAATACGTAGAATTTTGGATGATGAGTCCATTTATTATAGACCAAAACAACCCGGGAGATTTATATATCAACTTAGGTAGTGTATCCGAAGATATTTTGCGCGACTCCCGCACATTTTTTGAGAACAGTCTTCCGCGCCCGGGAAGTACTGCCGTAACCGATACTACTTCGTGGGGGCGTGTGCCACAAATACAACCTATCACGAATGCGTTTGATGCAGATAACACCGTTCGACAAAAGCAAGACGTGGGGTTAGATGGTTTGAATGACAACGAAGAACGCACTTTTTTTAGTTCGTACTTAGCAACGTTGCAAGGAGCACTTAATCCGGCAGCTTACCAAGTGGCAGAGAGCGACCCGTCAAATGATAACTTCGTATATTTCAATGATGCTAACTTACCGGAAAACACCCCTACGCTTTCGAGATATGCGAAATTTAACAACCCTGAAGGCAACTCACAACCACCAAGCGGAAACAACGTAAATTCCTCTACCAATATCCCCGACACGGAAGATTTGAACGGTGACAAAACTGCTGAAGAAACTGAAGCGTATTTTGAATATAAAATCCCATTAAAACCCGACGGGCAAGGCGGCATTGAATGGAACAACTTCATCACCGATACCATCACCGGGCAATTTGACCAAAAATTTTATCGCTTCAAAGTACCTATTGACCAATTTACGGCTGCTTACGGCGGTATTCAAGATTTTCGCTCCATTCGCTTCATGAGAATATACATGAAAGATTTTGAACGCCCGATAACTATTCGTTTCGCAACGCTTTCATTGGTACGCAACCAGTGGCGCCGCTACAGACGAAACTTGGTTGAAGAAGGTCCCTTCACACATCCTGATGACAACAATACACTATTTGATGTAAACGCTGTGAACATCGAGCAAAATAGCCAACGCACGCCTTTTAATTACGTGCTACCACGAGGTATCAACCGCGAAAACCAGTTAGGCTCGTATGCCAATACACTCCAAAATGAGCAGTCACTCACCATGACTGTCTGTAATTTGGCTGACGGCGACTCCCGCGCCATATTCAAGACCCTAAACTTGGATATGCGTACTTTCAAAGAGTTAAAAATGTTCGTTCACGCAGAAGAACGCCAAGACAGAATACCTGACGGCGATATGTCTGTGTTCATCCGTTTAGGTAGCGACTTCACGAATAACTACTACGAGTACGAAGTACCGCTAACTATGTCTAAAACAGAAAACTTGCCGCCTTCACCATTAGAAGACACCTATATCGACGAAGTATGGAAACCGAGCAACGAAGTGAATTTCTCGCTATCCCTACTCTCCGATGTGAAAATCAAACGCAATACAACACAAACCCCGCTTGGGCAAGAATTTGTCATTACTGATCCAGATAGACCACAGAATAGTGTAAAGGTAAAAGGAAATCCCAACTTAGGTTTGGTTAAGGGTGCCATGATTGGCATTCGCAATAGACGTAGCGACGATGCGGCTCCACATTGTGCCGAGATTTGGGTAAATGAGCTGCGCGTAAATGGCTTTGATGAGCGCGGCGGCTTTGCTGCCCTCGCACGTGTAGATATGCAATTAGCTGACTTAGGGGTGGTTGCAGTTTCAGGGAACTACTCCAGCATAGGATGGGGAACGTTAGAACAAAAGTTAGCCAAACGCCAGCGCGAGCAGGTTTCGCAATATGATGCCGCAACTAACTTAGAGTTAGGCAAACTGTTGCCCGAAAAAACAGCCATTCGCGTGCCTTTTTACGCACAGTATTCTACTACTATCCGCACTCCTGAATTTGACCCTTATGATTTAGATATTCGTTTAAAGGATAAACTAAACGGGCAGGAAAACAGTACTACCCGCGACTCCATTCGCCGACAGGCGCAAGACGTTATTGCCATCAAAAGCTTCAACTTTACCAACGTACGCAAGGAGCGCGTGAATAAAGGCGATGCAAAACCAATGCCTTGGGATATTGAAAATTTCAGTGCTACGTATGCTTATTCGCAAACGTCAAAGCGCAATCCCATTATAGAATTAGATGTGTTAGACTCATATAAAGGCGCACTCTCCTACGACTATACTCGGCAGGCAACATACATCACGCCATTCAAGAAAATACTTAAAAAAGATAAATACCTCAAGCTATTTACAGAATTTAACTTTAACCCGCTGCCAAACAGCTTTGGTTTTGATACACAACTCAATCGCCAAAAGTCAAAAACAAAATATCGCTTCACCGGCGATGACCCCGAACT
The DNA here is from genome assembly GCA_017996375.1 of Saprospiraceae bacterium. Classification (GTDB taxonomy): domain Bacteria; phylum Bacteroidota; class Bacteroidia; order Chitinophagales; family Saprospiraceae; genus JAGOHC01. Next base: position 17,882 of record JAGOHC010000022.1, on the reverse strand, counting down.
TAGCACTTTTTATATCAAGCGTTTTACGTGGGATAGAATTTATGACTTGCAATGGGATTTAACTAAGTCGTTGAACATCACTTTTGCTGCTAACAATTCGTCTTTAATTGATGAATTGGATAGCAAAGGAAACGACCCACGTGGCATAAATCGAGGCGTGGAAAACACAAAAAAATACTTGAACGAAAATTTACGCAGCTTCGGGCGAACACGTAATTATACCCACCAATTTAATGTAAATTATAACGTACCATTGAAATATATTCCTCTCATGGATTGGATAACGGTACGCGCACAATACGGCTCAACTTACGGTTGGAGTACCGCCAATCTCAATACAGATTCTCTCGGTAACGTTATTCAAAATTCACAAAATCGCCAAATAAACGGTGACTTCAATTTTGAGAAATTGTACAACCAGTGGGGGTATCTGAAAAAAATAAATCAAGGATACAACAGTAATAAAGGCAATTCTAAGAAAGACAAAAAAGCGAAAGACGCTGCTAACGAAGTAAAGGAAATTGCAAGCGACGAAAAACCTTCCGGCAAAGAAAGTGCATTAGAAAAAGGCAAAGAAAAAATTGCGAATAACGATCCAGATAATAGCGGCAACAACGCCACCGGAAAGGACGGTAAAGATGCGGGCAATTTAGCTGCTGATTCAGCAGGAGATGCAGGCAATAAAAAAACCAAAGAGAAGAAAAAGAAAAGCAATGAACCGAGTTTGATGGAACACATCTTGTTACGTCCACTCATGATTATTCGCAAAGCAAAGTTCACTTATACTGAAACATTTGCTACAATCATACCAGGCTTCATGCCACAAAGCAAGGCGTTAGGAATGAACAACGACTTCACAGCGCCTGGTGTTGATTTTATCGCGGGGCTTCAGCCCACCGATGCGTGGTTTAACAAAGCTGTTGAAAATAACTGGATGACGCAAAGCATTTTCCTTAACCAACAGGTGTTGCAAAACCATTCTCAAAATATAGATGGGCGCGTGACCTTAGAGCCATTTAACGACTTCCGCTTAGAAGTGGATGCCAAGCGGCAAGTTACTGAAAGTCACTCTGAGTTTTTCAAGAAACGCACACCCGATACTGTATTTGCGCGTTTAGCACCGCGCGATGTGGGCTCGTTCACGGTTTCCTATTTTGCAATGAATACGCTGTTTAAAGATGATACCGAATCACTTTTGCGTTTGTTCCAACAGTATGAACGAAATAGAGAAATCATCTCTCGCCGCTTAGGAACGGGTGATCATATAAAAGATGGTCCAAATTATGCGGCAGGGTTTGGTCGCTACCAACAGGATGTACTCATACCGGCATTTTTAGCGGCATACTCAGGTACAAGTGCCAGTAAAATTAATTTAGCCAGCGATATATTGAACACCATTCCGCGCCCAAATTGGAAACTATCCTACGGTGGTTTACAAAAACTTATATGGTTCAAAAACCTGTTTACCAGCTTCAACATCACGCACGGATATAACTCCACGCTGACCATCAATAATTTCGCTACCGACAATGACTATCTCCCTAACAACCCCGAGTATATCAGTCCGTTGAGTGGCAACTATTTTTCGCGCTTTGAAGTGCCGGCAGTTGTTATCAACGAACAGTTAGCTCCGCTAATAGGTATAGATATTCGCACGAAAAATGAGATGAGTATTCGCTTAGATTTCAAAAAATCGCGCACACTGAATATGAGCTTTATTGATTATCAGTTAAACGAAACTAAAGCTACCGACTACACCATAGGCGCAGGGTATAAACTCAAAAATGTGAAGTTGCCTTTCATAAAGGACAAAAAGAAGAAAAAGAAAAAGAAGAAAAAAGACGGCGACAATACTCCCGACAAAAGCAAGGAGCAACAAGGCAACGATCTTGACCTCAAATTTGACTTCTCGCTGCGTGATGATATATCACTAAATCGCCGATTAGACCAAGCCGGAGAAGGCGAGCCAACGCGAGGCAATAGAGCTATCACGTTTACGCCATCCGCCCAATATTATCTAAACAAACGCCTCAGCTTACGCTTGTTTATGGATTATCGCAAACAGATACCCAAAACCTCAATCGGTTTCCCAACCACAAATATTCGCGGAGGCGTAACAGTGCGTTTCGCCTTACAATAGCAATCAAAAAAAGCTACCTCAAAAGGGTAGCTTTTTTTTGATTGCAGTAGTTACTGACCATTCTGTTTCGTTGGCAAACAAGACCTATGGTTTGAACGGGAAGGACAGCATCTTTAACACCTACAATTTGGAGTATTATAATTTCAATAAAAAAATGCGCTAAGTGTTGTTCTGATTTATACCTTTTTTATGCCGATTGTATAGTACCAAAACTCCGGTGATGCCAATGATAAAAAAAGCAATAGCGATGAGTTCGGCTTGGGTAGCTTTTATACCGCCGGGTAGGTTATATTTTTCATTGACACGAATTTTTTCAATCCAAAATCGCTCAAATCCATTGAGTATCAGGTAGATAAAAAATAGCATACCGGCAATATGAATGCGCTTCCGTAGATACCAAAGTATGCCCGTTATGCCAAATGCCATGATACATTCGTAAATAGACGTAGGAAACACCGTTTGCTCCAATTTCCGGCAGTAGTTGGCGGTGCAATCATCGATCAAAATACCCTCATTAATTACATTATGCGGATAATCGAATGCCCACCATGTTTGCGGTACGAACAACCAACTTGGCTTAGGCATGGTATTAACAATGCCCCAATCGCCATCACCGGAAAGATGACAACCCAATCGCCCGACACCGTAACCAATCATCAATGCCGGTGCGGCGGCATCCATCATTTGCAGCATCGGAATACCCAAGCGACGAGTGTACCACGACACGACAAAAAAAGCAACTATCAATCCGCCATAAATTGCCAATCCGCTACCCGAAAAAAGCTGCCCAACAGGGTCATTAACGAAAGCTTTTATGTTACTGATGCTCTCTACTATTGCCATGAGTTTAGCACCGATTATGCCAGATATTGCCGCCACGATGGTGATGTCACCAACTCGCTCATGCGGAAAAATATTTATCAATTTTGTTTGTGGCTCGGGTAATGCGCTACGGTTAGTATCCCAATACCGCCACCAACCGAATAACGTGCCTAACCCAATACCAGCTATCCAGTTACCCTGCAAGGAGAAGAGTACCGACGCGGCATCGGTTTTAAATGCTTCGAAATGGCTGAAGATATACACTATTTTGAACCCTAATATAAACCCTAACAGGGCGTTGCTAATGATGTCTTGCGTGGTTGCTTTTGCTCCAAAGGTGATGCTTGTTTGTTGTGGTAGCAAGGAGCCGTTTTGCTCACGCCTTTTAAACTCTAACGTTAATAAATAGGCACTTGCAAAAAAGGCGATGGCTAACATCAATCCGAATGTTTTGATGATGGAAGTCCAGTTATCAACGGGAGTGCCTAATAGTGCGTGGAGGATGTAGGAAAAATCAGGATACATATTGTGGTTTTCTCAAATATTATAAATATACAAAAGGCTAATGTTTTTTTTATTTCTGGTGCTGCCGAAGAATGTGTTGTTCGATATTTGTTGTAGAGTAGTTTTCAACATAGGGCAAGCTTTTTACGATGCCACGGCGAGCAAGCACTACATCCGATCCGACAATTTGTTCGGGTTGCCAATCGCCACCTTTTACCAATACATCCGGCTGAATAATTTTGATTAATTCGAGAGGCGTATCATCATCAAATTCGACTACGGCATCCACGGCAACCATGGCTGCTAATTGGTATTGGCGAGTAAGGTCGTCTTGAATAGGACGGTGTTCACCTTTCAACCTTTTTATTGATGCAGCGCTGTTTAGCCCGACAATTAAAATATCGCCCAATGCTTTTGCTTCCGCTAGATAATGGATGTGCCCATAGTGTAGAATGTCAAAGCAACCGTTGGTAAACACGATTCGTTGGCTGAGGAATCGCCATTGTGCTGCCCTGCGGTGAATATCTTGAATAGGAATTATTTTGGCTTTTATGTACGCAAGCATAGTATCAATTCTATTTGTTTGGTGCAATATTATAAAAAAAAGTCGGGTTAAAAAAGTCGAAACAAAGTACAATGTTTTTCCTTAAATATTTATTCGCCTCAAAGCAAAATAAAAAAAGCCCAAAATTTAGGCTAATTCAACCAGCCTTTGCGCTTGAAATAAACCATCATACCGGCAAATACTAAAAACATTCCGAGCAGACAATAATAGTATCCGTATGGATGGCGTAACTCGGGCATATTGTCGAAGTTCATTCCGTAAATACCCGCAATAAAAGTGAGCGGTATGAAGATAGTAGAGATAATGGTGAGTACTTGTATGACGTTGTTCAGGCGATAGCTGATTTCTGAAAGGTAAAGGTTATGCAAATCCATAATCGTATCGCGGTGGTCATCCGAAATATCAATCACTTGTACAATGTGGTCGTAGAGGTCGCGCCAAAAGGGTACGTTTATATCATCAATATAATCGTTGCCTTCTTTTGCAAACTTGCTGATGCCTTCGCGCAGGGGCAGCACGATTTTTCGCAACTGTGATATTTCGCGCTTGAGGTGGTGAATAGTAGCTTTGCCCTGCACCAACTTTCTTTCGGCTATTTGCACCTCCAAGTTTTCTATTTTTTCTTCAAAACTATCCAGCACCAAAAAGTAGTTATCCACAATGCTATCCAACAACGCATAGGAGAGATAGTCAGTGCCTCGTTTTCGCATTTTTCCCATGCCATTGTGAAGGCGTTCGCGGATTGCGACAAAGAGGTCGTCGGTATCCTCTTGAAAGGTAAGTACAGCTTTATTGGTACAAAATATAGCTACCTGTTCGGTTTCTATTGTGAGCGAGGTTGGGTTAAATTTTAATGCTTTCAGGAAGATGATAAACCCATCATCGTACTCATCTAATTTTGGACGTTGATGAGGGTTCAATATATCTTCTTGTGCTAACGGATGTATGTGAAAGAGGTCGCCCAACTTACCGATGAGGGAGGTATCGTGTAGTCCGCGCACATCATACCAAAGCAGGGCATCATTAGTAGCAACGTGCAGCTCATCGCCAGTAATTTGTATTTCCTTAACGGCATCGGCAGTATAGGTGATGAGCGATATATCGGGATTGGCTACGCGCTGCTCGCCTACAAATATTAGGCTGCCGGGTGGAGTTCCTACTTTTTTACGTTTGCGGCGAGGCATAGGTACAATAATTATTCGGTACTTTATTTTTTATCTTGAAGATGTAAAGATAAAAAAAAGAGGCGGTCTTGCGTGACCACCTCTCAGATATTCTTATAGAAAATTTATTGCCGATTATGCTTCTTTAGTATCTTCCTTTGCGGCAATTTCGTCTTTTGTATCGGTTACAGCATCACTGACGGCATCTACTATTTGTTCTATTTTTTCTTCTACTGCATTTGCAACAGCTTTAGCAGCACCGATTACTTCTTCTATGGCGGCACCTACGCTAGCAGTATCTTCAGCAGCAGTTGCCCCTACTGTTTCGGCTGCTTTCTCTATCTTATCTGAATGTTTAGCACGCTCATCTGCGGCTTGTTGCATCGTTGCTGCTATTTTACCTTCGGCAGCTTTTTTGGCAGCTTCTACTTTTTCGCGCTCGCGCTCACGCTCTTCGCGTTTAGCGTCTTTTTCTTTTGTACTGACAATGCGCGTGTCCAACTCAATTTTAGTGGCGTGCATTTCTTTCAACTTTTCCTCTTTGGAACGGATGCGTTCCTCTATCATAGACATTTTTGCTTGGCGCAACTGTGCCTCCAACTGCCCGTGCGTGCTGGTTACTCTATTAGTTTGGTAATCGAGTTCTTCTTTGTCACGAGCGATGGATTCCTCCATTTTGGCGATGGCAGCCATCAAGCCATCCATACGCCGACTGAGGCGGTCTGCATTTGAAGTTGCCTCGCCACCTTGAGTATCGGCACCAAATCGCGCTTCCTTCACCACCTTAAAAGCGTTATCAATGCGCTCCCAAATTTTGGAGCGATGCTCGCGTGATATATCTTTAATGTCTTTAAACTTTCCTTGTATGGATTTTAGTTCGTCGAACAATCCGTTGGCACGGGCTCCGTTTTCGGCAATGCGTTTTTCAACATTGTCTATCATATCAGAAAACTGTGTGTATTTCTCTTTTGACAATTTATGAAATTCCTCATCAACGGCTTTACGCAAGCCTTTGAGTTTCACAAAAAGTGTGTTGGTTTCATCGCGCAGCGTATCGGCGTGTTCGCGGAAGAGGTTGCGCTCGCGGAGTTGGTCTTGTACTTTATCCCAAAAGCCCTTGAGGTCGTTCCACACATCATCGCTAAAGGAAGCAAGTTGCTCTACTTTGTCTTTCATCAAATTCAACTCAGAAGAGTAGGATTCGTGCAATTTGGTGGATAGCACAACAAAGTGCCATTCCGATTGGGCGCGCTGAATGAGGTCGGGGCGCTCAATCGTGATACCTTCCGGAAGTATTGCTCCCGAAACGGTCAGTTCGCTTTCGGCAGTAGTGTATCCCGTCGGGAAGTTGAGTTGTTTGCCATTGCGCCATTCTTGGTGCATTTGGTTCACAAAATCTTCGGTAGCCTCTACCTCTGGAAACGTGTAGATATCCACTTTGTTGTCCTCGGCGCGTAAGTTTAAAGCCACTAATACTTTTTCGTTTTGGGCATTGCTGCCCCACATTACTAATCTAGTTTTCATGATTATCAAAAAATAGTGTGTTACAATTAATTATTGAGAAATACTGTGCATTGTATCGTTACAAACCCATCGGTTAGTCGTGCTAATATACGTTTTTATACTAATTTGTGTTCGAACAAATATTCTGCAATTTGCACGGCATTTGTTGCTGCGCCTTTGCGGAGGTTATCGGCTACTACCCACAAATTAAGTCCGTTATCTAAAGATTCATCGCGGCGAATACGCCCAACGAACACTTCATCTCTGCCATTTGCCATTAATGGCATAGGATATTGGTATGTTTTAGGGTCATCGGTAACGATGATACCGGAAGTATTTTTGAGTATATCTTTTACGTCAGAGACTTCAAAAGGTTGCTCAAATTCGATATTTACTGTTTCTGAGTGTCCGCCATAAACGGGTACACGCACGGCGGTTGCTGTAATGCGTATTGTTGAATCTCCAATGATTTTACGTGTTTCATTAACGAGTTTCATTTCTTCTTTCGTATAGTCGTTTTCTAAAAATGTATCGCACTGTGGTATGCAGTTGGCAAAGATGGTATAGTGGTATGCCATATCTTCTTTGGGTAGTGGGGAGCCTTTCTTTTCTGCTTCGTATTGGCTGACTGCTTTTGCACCCGTTCCAGTGATGGATTGATACGTGGAGATTACTAATCGCTTCGCTTTGTAACGTCTGTGTAGAGGCGCAACGGCGAGTACCATTTGTATGGTTGAACAATTAGGATTGGCAATAATTTTATCTTCGCTTGTTAACAAATGTGCGTTAATTTCGGGTACTATGAGTTTTTTGGTAGTATCCATTCGCCAAGCTGAGGAGTTGTCTATTACGGTTGTTCCAACTTCGGCAAATTTTGGTGCCCACTCTAAGGATACGCTTCCACCGGCAGAAAAAATAGCAATATCGGGGCGTAATGCCACTCCTTGCTCTAAAGAAATTATAGGACAATCTACGCCTTTAAAATTAACCAATTTACCGACTGACCGAGCGGATGCTACTGGTATAAACTCTGTAACCGGAAAATTGCGCGCGGCTAATACTTCTAACATGACAGTGCCTACTAATCCGGTTGCTCCAACTACTGCGATTCTCATATAAGCGTTATTAATATATGTGTGTGATAAATAAAGTTGCAAAGATAATGGTTTCGGCAATAGCTCGCCACTACTTTTTCAAGAAATACTGCTAAGATTTATCGGATTTTAGGATTGCAAATAATGCGCGCGGCAACTATGTTTGTGAATTTAAGGTATTATTAACAGCTTGTTAAAGAATTATTTACGGATGTGAATTTTTATGAATCGCACAATTTTTTGAAATATAACGAAGTTATCTAAAACATACCCAAGGCGTAAACATATATTACAAATATTTTTAATTATTGTTAAACCAGATTCGGAATTGTTGTTGTACCTTTGCGGCAAAATTCGTGATGTTCTGTTTTTTTTAATCTAAAATTATGTGAATAAGATAAAGCATTACAATTTCTCAACTTTAACATTTAAAAAATCGTGAATATGTCAGTTAATTCAAATTCAAATTCTAAGCAACGTCTGGTTGCTATTTTAGCAGCCGCCATCATTGCACTATTAATAGGCAATGGATATTTGCTATACAAAAACAGTACGAATAATTCGCTTATCGAAAAGCAAACCTCCGAACTGGATGAGGCAGAAAAAGTAAAGGCAGAACTTGAAAAGCAATACTACGAAGCGATGTCTTCGCTCGAAGAAATGCGTGGCAAAAACGTAACCCTCGACAAGCAAATTGAGGAGCAAAAAGCCGAACTTACAAAACAAAAAAATCGCATTGCCGATTTGATTGTTAAGGAGAAAAATTTGGGCAAAGCACGCGAGGAGTTAAAAACTCTCAAAGCGCAGTTAGACCAGTACATAGCTGAAAACGCACAACTTCGTCAAGACAAAGAACAACTAACGAGTGAAAATACACAACTTACACAAGACAAGCAAATACTCTCTTCCCGCGTTCAGGAGTCAGAGACAAAAAATCAAGAGTTGTCTTCTGCTAAAGCGACGCTTATTAGCGAGAAGCAAGCCTTAGAAACTGAAAAAGAGCGTTTAAACAAAAAGGTTAACGTTGGTTCAGTCGTTAAAACTAACAACATTTCTGTACAAGGAATGAAGGTGAAGGATAGCGGTAAAGAGGTAAAGAAAAGTTATGCTCGCAACATTGAGCGCTTAAAAATTTGCTTCGATGCTACCGCAAATCAAGTGGTGGAAGCTGGCAAAGAAACTTTCTACGTTCAGGTGATTGACCCACTTGGGCAAACATTAGCCGAAGAGAGCAGAGGTGCTGGCATCATTAAGAGCAGCAGCGACAACTCGGAAGTGCGCTATACAACAAAAGAAGAAATTAACTATAAAAACGACTCACAAACAGTTTGTATAAATTGGGACCCGAGTGGAGAGTTGAAGAAAGGACAGTACAAAGTTCGCGTATTCAACAAAGGCTATTTGGCAGGTGAATCTACTGTTTCGCTAAAGTAAAATAAATTTGTTTCGATTACTAAAAAACTTCTCAACCAAAGCTGAGAAGTTTTTTTATACCCGTTCGGGTCAAATGTCAACTCTTCGGACGGATATAGCTACCCAACACCATTGCCAAAATGCTTGCCAACAAACCATATACAAGGCTATTTATTTCCGTAGGTCGCCATTCAAAAAACAACCATACTCCCATACCCGCCACCATTGACGCAATAGCACCCACCGCCGACGCACGTTTCCAATACAAGCCGGCAATTAGTGGCACAAACAGCGACACCAAACTCAAGGCAGACGAACTGCCTACCAATTCATAAATATTGCTGTTCATATTCGCCATCATTGCGGATACCATTGCAACACCCAATACTGACCAACGCATAATGCGAAGCAACTGACGGTCAGTCAAATTATTGAAATACGGACGCACTAAATTTTCGCCAATCACAGTAGCAGGCGCTAACATTGCGCCGCTTGTTGTACTCAAAATAGCAGAGAGCAATGCACCAAAAAAAAGTATTTGCAGATAAATATTGCTGTGGCGTAACACCATCAACGGAAGCATATTTTGTGCATCACTATTAGTGTATATATCAGGATATAATGTTTTTCCGCACCATGCAATTATCAAGGGAATAAAAGCTACGCTAAGATACATTAACGAAGAAAGGTAAGAAGCATACACCGCGGTGCGTTCTGATTTGGCAGACATAACTCTCTGAAAAATATCTTGTTGGGGTATTGACCCCAACGCGATTGTCATCCATGCTGCTATGTAGTTGATAATATCAGTAGGATTTGGATTTGGAAAAAACTGGAAAAAATTTTCAGGCGCTTGTGCTACCAACGGTTTAAAGCCTCCAACCTCTATCAGTAACTCTATCATCAAAATAAGCAAGCCGATGATGATAGCAATAGCTTGTATAAAATCAGTTACAGATACTGACCACATTCCGCCAATAAAGGTATAAAAAACAACAACGCAGGTGCAAATAAAAATGCCCAAAAATAACGGCACACCGGCAATCACCTGCAATACAATCGCCAACGCTACGAGTTGAGCAGCTATCCATCCAAAATATGATGGCACCATGGCTATTGCCGACGCAAACTCTGTTTTTCTGTCAAAACGCCAACGAAAAAAGTCGCTGAATGTCAACAAATTATGCTTGTATAGCGGGCGAGCAATAAGTAACCCAATCAAAAATAAACACAGTGCCGCGCCGAATGGATCTTCGATAATACCCAATATGCCATTCTCCAAAAATGCCGATGATGCTCCCATTACGGTTTCGGAGCCGAACCACGTTGCGAATAACCCTGATGCAACTACTATCATCGGCAACTGCTTGCCCGCCACCACAAAATCTTGTGTAGTTTTAACGAAGCGAGATGCCCACCAGCCCGCAGCTATGGTGGCAATTAAATAACATATTATAAAAAACAAGAGCATAATAGCGACGAAATATCAGTCCTCCAATTCGCCTTCCCACTTTGCAATTACCGCCGTTGCAATGGCATTACCCACCACATTGGTTGCGCTGCGCCCCATATCCAAAATTTGGTCAATACCCAACAGCAACAGCAAGCCTGCCTCCGGAATATCGAAGTTGGCAAGCGTACCGGCAATCACAACTAAAGAGGCCCGCGGCACGCCGGCAATCCCTTTGCTGGTAAGCATCAATACCAATAACATGGACAACTGGGTAGAATAACTCAAATCTATGTTGTAGGCTTGTGCAATAAATATCGATGCAAACGTCATATACATCATACTGCCGTCCAGGTTAAAGCTATATCCCAAAGGCAACACGAAGCTGCAAATTTTATCCTTACACCCGAAGCGTTGCAACTGCTCCATCATTAATGGAAACACACTTTCGCTGCTGGAGGTGCTGAAGGCAAGCAACACCGACTCGCGCATACGCCGCACTAATGTCTTGACGCGACTACCCAAAATTAGATAGCCGATGCCTACCAAAATTGCCCATAGCAAAAACAGCCCAAAGTAAAATTCAGCAATAAAAATGCTGTACGTTTTCAGGATGCCCAAGCCTTTTTGCGCTACTATAACGGTAATGGCTGCAAACACGGCAGCAGGTGCAAAATTCATAACATAGCCAGTCATTTTTAGAACAATATGCGTGATAATATCTAAGGCATGAATAACCGGATTTGCATAATCGCCCATTGCGGCAGCGGCTGTACCAAAAAACAAGGAGAATACTACTATCTGTAAAATTTCATTGGTTGCCATTGCTTCAAAAACGGATTTTGGGAATACGTGCATGATGAAATCGCGCAAGGTGAGTGCCGTTTTTTTTATGCCCGTATCGGCGGTAGCCTCCGGTAGCGATAATTCCATGCTGTGCCCGGGTTGAAAAATATTGACCAAAATCATCCCTAACAACAAAGACAACAGCGAGGCGCAGAAAAACCACAACAGCGTTTTACCTCCGATACGTCCGACAGCTTGTATGTCGCCTAATTTTGCAACGCCTACTACTAACGTACAGAATACCAATGGCGCAATAATCATTTTTATTAATCGCAAGAAAATATCCGTCAGTATAGAAAGATACTCGGTTATTTTTTGTAGCGTAGGGTTAGTTGTGCCATCTGGCAATGCCCCATAACTAATATTGAGGGCATATCCGGCAATAATGCCTACTACTAAAGCAATAAAGATGTTGCGCGTCAGCGTGTTAGTTTTCATACTATTTTACCGTTGATTGTTTTGTTTTGATAAATAAATTTCCGCTACCGCTGCATTTGTTAAGTAGCATATTTGCGTTTGCGTTGCCATGTATAAAATGCGCCAAAAGCACCCAACAGCACTAAGGGTAGCGCTATGTTGATAGCTTGCCACATTGTTTTTTCCTCTTTTGCTTTTACGGTATCTAACAGGCGCAACTTTACTTCCTTACTGCGCGCTTCTATAACGCCGTTAGCATCTAACATATATTCCAATGCATTAATGAGAAAATTTTTATTGGCATACGTATGGTTTTCGTAGCGGTCATAACCCGTAGGGGTATAGGAACTATCTATCGGGTTAAAGGCATTTTTTATAATATCGCCATCGGCAACTACCAGCATGGAGGTTGGCACACTTTGCACCTTATATCCTTTGCCAAGTTGGCTCAACATATTTTGCATATCCATCGAAACGCGCCCGTCATAAAGAGAAGGGAATACTCCCGACAACAACACGGCTAAAGGTTGATGAGGCTTATCGAATTTAGTTGGGTCAGGCTCATAGCGCAGCACTTCAAAATTAAGTCGTACTGGACTAAACTGCAATCGGCTGTATTGCGAGGAGGTAAATAAAATATCTTTGCGAATCGGCGTTTTCGTTTTTAAGGTATCAATAGAACTTGGAAACTGAAACAGCACCCTGTCTAAACCTTTTACAATCGGGTGATTGCTGCGTGGCGTAGCCAAGATGTGGTAATACCAAGGAAAGAGTTCGGTTTGCGGGCGGTTGCCCACATTGCCCGTCACCAAAGGTATGCGGGCGCACTCCAAATCCAAAACGAAATCTGGTTGAATACGCACGCCGTATTTGAAGAGCATATCCTCCAAGTTGGTAGGGTAATCATAAGGTACATACTCGCTACGAACGCGCAGGCTATCCAAGTTGCCATTTAATCTATCCATTAACCACATTATTTTGCCACCATTCATTACATATTGATCAATAATAAATTTATCCTTTTCGAAAAACGGTGCTTTCGGGTGTGCAATAATAACGACTGAAATTTCTTGCGGAATATGATAAATACTATCAATACTGATATAACCAACCTTGTAAAACTGCCGCAGCGATTTGGCGAAATCAATCGTTTGCCCTTGCGTAAGTTCTCCGCGTCCAGTCAAAAAAATAAGTGTGGGTCGCTTATCGCTGACAATTTTTTGAATCCCGTTGGCGAGTTTATACTCCAACAAACTGACCGAAGTATTGAGTATCTCCTCCGGAGATACTCCCGGCGATTCATTCTCTAACAACGAAATCGGCAAATTGCGCCCCTTATAACTAATAATAGCATAAGGGTATATGAGTTGCTCGGAGGATTCGCCAGCATTTTTTACGCGCAAGTTTACGGGTATGATGCCTTCTTCTGCCAACTTTTTGCGCGTTTCATTAATTTGCTGTGTGTTGCCATTCAGCCCGGGCTCTTCAAATACGTATTCGACATATCCGCTTTGCCCCCTGAAATCCTCTAAGGTTTCGCGCACGGCGGTTTGTAAACGTTTAAATCCTGCCGGAAACTCGCCGTCCAATAGCACTTTTACATACACTATATCATCAAGGCCGCGAAGCATTTTGCGCGTAGGCTGTGTGAGCGTGAATCGGTTTTCTTCGGTCATATCCAGTTGCCCACGGAAATAGTTGCCCACCACATTGGCGGCAATCAAGATGCCTATCAATAATAGAAATTGAGTGATAGATTGACTTTTTCTCATAACTTATTTTTTCGGGTACAATGCAATGAATCAAATATTATCTTTACGATTAAGAAACTGTTTAAGTGTTATCTTATGTACTAAAACGATGCTTAAACGGTTGCTTAGTTATTCGCAAAAATAGATTATTTTTTATGGAATCAGTATCTCTTTTTGAATTAAACGAATATTTGCGGCGCGTAGTAGCCCTCAATTTCACACAAGCACTTTGGGTAACTGCTGAAATCTCTCAACTTAATTCCTCAAAAGGACATTACTATTTAGATTTGTTGCAAAAGGACAACTCCACCGACCTTATCGTGGCGCAAGCACAGGCAGTAATTTGGGCGGGACAAATGGTAACTATTCGTCGCAAACTCGGGGATGATTTAGCTGCTATCTTACAAGAAGGTATGCAAGTGCTTATTCAAATTACGGTAGATTTTCATGAGCGGTACGGCTTAAAATTGGTCATTCAAGATATTGACTTATCGTATTCGATAGGGCAAATGTACTTACAACGAAAGCGCATCATTGAAGCCTTGCTGCACGAAGGATTAATCGAAAAAAACGCACGTTTGTCACTACCCACAGTATTGCAACGCATAGCCATTATCTCTTCCGAAAGAGCCGCTGGTTATCAAGATTTTATAAAGCAGCTTACGCAAAACCCTTACCGATACCGCTTTAGCTATCGGCTGTTTCAGGCAACCATGCAAGGCAACACATTAGAGGGTGAAGTAGTGGCACAACTCGAAAACATTGCGCGACAAGCGGAACAATTTGATGTAGTTGTTATAATTCGAGGAGGAGGTGCAAAGTTAGATTTAGCATCTTTTGATAGCCTGCCTTTGGGCAGAGCAATTGCCAATATGAATCTTCCGGTTATTACTGGCATTGGGCATGATATTGATGAAACGATTGCTGATTTGGTAGCACACCAATCACTCAAAACACCTACTGCAGTGGCGGAGTTTATCGTGCAGCGTAATGTGCAATACGAAGCAACTATGGAGGGTTTTTACGCCGCCATCCAGCAATATATTGAGCAGCACATTCGGCAGGAGCATTTTGATTTACAGCAAGCGGAACAACTTATTCCGTTATATGTGCAGCAACTGTTAAAAGACCATCAGGTGGAGCTGCAACACAAAGAATTATCGGCACAACAAGCGTTGGGAAAAACACTAAAAAGCGAGGAGCAACAACTCCGATTTTTAGAACAATCCGTAGCCTTTCTTTCTTTAGAAAATACGCTGCAACGTGGTTTCAGCATTACTTTGTGCAACGGAAAGGTGATTACCGACAGCCAGCAAGTCGCGCACGGGAATCGCCTTACCACTTTATTACGCGAAAGTGAAATTACAAGTATTGTCATGTAGGTTTTCTGCTATGCAGAAAACGATGTGCCACATCCGCACGTAGATTTCGCATTAGGGTTATTGAAGGAGAAGCCTCGATTACTCAAACCCTCCACCCAATCTATCTCCATTCCTAAAAGATACAAGGCTTGTGTTTTTTGTATCAATACTTTAACTCCATTAACATCAAAAACATCGTCACCCTCTTTGGGTGCATCAAAGCCCAACACATAGGAGAAGCCTGAGCAACCTCCACCCTTCACGCCTACGCGCAAGGCGTGGTCGGCGGGGATATTTTGTTCTTGTACGATGCGTTGCAACTGTGCGATTGCACCGTGTGTTAAGGTAATTGGAGCAGTAATTGTATCAACAGTAGTTGTCATATTTTTACTATAGTTATTATGTGTAGTAAAACAAACGGCGTATTCAAAATGTTCCGCGCATACAAAAATACATAAATATATGCGTTGTTGCATAGCAACTTTATCACAGATTCATAAAAAATCGCTTTATGATAAGTTTCGCTATCTTTACCAAGTTAAACGCATAAAATTATAATGACCAGTCCGCAAAGGTTTTCGTTAGCTCCTATTTTTTTGGCGATATTTATTGATATGCTTGGCGTGGGCATTGCCTTACCCGTTACTGCGCCGATGTTGCTGAGTCCTGATGCTACGATTATCCCTGCTGATGCATCAGAAGCTTTTCGGACTATCATGGTAGGCTGTGTGCTGGCGGCATTTCCGTTCGCTGCTTTTTTTGGAGGGCCCATTTTAGGAGCGATGTCTGATAAATATGGGCGCAAAAAAGTGTTGATTTTGTCATTAACTGGCACACTCATCGGATACCTAATATTTGCGCTGGGGATTCACGTACACAGTTTGGCATTGTTGTTTTTGAGTCGGTTGATTGATGGTTTTACTGGTGGCAATATTCCTGTAATTCAATCTGCGATTGCTGACATCAGCAATGCACAAACACGCGCCAAAAACTTCGGGCTTATCGGTATGGCATTTGGGTTAGGCTTCATATTAGGACCCTACATCGGCGGAAAATTATCCGACCCAACATTAGTATCATGGTTTGATTTCAAAACGCCATTTTTGTTTGCGGCAGCTATAAGTTTTATCAACATTCTGTTATTGATTTTTTATTTTCGTGAAACGCTCACCAAGCGCCGCGATATGCCTATTAACGCTTTGACGGGTTTTCGGAACATCCGCCAAGCCTTCACCGACCCACAATTGCGCGTTATGTTTTTAGCCATATTTTTTTGTGCCTTAGGATTTAATTTTTTCGCACAGTTTTTTCAGGTTTACCTCATAAAAAAATTTAGCTTTACGCAAGGTGACATTGGCGATTATTTCGCTTTTGTAGGTATCTGTATCGCTGTGGTGCAGGGGTGGTTAGTTCGTAAAGTAGCAAAATATTACAGCCCCCAACAGGTGTTGCACTACTCTTTATTTGCGTTAGGTTGCGTGTTGTTCAGTATGCTGCTGCCCACACAAGTTTGGCAGGTATATTTGGTTGTTCCGTTTATGGCAATCGCGCAAGGGTTGAGCGCACCAAACATGACTTCGATAGTATCGGAAAGTGCTCCACCAGAAGCACAAGGCAACATGATGGGTATCAACCAATCGGTATCATCAGTGGCACTGACCATACCGCCGGTGATAGCTGCTTTTGCCGATTTGATAAATATTCATTTGCCGATTATCTTAGCCAGCTGCTTTTTGATGATAGGATGGCGGCTCATGTTGGCTTATCTTAGATGAAACCAATCCGTTTTGTCTAACTTTTATTGATATGTAATTAAAAAATATATGTTTGTATTGATATTTGCCAAAAATGAAGCTGCTAATGCCCGTAATTTTGTAGGGAAACCCAAAAAGCAAAAGAAGGCAATAATGCCGAAACAACATTTCATCACAAAAATTTTTTATTATGAAAAAATTATTAACGTCCCTGCCACCCCTGCTGTGTATCCTTGCGCTGCTGCTCATACAGCCAAGCTGTAAGAAAGAAGACCCGCCTAACCCGCACGAAGATTATGTAATGACCTGCAAGGTAAACGGGCAGGCATGGGAAGCCTACTGCGAAGGCAATATCCTTTTTGGCTGCAATCCCGTGGACTGCCTATTTTACCCCGATACAAGAGGGTTTTCTATTATCGGTGGTGCTGATAACAGATTTATTGCATTCCCTATAAGGAATATTATTATTGGAAATAATAATATTCCTTATAGATCTAGTGCAATTATTGATCCACAATTACCAGGTAATTGTGGATATCTTAATATAGATACGACATACCAAAACAATAGGGCAACCATTATCCAAATAGATACAGTTACTAAGAAGATAGAAGGTAGGTTTGGCTTTCGAGTCATCAACGAATGTAACGATACCGTGCTAATAACAGACGGGTATTTCAATACGAAATACCGCCCCTAAGCGGGGATACATAAACCTAATTTTTTAACAACAAAAATTCTGTAAGTATGAAGAAGATGTTCTTTCTGCTGCTGGCGCAGCTATGCCTGTGCAGCAGCCTCTTTTCGCAAGACCTCGAAACACAAATCAGCACGGCGGTATCAACGCTCAACGCCGCCAAAATCAATACGGGTATCCTATACGAAAAGGTGCACCACCCCTCGCCAAATCGCAAATTCCCTTAATTTTTCACAAAACTCGCTCAATTTTTATGTTAAAAAACAAAATATATACGTCTATAATTTGGATTTTTCTTGATATGTAATTAAAAAATATATGTTTGTATTGATATTTGCCAAAAATGAAGTATCCAACCATCGTAACTTTGTAGGGAAATCCAAAAAGCAAAAGAAGGCAAAA
>JAGOHC010000163.1 GCA_017996375.1 Saprospiraceae bacterium | reverse complement strand
ATATAGCCCCATGCAGATACGCGTTTGGCAACTACATCATACATAGCATAGCTTTCGGCAAAACCTTTTAGGTTGAGTAATTTGAAAAATGAAAACACCAAAAAGAAGCCCGCCATGAAGTGTTGCATCCATTGCATCCAATCAAATGTATTGTTTGTTGCTTGAATAAGAATTGTGATACCTGTGATATAAGCAAAAATTAGAAATATGGGTTTATAAATTGTAATCCAAGTACGCGTTTGCACTTCGACTTCATTTTGATGTATTGCGCTTATTTGGTATTTACTATCACTACCACCGAGTGCTTGCTGTAATTGGGACAGCGAAACGTGTTTATCCATACTGAGAGTAGCAGTATTTTCATCTTTAGAAACTTCGACGCCGGTAATATTTTCAACAGATAATAAAGAGGATTTCACTTTTGCTTCACAGCTTCCACAGGTCATTCCGGTTAATTGATAGGTATGTGTCATTGTAAAAATGTTTACTTAAAATGAAGATATAAAGTTGAACAAAATATATCAGGCAAAGTTGGAGATACACCCGATTATTTGTTTTTGATTTATTCATCAATTAGTACATCTTTTGAAGAAGAAAATTGTTCAGCGTATCCAATATAGTTATTAAAAATCGTTTATGTTTTCTTGAAACTGCAAAACAAAAAATTCTGGGTAGTATTGAATGGGGTAGTGTGGTCTTCGGTGATACATTTCAGTTTGTCGAAACCCTTGTTGAGTTCGTAAGTCAGCGATTGTTCATCGTATTGTTTGATAAGCAAGCCACTGCATTTTGTAGGTCCGTTTGTCGAAAAAGTGCCAATGGTCAGATACCCTGTAACGCTCTGCTGCGCAGTGTGAATGTATTGTACAATTTGCTCATTTGTTGTCAAAAAATGAAAAGTTGCCCTGTCATGCCAAACATCATATTTAGTCGTAGGTGAAAATTTGGTGATGTCACTCACTATCCATGTAACCTTTATGGCTGTTGCGCCTAATCGCTTTTTAGCTTTATCAAGCGCATTTTTAGAAATATCCAACACAGTAATATTTTCGTAGCCTTCGGCTAACAAAAAATCTACTAATTTGCTGTCCCCTCCGCCGATGTCAATAATTTTTGCTGATTTTGGCAACTTGAAAGTGTGAATGAATTCCATTGAAGTTTTTGGATTTTCTTGCGTCCAACTTACTTCGTTAGGGTTTTTAGTTGCGTAAACTTGTTCCCAATGTTTTTTAATGTTTTCCATGAAAATGGATTTTATAAAATACAAATTTAATAGAAATTATAGACTTTCTAAAAATTTAATGAGTGCATTTCTTTCAGTTTTACTAAGTTTGCGAAATCGCTCTTTGCTATTTTCTGCTTCACCACCATGCCACATAATAGCTTCCTCAAGTGTTTTTGCTCTGCCGTCGTGCAAGTAATTTGCCTGCTGCCCGCCAACAATTTTTGTCAATCCAAGTCCCCAGAGTGGGGGAGTGCGCCATTCATTGCCGGATGCTACAAATTCTGGACGATTATCAGCTAATCCTTCGCCCATATCATGCAGCAATAAATCTGTATAAGGGAATATAGTTTGGTTATTTAAAAAGCTATATTCAGGGTGTGTGCCTGTAACAAATTTTGGGTGGTGACAACTTTGGCATTGAATATCAAAGAATATTTTTTTTCCGGCAGCCACAGTAATATTTGTTGTGTTTCGCCGCTGTGGTACTGCTAATGACTGTGTGTAGAATGTAGCTGCTTTTAGTGTAAGGTCGTCTATTTCAGGTTCGTCTTGCAAAGTGTCTAACTGCGATTGACCGTAGCAATTTTCAACTGAAAATAACGGATTCGTTACTCCCATATCTTCTTTGTAAGCGCCGGCTGTTTGTTGTAACAAATTGGGTTGTCCAGCCTTCCACCCAAAACGACCTAAATCGAAAACTTGTTGGATATAATTCCATACGTAATTTGGTTTTCCAGATATTCCGTCAGCGTTGTTATCATTGGGATCAGCTAATGCTAAGATGTCACTTTCTGGAATAGCTTCCAGAAGGCCTAATCCAATTACCGGAGGAGCGATACGAGGCGACATCATCATATTATTTGGAATTGGCAAATAAGAACTCATTATTGAAAATGCAGGCTTTGAAAGTGTAATAGCTTCGCCATCTATGAAGTGTTTTATTTCTTCAACTTCCTGCCAAGTTAGGGTAACTTCAGGTTGTTGCCCAAATATTGCTTTTGTCTGTAACTGCCCACCAAAATTAGGCACAGAAAGCGGTTCGCCGTGTGAATTTGTTCCATCAATACTAACGCGCATTAGTAGTCCACGTAGCTCGTTATTACTTGCAGGAAAAGCCGAACGCCCGTTTGAGGTATGACAATTTTCACAAGAATTTTGGTTAAAAATGGGACCAAGCCCACCGTTGATAAAGTTTGTAGCACTAACAAACCTGTCGCCAAATGCTTTATCAGCAGCGCGGTGAAAATCCAACTCCGCCGCATTAAGGTTAGCAGCGGGTTGCTGGAAAATTTGAATATAAGTACCCGAAATAGAAGTTGTGCCACCCAAATTTAAATCCTCATCCTCCTGAAAGACAGATTCGTTTTCAGGTTTACAACCAATAAAGATACATGTTATTAAGAGTAGGCTGGAAAGTATGCGATTCATTGATTACAAATTTGATATAATTGGTAGGACTTCACTTTGGAGTGTTTGTTGCAAGGTGCGTACCTTTTCTTGTGCATTTGTCACACTTTCTGTATTATTAAAAATTGCGTCAGTAAAAGTACCCGGAATACTTTCGATAGCAATGATAGCTTCATCAATTTGTTGCCTTACTTTTATGTCAAGTTGTGTATATTTTGTTGCTATAATATTTGAAATACCAAATCCATTAGTATTTTTATAAATCCCTGTATAAGCATTTTTTATACTACGAATATTATTAGCAAAATCCTGTTTTGAGTTAGTACTAAATCGGCTCTCTTCCAAATTAACATTTTGCTGAATTAAGGGGTCATTGATTTTTCCGTTTGCAACTTCATCAGCAATTACTACTAACCCATTTATAATTTCCTCCAGCACTGCTTTTTGGGATGGATAAACAGCTGTATATCCGGTTTGTCCGGCATAAATTACATTTGCTATGAAATTCTGATGATCTGGTTTCCAAGCAAAATAAAGTTGTTGCGTGGCACCAGCAAGGCTTTGTGCACAAGCACGCAGATATTCAAATTCTCTTGCTGTGAAACTTTCAAATGGTTTATTACCATTAATGCCGAAAATTAAGTATTCAATCGTATGAAAACCCTTCAGTGTGCCATCTAATCCATCAATGTATTCTTTTGTAAGAGAATTTGGACTGGCTAAAACTGCGTCTAAATCTGGTTGATTTACGGGCCAACTATCTATTGAGGGGTCAATACCTTGTTGGTCAACAGGTCCAAATAGAAACCCTTCTGACTGCTCCCAAGGCACACGAGCATCGCGCCAAGCCTGTCGCGCAATTTCTAAATTTTGCTGTGTAGGATTACTTTCTAATGCAGTTAAATTTAAAACTAAATTTATAGTTTGTGCATCAAGTTCTGCATACGTTGCAAGAATTACATCGTTGCCAACATTTGCCAAAATATTAGCATAATCAGTAGTTTGCACTTCATCTTTTTTGCAGTTTGAAAAAATAATTGTTATTGTAATAATAAATAGAATATGATACTTTTTCATACGTAAAGTTTATAGGTATAATAATTAGAATTCAAATGCGAAACCTCCGATAAACGTGTATTCATTTCTGCCACCGTTTATACTGGTCGGCGCAGGTGCGCCTACAATGCGTCTTGAATATTGCGCTTTAAAATGTACTTGATTGATAATTTTATACACAGCACCAACTGACCATGTTTGACGTTCCCAGCGTGAGTTATTAAAAATAATTCCTTCAGTTTTGTATTGCGTATCATAGTAATCGAATCGCCCGTAAAAGACACATTCTTTATTGTGATTTTTTAATATTAATCCATAACTGCCTAATGCAACTACGCCAACTTCTAAAAATCCTCCAAGTGCAGCAGCACCTACGGGTGTTCGTTTTACGTTCAAGTTGTTAGAAAGATTGCGATTTTGATTTGAGAGTGCTTCCGAATTGCCCAACGCCCCGACAAAAGCCATTAGGCTTAATCTAAGTGGATTTACATTATATAAAAAATGAATATCCCCTAACCCTATTGGAGACTGAATTTTTAAATCCGGTTTGGGGCGATTTCCAGAAGTCGTGCTACTGCCATAAGCCGAAAAACCTATTATAAAATTTTCATTAAACGAATAATCTAATCGTGTGCAGATGGCAAAGTTTTCAGCGTTCACCATTTCGAAACGGCGTTGATTGCCTCGCTTTATCCAATTTGCAGAATTGAAAGCACTGTTATCTAATCCATTTATGAGTGCTATATGATATAGCCACTGTTTCTTTTTGCCGAAATCGCCGCGCAGTAAAAATCCGTTCTCAGTCCAGTTTTCAGGTAAAATTTGGGTTTCCATTTCGGAGATAACTGCGGTGAGATAATCGGTGGGTTCATCTCTTTTAAACATAAGTGCAAAAGGAACTTTTACTCTCCCCACTTTTAAAGTATGATTTTTACCGATTGCAAATTCTAAGTTCATCTGCTCTAATAACACTTCACCGCCTTTGCTTATTTCAAACTCAAACTCGCCAAATTCCTCAAATCTATCGAACTCAATATCAGAACCCGTACCACCATGTTCAAATTCTATTTCTGCGTTTAACTTAATTGCATCAGTCCATCTGTATCCGAAATCAAGTATAAAACGTTCATTATCAATAGCATTTCTTTTTACAGTATCTGTTTGCCACTTGAAATTATAGTAATTCATCGCACCGTAACCGGATAATGAAAAACGGTTTAGTTTTTCAAATAATTGACTTTTATGTTCCGATCCTGATTGGGCAAAAAGGACAGAAGGAAGAAAAAATATGGTAACAAATAAGATTCTCATTACTGCTAAATATTGAAATTTGTGCAGCAAATATATAATTTTTATTTAGACTTATTCTAAAGAAGATGTAAAAAAATAATAAATAGTTCAAATTTTTGAGAAAATTATTGAATTAATATCGAATCATATTTTTATCATTGATAAAAATAGGCTGTCAATATAAAACTATAACGTAATTGGACCTGAGGTAATAAACTTATTTTTTACAAGCTTAATATGTATTTTCACATTTTAAAAAACTTTATATTTTTGTAAAAAAACCTTTTACATTTATGCACATAGGCAAAGGATATACAT
>JAGOHC010000162.1 GCA_017996375.1 Saprospiraceae bacterium | reverse complement strand
CCTTATATAACTTTGATTGCTCCATTTAAGCACAATTTTACGCAATTTAGACAAATTTGTTTATATAAATAATTATTTTATTTACGACAATCCACGAAAATTATTTATCATAATATTTTGATTTTCAATTTTTTATAATATCTAAAATGACATTTATCAATTGACAAATACTGAAATTTGTTATTGTAAACTAAATTTTTATTTCGGACTTTTGTATCATCGATTTAACAAATCATTTAAACGTAATTTATTTTAAACACAAAAGTATTTGCTTTGCCTAAGCCATTATATTTAACAACATTTCCATGACATCTAATGATTTTAGTATGAAAAAAATTATCAACATCTTAACCCTAATTTTCTTGTTTGCTACAATAGCACAAGGTCAGGTTATTTTACGCTTCGGTACGCCTTATAATTACAACGGGAAAATTGCCGTACCACTATTAACCGACAACTTTGAAAGCATAATCTCTATGCAGTTTTCAATTAACTACAACCCGAGTGTTTTAGATTTGGATAGTATCATTAATCCCAATAATCAGTTGTTCGGACAGCTGCCAAATTTTTATAATGTAACTAGTTTTGATGGCGCTGGAATAATCAGCTGGTATGATACTAATAGTGATGGAGAAACACTACCCGATGGAACTGACTTATTTACATTAGTTTTTAGCGGTAACCTCAGTGCTTTTTCTAACGAACCTTTGTTTATAACGAATAATCCGACAGTGATTGAGATTACACAATTTCCAGGAATCCCGGTAACCGTAAATACAATCCCCTTTGCATTCGGCCAATATGGTACATTTAACGGTAATGTTTTTCAGGATAGTAACAACAACTGTGTACGCGATGATGGAGAAATAGGTTTAAGTAATTTTATCGTTCAGGTAAATGGTAGTAGTACCCACTATGACATCACTAATTCTGAAGGTGAGTATACGATATTCGCCGATACAGGCACTTATAATATTTCGCTTATTCCTCCAGCAACTGTTTGGGAAAGTTGCCCCATAATTACTGGATTGCATTTAGCCAATATCGGCGATTCTATAACCCAAAATCTTGGTGCACATGCAATAGTAGATTGCCCAGTGTTAGAGGTAAATTTATCTACACCATTTCTGCGCCGTTGTTCAAATAATACTTATACTATACATTATTCCAATAACGGTACAACTGCCGGCATAAATTCATATATATTGGTGCAGTTAGATGAATTCATGACTTTTCAATCAGCTTCACATTCTGTAACGCAAAGTGGGCAAGAACTCCGTTTCGATTTAGGTGATGTTGGTTTAAGCGAATCTGGTACTATTCAATATACAGTATATCTTGATTGTGATAGTACGGTGCTTGGTCAAACGCATTGCACAACGGCAAATTTCCATTCGGATAATGATGAAAACTGCCAACCTTCGCTTAATTGGGATGGTTCAAATTTAAACATAAGTGGTGTTTGCAATGGCGATAGTTTGCATTTCAATATTATCAATGATGGCTCTGGCGATATGTCCGTTCCGACTTCCTATTTCGTTATTGAAGATGATATGATTTTACATACTGAGCCTTTACAACTCAACATCGGTGAAGCAAGGGAAATCGTGTTGGCTGCAACGGGTAGTACTTACAGGGTGCAAGCTGACCAAGTGCCTAATCACCCAAGTGTTTCAACGCCAAGCGTTACATTAGAGGGTTGTACGGAAAACGGAATCTTTACCACAGGTTTTGTTAATATATTCTCCCTCCCAGATGCTGATGGTAATATTGATATTGACTGTCAAGAAAGTGTTGGTTCTTACGACCCCAACGACAAGCAAGGTTTTCCGATTGGGTACAGAGAAGAACATTTTATCGAAAAAGACATGCCATTGGAGTACCTGATTCGCTTCCAAAATACTGGTACTGATACAGCATTCACAGTTGTTGTGCGCGACACACTAAGTCAGTATTTAGATATCACTTCTTTTAGCGGTTGTGTTACAAGTCATCCATATACGCTTCGCATCGAAGATGATAATATTTTAGTTTTTTATTTTAATAATATCGAATTACCTGATAGTAATGTGAACGAAGTAGCTTCGCATGGGTTCATCAAGTTTAATATTTCTCAGCGTCCTGATAATTCCATTGGAACACTTATAGAAAACAACGCAGCTATTTATTTTGACTTCAATCCACCAATTATTACCAACACAACCTATCATACGGTAGGTGAAAATTATATCGGCACCGTGGCTACTGCAATTCCACATATTGAAAATATTGAAGTGACGATTGCACCAAATCCATTCACAAATCAGACTGTGTTTGACATAACTGGAGAAAAACTAAGCAAGTTAGACTTGGTGTTATTTAATGCACAAGGGCGCGAAATTCGCTACCTTCCAAACCTGACTAATCGCTTTACCTTCGAACGAGATGGATTACCGCAAGGTATTTATTTTTATCGCATAAACAATGAAAACGGCATAGTTGTAAGCGGGAAATTAATCGTACAATAACAATTACATAACCATTTCCAACAAAAACATTCTAAATGGCTCTGTACATCGGTACAGGGCTTTTTTTTAACTGTCTTTTGAGATTACTTTAAATCTAAAATCAAGTGATTTTAAAATCATTTGTCAAACAATAAATTGTATTAATTTTAAAATAGTTAAACTTTTGTTGGTTTAATTAACTCATCTTCACTACAACATCTTTTGTATATAATTATGCTGAATTTGTAGCTTTTTGTTTTGCTAAATTAATTGTATGATTGAAAACTATTGCTCGTAGCTTTTTGTTATTTTTGCAAAATATTTTTTTATATGTCTATTATTACTATCACTATAATTGACCGCAATGATATGCCCAATGTGTTAGAAGTGCCTACAGATATGGGATTGAATTTGATGGAGGTTTGCAAAAGTTATGAGCTGCCCGTACAAGGTACCTGCGGGGGTATGGCGTTGTGTTCCACTTGCCATGTGTATGTGTTAAGCGATACTGAATTATCGCAACCTACTGATGATGAACTAAATATGCTCGACCAAGCATTTTTTGTAGAACCTAATAGTCGGTTAGGTTGTCAGATAAAAATTAATGATTCGCTGGAGGGTATGGTGGTGCAGCTTGCGCCGGAGGCAGTGTAGGTAAGCCTTCAATTGCGGTCAATAAGTCGGAAAGTTCCCAAGCATTTTGTAGCTGATAATCGCCAATTGCGGTGCGACAAAGTGTAGACAAATAACCTCCACTCTCAACGGCTTTTCCAAAATCGCTAGCCAAAGAGCGGATGTATGTGCCTTTGCTGCATAGCACATCAAAATGTAGCAAAGGTAAATCAACGTACAGAATATCGAATTGATAAATTTCAATCTCGCGTGCATCGGGCGTGAACATTTCACCTTTACGAGCCTTTTTAAAAAGGCGTTGCCCGTCTTTTTTTACCGCAGAAAATATGGGTGGAATTTGTGCTTGTTTTCCCAAAAAAAATTTCCGTTTTTCTTCAACTAAAGTTGCTGATATATGGTCGGTCGGATAGTTGCCTTCTGGCAATGTTTCTAAATCGAAAGAAGGTGTTGTTTGTCCTAATGTTATCGTACCGGTGTATCTTTTGGGCTGCCCTTGAAAGGTCTCTAATTTTGATGTAAATTTTCCGGTACAGATTATCAACAAACCAGTTGCTAAGGGGTCGAGTGTACCTGCATGTCCAATTTTTATTTTTTTGATACCGAAATGTTTTGTAATCTTAATGCGAATACGATTGACTACATCGAAGGATGTCCATGTCAAAGGTTTGTTTACCAACAACACTTGTCCGTTTTGAAAATCTTCTAATCCTCTGAACATTTTTTATTATTGAACTTGCAAAGAATATCCCATGTAATATAGTGCTAAAATTAATACGCCTACAGCTATGCGGTAGTAACCAAACACTTTGAAACCGTATTTATTCAAAATTTCGATAAATGTTTTTATAGCCAACATCGCTACAAAAAATGCTATCACATTGCCAATTATTAAATAATGAATTTCTTGATGCGAAAATGCGCCATATAATTTGATGTATTGGTACATCTTGTAAACCGTTGCAGCAAACATTGTGGGCACTGCCAGAAAGAATGAAAACTCCGCCGCCGTTGTTCTCGAAAAGCCCTGGGCAATTCCGCCTATAATTGTTGCTGCCGACCGCGATACGCCGGGCACTAAAGCCAAGCACTGAAACAAACCTACTTTAAATGCTTTTGGATAGGTAATGTCGTCATTGGTAGTTTTTCGGTTATCAATCCATTTATCAACAACAATTAAAATGATGCCACCGAGCACTAACATTATGGCTACAACAATTACATTTTCCAACAAACCGTCAATTACATCGCCAAAAAGTTTACCTAAAATAGCTGCCGGAATAAATGCCACCAATAATTTTAAGTAAAAATCGAAATGCTGTAAAAAGCGTTTCCAATACAAAACAATGACAGAAAGTATCGCCCCAAACTGAATCGCTACTGTAAATAATTTGGTGAAATCATCCGCCGCAATGCCCATCATAGATGAGCCAATAATCATGTGCCCAGTAGAGGACACAGGCAAGTATTCTGTAATGCCTTCAATAATGGCTAAAATGATGGCAGCAAAAGTATTCATACAAATTTATATAAAATGAGGCGCAAAAGTACATTATAATTACCAAAAAATAACAGATATTACTATGATAAATAGCTTAAATCTGATAACTATAACTAAGTAGAAACTTTAACAATTTATTTTTGACAATATCATTATTTTGAACCATGTTCGTAGTGTGTTTTGGTACTTCAGCTAATTTTTATTTTGTGTCGTTATACAAGCACGTTTTTAACCAAATTATATTACCTTTAAGGACAACCCCCTTTATGAAAAGACCACTTTCAAATTACCTTCGGTCACATCCCATAACCAAGCACGGTCATAGACTTTTAACATCGGTAAATTTATTTGCATTAATTCCTTCCTTTTTGGCAGGGTTGGTTCATAGCACCTGACAAGTCCGTTCGACTCTATTAAAATATTGCATTAGTACTTTGCTCCAAACATAGTAATAACTGTATCTTAAATTTGGTTCGCGTAAACGCGCAACTATCTCTATCTACTGATGACTGTTAATTCATTTATTCACTAAATACTTTTTTATGAAAATTGTTCTCTTTTTTCTTACCACCCTGCTACTATGGTGTGGGGGTACTACACTCGACAACACCCATAAATCGAAATCTCTACATTTGGCAAATGACAGTATTCCAGAAAACACACAACAAACTCCCGCAAAAAAAACGAAGCAACCCGGCAC
>JAGOHC010000161.1 GCA_017996375.1 Saprospiraceae bacterium | reverse complement strand
ACTCTATACCATGCTGACTACAATATAAATAAAGTAGTGCACCTAAACTCAAAAACAACAGATTCACAAATACCAATGTTGTGCTGTACCAAGCAATGTTTTTTTGAGCTTCGCCAATGTTTTTACAAGTCAGATTTTTCTGCATCATATCTTGGTCGAGTCCTGTCATAACAATAGCGATAAATGCACCAGATAAAAATTGTTTAAAAAAATTATTTGGGTCGCTCCAGCCGCCGTCAAAGAAGAAAATCTGTGAATATGGGCTATTTTTTACTGCCGTAATGATGCCACTTGCGTTCAGATTCATCTGATTGCCAACGAAATATATCGTATAAAATAAGGCAGACAACAGGCAAATTGTTTGAAGCGTATCCGTCCAAACAATGGTTTTTATACCTGCCTTGTAGGTGTATATTAGGATGAAAACAATAATCATTAACGAGGATACCCAAAACGGGATGTTGGCTGCATCGAAGACAAATTTTTGCAAGACCATAATTACTATATACATTCGGAATCCCGAACCGATAGTACGCGATAGCATGAAAAATGCGGAGCCGGTGCGGTATGCCGTTGTGCCAAAACGTGTATCCAAATATGTGTAAATGGAAGTAAGGTTAGCGCGATAGTAGAGCGGAATAAGTATCCACCCGATAACGTAGTATCCTAAAAGATACCCTAATACCATTTGCATATAGGCAAACTGACCACTGCCCACCCAACCCGGAACGGATATGAACGTAACACCCGAGAGCGAACCACCCACCATTCCGAAAGCCACAACATACCAAGGTGATTGGCGGTCAGCCAGAAAGAAAGTCTGGTTATCCGAATTACGTGCCGTAAAATAAGACACAATGACTAATGCCACAAAATAGCCTATGATGATAGTCAGAATAATTGCTGGGTGTAGCGTAGCAGTTTGCTCCATAGTTGTAGAAGGTTATTTTATCTTAATGTACTTTTTTCATCTTGTACCTTGCCTATTTTCTTCTTGCTCATTCTTCTTTATCCTCAACATGAATAGTGTGTAAAATACGATGAATAATTGGAGTGAAAAACACAGCTGAAACACTTAAAAACAAGACACCGCTATATAAGGCATAAAACGAAGAAAATAGTTTAGCTGTATCGGAGTTTAGCTCCACAACAGGCCCCATTCCGGTCAAAATCATACAAGCCATATAGAAGCTGTCTATCCAGCTTATTTCTCCTAAATATTTGTAGCCTATGGTGCCGATTGCTGCCGAGATGCCTACCAACCCGAATGCAAACAAACTATATTTTGACACTCTTGAAAAAAACAACGAAGTGCTTGCAATTTTCTGGTTTTTATTTTCCAAGTTCATGGCTAATAATAGTTTATTTAGGAAATATTACTTCCCCCATTTTCTAAGTTGATTTAGTAATGCGGAAAAATCCTTCGGCATTTCTGCTTCAAACGTCATGCGAGTTTGCGTAGTAGGATGTTCAAAAGATAAACTTGCTGAATGTAATGTTGTGCGCGACATGATAGGTTGCTCCTCAACAAATTTTCCGATGTTAAACTTCTTCCGCTTTATTTCGGATAAATACAACTCCGTTTTTCTACCATATAGAGCATCTACCGCTAATGGAAAACCGATAGATTTGAAATGTATGCGTATCTGGTGCATTCTGCCAGTTTTGATATTTGCTTTTACTAAGGCGAACTGCTTAAACTCTTCGATAATTTCGTATTCTGTGACGGCATTTTTCCCTCTATTTGCTACAACCATCGTACCGGGTTGTGTAGTAGAAGGTGCTAATGGCTTATTTATCACTCCTATTTTTTCAAATGGGATACCATCTAATAATGCGAAGTAGTATTTGTCTACTGTGCGGCTTTCGAACTGCATAGAAAGACTGCGATGTGCTTCCTTATTGCGTGCAAAACAGATGACTCCACTTGTTTCCTTATCCAAGCGATGCACAATAAAAACTTCATCATATTTTTGTTGTAACCAACCTGTCAAACTAAGTTGACTGTTGCTACGGTCGGGGATAGTAAACAAATCTGCAGGCTTATTGACGATCAGTAAGTCGGCATCTTCGTATATAATTACAGGTGGTTTTTTCATGGTGTAACGGTAGAGACTAATTCACTGAATTTGTGTTTTCTGCGTATGTAGAATTGCCAGAGAATACTTTTGTTAAATAAAGGTAGTTTTTTATTTTTTATACGTTGATTATCAACTAATTGATTGTAATATTTTCGCTTTTGCAGTAAATTTAAAAACGCCCCATAAAATGCAAAATGAGCTTTAATAACTGCCAGCAAATTTGCCCATTTTCCATCTTTTAGATAGGCAATTCCAGCGATACCATCCAGCGATAAACGGAAGACAATTAACCAGAATAATTTTGAAGCGGACTCATTTTTTAATAAAGTGAACAAGGTGTTCCTAAAGTTTAGATATACTTTGTGCGGATTATCATAGTCTAACGTGCCACCACCTAAGTGATATACAACTGAAGTCGGCTCACAAATTACATTACATCCTGCTCGATGTACTCGCCAACATAAATCTATTTCTTCCCAATGTGCAAAATAATCGGCATCGAAGCCTCCTAAAGCATGATATAACTCTTTGCGAATAAACAAAGCAGCACCGCTTGCCCAAAAAATATTAAGTGGCGAATTATATTGGCTGGTATCTTTTTCTGTGACATCTAAAATACGTCCTCTACAAAATGAATAACCTAAGAAATCCATCATGCCACCGCAGGCACCAGCATATTCAAAGTATTCTTTCTGGCGATACGACAATATTTTAGGTTGTAAAATGCCGATACTTTTGTCATGCAAAAAAAGTTGCAACATCGGCGTAAGCCAATTATGCGTTACCGCAACATCAGAGTTGAGCAACACATAAAAAGGTTCTGGAATATGTTGTAGCGCTGCGTTGTAACCACCAGCAAACCCTAAGTTTTGAGGCAGCTCTATAATTTTTATGGTAGCGTGATTTGCACATACCCATGCAACTGAAGCATCCGTAGAGCCGTTGTCGGCAAGATATATTACCGCTTCGGGAGAATACTGTACTACACTTGGTAAAAACGTTTGTAAATGCTGTAGCCCGTTGTAATTTAAAATAACAACGGCTATTAATTTTTCTTGTTGTTTAAGGAGTTGTTTAACAGCCGTTTTATCGGCTTCTATTTGCGCCTGTAGGGCTGCTAAATCTGATAACTTTTTATCACCGCGCACATAATCTATAATATCGACGTGTATGGTTTCGTCATAAATATCTTTATCAAAATCAAAAAGATTTACCTCCAACCGCAGGTCACTGGCAAGATGTAAAGTAGGGCGTTCGCCAATGTATAACATACCCTGATAGGTCTTGTTTTTTACAGTAGCATTTATGGCATAGATGCCATTTTTGGGCAGTAGTTTTTCGTTGTCGGGCAAAGCAATATTTGCCGTAGGGTAACCCATCTTCCTCCCAATTTGGTCGCCGCGTACTACCTTGCCGGAGAGTATATACGGATAACCTAAGAGTGTGTTGGCTGCTTTGATATTGCCTTCGGCGATGAAGTTACGAATTTTTGTAGAACTGACGGAGAGGTCATTAATTTGCTGCATCGGAATTTCAACTACGCGGTAATCAAACTGTGTTTGGTATTGTTGAAGCAGATGAATATCGCCAGAACGATTTGCGCCGAAGCGGTGGTCGTAACCGATTACAATAAATTGTGGATGGAAGTTTTTAACCAAAAAATTTTGGATATAATCGGCAGGGGACTGTTGGGCAAATAGCTTTGTAAAAGGTACGATAACCAAATGGTCAATGCCGGTATTTTCGAGGCAGCGAATTTTTTCTTTTAAAGTAGTTAATAGTTTTAGGCTGAAGCCGGCACTATCCACCACACTACGCGGATGCGGATAAAAAGTGATTACGATGGTTTCGCTATCGTATTGGTGAGCGAGTTCGCACATGGTTGTGATGATGCGCCGATGCCCGTTATGAACACCATCGAAAGAACCAATGGTGATGACACTATGTTGAAATGCGGGTAAATCAGTTAGCTCAAAATATACTTTCATTGCGTTGCGAAGATACGCATTATTTAAGAGTATGTTGTTTTTGTTTTACTTTTAGAATGTCTTATTTTTGAGTGTGATTGAATAATATCCAGCAGTATGTTAATTATTTTTAAGCTATGCAATTATCTATTGGTTTTTCTCCTTGCCCAAATGATACCTTCATTTTTTATGCCATTCTGAATAATAAAATTAACACGTATAATATTGAATATCAATGGGTAATGGATGATGTAGAAACACTCAATCAACGTGCATTCGGTGAAAGCCATCTACCGCCTTTGGATATATCAAAATTGAGTTATCATGCTTTAGCATATGTACTTGCAGATTATCGCTTGCTGAATGCCGGCAGTGCGTTGGGTAATCGTTGTGGCCCGTTATTGATTTGTAAGCAACAACAAATGACGACTGATTTGCATAACAACAACGTGGTGATACCGGGTAAATTTACTACGGCGAATTTTTTATTGCAATTTGCTTACCCGCAGCTAACTGATTGCGGCACGTTGGTATTTTCCGAAATTGAAAATGCGCTGCTCAAAAATCAAGCTGCTGCCGGTGTAATTATTCATGAAAACCGATTCACATATCAACAGCGTGGCTTGCAACTTATCTGCGATTTGGGCGAGTATTGGGAGCAAACAACGGGTTTCCCGATACCTTTGGGCGGTATAGCCATCAACAGAAATTTGCCTACTGCCGTTCAAAAAACAGTGGATAAAACTATTCGTGAAAGTTTGGAATATGCTTATTGCCATACGGATGAAGTGTTGGCATGGGTGCGACAATTTGCACAAGAAATGGATGAGGCAGTAATGCTCCAGCATATCCGTTTGTATGTCAACGATTACTCCCTCAAACTTGGTGAAACGGGGCGTGCTGCGGTGCGCTATTTTTTGCAACACATCCCTGCTTCTGCAACGTGGACAGATGACGAAATTTTTGTGTGACGTGTTTTTGTCCATTTTTTAGGCTGTAAAAATGCTTATCCTAAAAACCTATTCGATACTCTAAGTTGGCAATGAAGCCTCTGGTGAGTCCGTCAGGGCGAGCATCTCTAACAACAAAAGGCATCCCGATATTTAGCTGCAATGCATTGGTAGTGTAGATGTGATAATCTAAGTAAATATTGCCATGGAGGGTTAAACCTTGCGAGCCTGTAATTTCTTTTTCTACACCTGTTATGTCGGTATATTTATCGTTAGTTAAATGGAAAATTGGCAACAAACTTGGTGTGATTTTCAGGTTTTGTACAACGTTTAT
>JAGOHC010000160.1 GCA_017996375.1 Saprospiraceae bacterium | reverse complement strand
CCGTTAATACTACAAATTCTTTATCCTTAGGTATTAGGTTATTATCACTATTTTTCATTTTGTATGTATCGTAAATACTTTTATGGTAAGGTTGTAGGTCGAAAATATGTGTTTTGTCATTGAGTTTGATGGATAGTTTTTTGCCATCTTCCAGATATGCAATTTCTCCTTTATCATTATCTACTGCTATTTTCACAACTGATTCTCCGGCGTTGCCATTGAAGTAACATTTTTGATAAATTCGATACCCAGTGATGTTGATACCAAAATCTCTGTTTTCTCTTGTTAGGCTTAAATCTATAATTGGTTGTGGTGTATAATTATAACTATATGAGGGA
Organism: Saprospiraceae bacterium; assembly: GCA_017996375.1. GTDB lineage: Bacteria > Bacteroidota > Bacteroidia > Chitinophagales > Saprospiraceae > JAGOHC01. The sequence goes on along the minus strand of JAGOHC010000160.1, from coordinate 5,012 downwards.
GTCACATTCACCGAAGTTAGAATGGTGTCAATCGGATTCATCGCATTACTGTACTTGCGTGCATTTGACATCGTATCGTATCGTTGAATAAATGATTGCGTGCCATCGTCAAACAAACTACTTAAGGCTGTTAGGTTTTTGCGGTTTTCAAAATAGCGCACAATTTCAGTAATTTCTTTTCTATCCTCTTCTGAAACTGTTTTGTGTTTAAGGTTAACTTTACCGTTTTTTAAAATTTCATTTTTGATGAAATAGTTTTTCAAGCGGTTGTATTGGCTACTTTCGGATAAGCTGCTCGCACCCCAAGGACCAAACGCTGATAAAAAAGCAATTATACTCAAGGTAATTGGTATCACCGCTATATTGTCTCGTTTAGAGATATTAAAATAAATTGCCATACTTAGCAGCCATATCGCACTCAACAAAACATAATATCTATTTTCTGTTATTCCGTACTCCATTACACGGTAGCCGATTGCAACAAACAACATAATAATTAATGGAATAATGAGGATATAAAACAAGCGGTTGAAGCGTGCAATCCACGACTGTCGCTCGTATTCCCCGAAAGGGTACAGTAGTAAAAAGCACAACATTCCGGCAACTGAAAAGCCAATAACCAAATAGGATACCCACCCAATAGGCAAACTCCATTGCATGACTATTTTAAGAATGTAGGCATACAGTATTACCAAATAAACGGAAACTAATGGAAGCAAAACGTATTGGCTGAACAATTTTAATCCTTTCGGGTAAGTAGTGTCATTATCGAGAGCATCAAAATTTTGTGGTATTTTGGAAAGAAACATCCAAGTATTAAATACACCTATTAATGATGCAAAAAGATAGCCAAACCATTTATAACTTATTTTTACGTCAAATAACGCATTTATTGCGGATATAGCGAGGCATAAGCCACCCCATAAAACAAATGAATATAACAATGATGTTAATATTGCTAAAAATAACGTTTTATTGTACTGCCAAAATCCATTTATATTTAGCTTTCTCAAATACGGCACGTATGCTACCAACAGGTGAAACGCAATGTTGAAAACAATAATTTGGATAGTCCAATAGTTGATTTCTGGTAAATCTTGAATTTTAGGCAGGATAAAATAGTATGCTGCTGCTGCCAAAACACCCAAACCTTGTGCTGCCCAACTCGGCAATGGCAGCACACCACGCTCGCTCATAATGGCTAAAGCTATGGTAAGTGGTAACGCCAGCAGAGATACAATTATACTTTTGCTAAAAAAGGTAATATTATTTCCAAGATTACCGTCGTGTATTATAAATTGAATGACGCAATACGTACCAAAAACAGCTACAAGCAGCACAAACGGAAATCGTTTTAAAGTTTGTGAAGCATTGGCAAATAATTTATCGAAAGATGGTATTGAAAACATATTTAGCTGATTGATTTAAAAAATTTAACCGTCTAAATTAAATAATATTATTTGTTGAATAAAAAATTTCGTGATTTAATAGACGGACAAGCATTATTTGCCGACACACATTTGATTTCGGCGCAAAATTTTATTTGTAAAAAACAATACAAATTAATAGATAAAACATAATTTAGCGAAAAACGATAGCGTATGTCATCAATAACAGGAAAACACCCAAAAGGATTGCCCTTTTTATTTCTAACGGAAATGTGGGAGCGCTTCGGCTATTACCTTATGATAGGTATTTTTGTATTATACATGACCGACACAAAATCTGGCGGGCTCGCCTTCGACCGCAAAAACGCCGCAGATATTTACGGCACGTTCATCGCCTTCGTTTATCTTACTCCATTCATAGGAGGTATGTTGGCTGACCGCTTGTTGGGTTATCGCCGTGCCATCGTCATCGGTGGAATATTAATGGGATTGGGTTATATTGGGTTGGCACTACCGGGTATGACTGCATTTTATGCTTCTTTATTTTTGATAATATTAGGCAATGGTTTCTTTAAACCGAATATTTCAACGCTATTAGGGAACCTCTATAATCAGCCAGAGTATAAATTACTAAAAGATAGTGGCTACAACATATTTTATATGGGTATCAACATTGGTGCATTTATCTGCAATTTTTTTGCAACCTATCTGCGTCACAACTTCGGGTGGGGAGCAGCTTTCGCCGCCGCTGGCGTGGGTATGTTTATCGGCGTATTTGTTTTTTGGTTAGGATGGAAAAACTATGAAGTTGCGGATGTCCGCAAAGCCAGTGCCGAAGATTCACAAGGTGTGGGTAGGCAGTTGTCGAGTATCCTTATACCGGCACTTATTTCGGGCATAATCGGTTGGATGATACCTGGAAATATATTTGGCTCCGACTCCACCGATGCATTCCTATTAGGTGCATTGCCTATTATCTATTTTTATATTTCATTACTCTGGAAAGCTCCCATTGTTGAACGGCGACCCATCTCCGCCTTACTGGCAATTTACGGTGTGGTTATTATATTTTGGGCAGTATTCAAACAGAACGGAACAGCCTTAACTACGTGGGCAGAATTTTATACTGACCGAGAAATTCCGGCAGCTATCGAACCTGCAACTGCTGCAATAAATATGGTGCAACACGCCGAAATGAAACTCGATTCTTTTCCAGTTTATGACAGTCAATTCCGCACCACTAAAGTAGATGGAAAAATTGTAAAAAATCTTTCTAACGATCCTTATTTTCTAAATATACCCGAAACGGAACGTCCACCCACAGGGCAAGGTATTAGCTTGATTTCCACAGAGTTGTACCAATCCATAAATCCATTTTTTGTCATCATTTTCACACCTTTGGTAGTCGGTTTTTTTGCATGGCTGCGACGAAAAGGAAAAGAACCCACCACACCCGCAAAAATTGCGTGGGGCTTAGTCATATCAGCCTTATCTACATTGGTTATGGTAGCTGCTTGTTACGCTTGTCATAACGGCATCGAAAAAGCTTCCTCGTGGTGGATGGTAGGCACGTATGGCATTGTCACACTCGGCGAACTTTGCCTCAGCCCAATGGGGTTATCATTAGTATCAAAATTATCGCCAATGCGTATCACCGGTCTGATGATGGGCGGTTGGCAATTAGCCACATCATTAGGCAATAAGCTCTCGGGCATATTAGCAACACTTTGGGATGATTACGATAACAAGGCAGATTTTTTTTGGTTAAATTTTGGACTACTAACAATAGCTTCTATCACATTATTTTTGATGCTGCGCTGGCTTAATAAAGTATTTAAAGAACAAGGATTGACATAACAAATGGCAAAACAGAGCTTGTTGGAAGGTGTAATTGCCGCACTCGAAAAAAGTGAAATCCGCGACCTGAAACAGTGGTTGCGCTCACCGTTTTTCAATCGGCGCGAGGATGTTATTGTGCTGTTCGATTGGCTAAGTACTCCGGCTATGCTTGCTAAATCATTCCCATCAAAAGAGATTATTTTTGAAAAAATTTATCCCAACCAACCTTACGATGCACAGCAAACGCGGCTGCTAATGAGTTGGTTATATCAACACATAAAAAACTATTTTGCTTACGCAGAATTTGCTCAACGCGAACACACGCAATTTGTATTTTTGATTAAGCGCTTCAAAAAACAAAACCTGACAAAACATATTCAACAAAGTATCAATGAAGCTGCCGAAGCCTTGCAAAAGCAACCCCTGCGCCATGCCGATTTTTACTTCGAGCAGTTCCAACTACATCGCGAAACGTTCAAGCTCAAACAAATTGCACCACGCAATACCGAACTGCAACTACAACCACTTAGCGATAATTTAGATGTATTTTATTTTATACACAAACTGCGTTTGAGCTGTATAATGTTGTCGCATCAAACGATGTTTCAAAAGCATTATCATTACCCTTTATTAGATGAAATTTTGCAACTGTTGTCGCATCAAAACCTAACGTACTATCCCGTTGTAGCATTATACCATCATTGCTATTTTGCTTTGCGCTACGAAGATGATACGCACTTCGAGTGCTGTTATGCAATACTCACACAACACACTAATTTGCTTCCCCCAGAAGAACTGCACGATTTGTATTTACTTCTAATTAACTATTGCATTAAACGCCTCAACGATGGCAATTTGGTGTATGCCAAACACGGCTTACAACTCTATAAAGAAGCACTTCAACAAGCACTTTTATTAGAAAACGGTTACCTGTCGCGATTCGCTTATCGCAATATCGTGGCGATGGGTTTATTGGAAAAAGAGTATGTTTTTATAGAAAAATTTTTGTACGACTACAAGGATTTATTGGAAGAAGCCCATCGCGAAAGCACCTTTAGTTTTAATTTGGCACGCTTGGAATACAGCCGTCGCCGATACAAACAAGCCTTGAAACTATTACAAAAATCGGATTATACAGACCTATTGCTCAACTTAGCCGCCAAAACATTATTATTGAAAATTTATTACGAAACTAATGAATTTGACACCTTAGATACTCACCTCCAAGCCATGCAAAAATTTATTAGTCGGCATCGCATTATGGGGTATCACAAAGCCAATTATCGCAACGTTGTGCAACTTACACATCGTTTAATCAACACTAATCTTTTTGATGTCGAAGAGAAAAAAAAACTGATAAACGATGTACAACAAACAGACCCATTAACTGAGCGCGATTGGCTGTTAGAAATGATTGCCTTTTCAAAATAAAAAATTATCTTTCATAAAGATTTTATTACTTGAGTAAAAGTTATTACAATCGTAAAAATGATTATTTTTGTATGCTGAAAATAATTTTATGAAAAAGCAAAGTACAAACAGAAAATATAACTTCCCCGATGCCGACCTATATATCCAATGTATGGAGCGCATCAAATGTGCCAACCGCGATGTAAAACAATTTGAGCAATACGGTTACAGCAAAGAAAAATTACTCGCCTTCATTAATAATTGTGAACGATTCAAACAACTGCCCGATGATGATGAATTGGTGGGCGACCAAATGATTTTGACCGATAAAAAAAATGCTGCTGCTGAAAGATTGATGACCGCTATCCGCAGTAT
>JAGOHC010000159.1 GCA_017996375.1 Saprospiraceae bacterium | reverse complement strand
AAAGTATATAATATAAAAGCGGAACAAGTAATGTAACTCATTCCGCATAAATAAATAGTATCTTTCAACTTCTTTTAAACGTTGTGGTTGTTCAGGCGAATTTCATCATTATTTTCGTCATAAAAATGATATTCGGTAAGCCCGAGATTAGAGTCAGGAAGTATCCTCACCCATTTGTGATGGCGCAGATACCAAATTAGAGGAGTGTTTTTCCATCCTTTTTTCAAATAGGCTTGTACAAAAGGATGCACATGGAGCGATAGTTTAGATTTTGGGCGCGAGTGTACAATAAATTCTAAGTCACGTTCAATATCATCTGTCAATAAAATAGTTGGATTTACTTTGCCGCTGCCCTTGCAAGTTGGGCATACTTCGGAGGTGTTTATTTTTACTTCGGGGCGCACACGCTCGCGTGTTATTTGCATCAAGCCAAATTTGCTCAACGGCAGAATGGTATGTTGGGCCTTATCGCTTTTCATAAAATTTTGCATACTTGATTGTAGCAATTTTCTATGCTCAACGTTTTTCATGTCAATGAAATCAACAATGATGATACCGCCAATATCGCGCAAACGCAGTTGTCTTGCAACCTCTTCGGCAGCTTCCATATTGATTGTCAATACCGCATTATCCTGATTGGTGGAGGTAACTTTGTGTCCGCTGTTTACATCAATAACGTGCATCGCTTCGGTATGCTCAATAACGATGTATGCACCACTCGACAAGGTTGCGGTTTTACCAAATGACGATTTTATTTGCCGCGAAATGCCGTATTCTTCAAATATTGAACGCTTGGATTTGTGCAGCGAAACGATATTGAGTTTTTCGGGTGCAATACTCTTCAGATAGGTACGGGTGTTTTCGTATAGCTCCTTGTCGTTCACAACAATTTTGTTGAACGACTCGTTGAGAACATCGCGCAAAATGCTGGACGCTTTATCTAACTCGCTCATCAATTTAATTGGTTGCGTATTACCTTTAAGTTGAGCAAAGATGTCTTCCCATTTTTTTACCATGAGGTTCATCTCTTCGTGCAACTCGGCAATCTTTTTGCCTTCAGCGGCGGTACGGATAATTAGTCCAAAATTCTTAGGCTTGATGCTCTCACCTAGCTTTTGTAAACGCAGTCGTTCTTCGTTACTTTCAATTTTTTTAGATACCGAAACACCTTCCGAAAAAGGAGTGAGTACCATGTATCTGCCAGGCAAGGTAAGCTCACAGGTTAGGCGAGGTCCTTTGGTGGAAATAGGTTCTTTCAATATTTGAACCAGAATTGCATTCTTCTTTTGTAAGGCTTGATCTATTTTTCCGGTTTTAACGATTTCGCGCTCTAACTTAAAGTTATCTAAACGCGGTGTGGTGATACTGCCGGATATTGCACCCTCGGTGAATTTGAGGAGAGAGCGTACTTTAGGCCCTAAATCGGTGTAATGCAAAAAGGCATCTTTGGCATGCCCGATATTAACAAAAGCCGCATTGAGTCCGGGCATGAGTTTTGTAATTCTGCCAACAAAAACATCACCAACGGCGAAGGAGAACCCAGTTTGTTGGTGGTGCAGTTCTACTAACTTCCCGCTTTCGAGCAAAGCTATTTCAACTTCGTTAGTTGAGGTGTTTATGATTAGTTCTTTTTCCACTAAAAATTTTCTTTTTAGACATCAAAAAATCGGCTGAACAATGGATACATTGAACAACGATTATAATTTCAGGTTGAATAACACAACAGAAATTGTGCTACGGGTAATACTAAAAAGAAACGTTTACAACTTTCTGTTTTGACAGTAATACAAACATTCAGGTTGCGCGGAAAGGCATAAAGCGATGTAACTCTTTTTTGTGGTAAACATTACCACATTTTGGTATGAGGTTTATTTCTAAATTATTGAAGCTTTATACTTTTTGCGGCAAATATTTATTTTTGTATTAAGTATGAAAAGCATTTACCAACCCTTCAAACTTGGAGCGAGAAGGGCGAGTTGTGTTATAAAATTAAAACATAACAACTCGCCTATCATGTCGCTTGCGCAGTACAGTTTTATAGTGTACTAACGGTTTTTCTTCTTATGACGATTTTTGCGTAAGCGTTTTTTGCGCTTATGAGTCGCAATTTTATGTCTTTTACGTTTTTTTCCGCAAGGCATTATTGAAACTATTTAAATGATAAAAATAAAATTCTATTTACAGTTTTTTGCAGCTGCATCGGCTTGTAATGTATCACCAAAACCTTTGTAGGCTTCTGCCAAATAGCAATATGCTGTAGTGTTTTTAGGATCTAAAGCGACGGCTTTTTTCAATCGCTCAATAGCTTTTTCGTATTGTCCGGTTTTTATACCGAGCTTGCCGAGTTGCACCAATACGGAAACGTTGTCGGGATATTTTTTGTTTAAATCTATCAACATCAAAATCCCCTTCATAGGGTTATCTTTTGGCGGATTTTCGGCATAGCACAAGGCTAAGTTTATGCGATTATTGGTATTTTGTGGGTTGAGCGATATGGCATTTTCAAATGATTTTATTGCATTATCGCTACTGTATTGTCGTACTTTTTCTTCGGCAGTTTTTTGAAGGGCGATGGTAAATGTAGTTCCGGCGATAGACCACGCTTCTTCTGTTTTGCGAATTTCGGCAACTTGCTGTGCGTAGTACCCTGCGATGGGTGCGTTCCCCCATTCAAACCATTGCGCCGATAATTTTTGCAGGATGGTTGCTTTAGTCGAATCTTGCTGTGCGTTGGTTAGCGCTTTGTCTGTTACATCCAACCAAGCAATTTTGTCAGCAGACAATTTTTTCTTTGCATCTATAATAAGGCTTGTGGCATCGGTGCTTACTAAAGATAAGCTTCTAGTTCTTTCGATGAGTGCTTGTCCTTTGGGCTTGGTTGAGCCAAATGTGTAAAGACCGATAAAAGCGATAACCGCCAAAGTGATAGTAAGGAGCTGCGATTTTGTCATGTTACAAATTAATCCTCATCGTCATCTTCGCCATTTTCTGGCAAAGACGTAACGTTATCTTTTACATGATCAACAAATACTTTTGCAGGTTTAAATGCCGGAATGTAGTGTTCGGGAATTTCGATTGCCACATTGCGTTTGATATTGCGCCCAACTTTCTTCGCTCGGCGTTTAATCAAAAACGAACCGAAGCCGCGAATATATACATTCTCCCCGTTAGCCAAGGAGTCTTTCACTTCTTTGAAGAACGATTCGAGTGTAACTAAAACATCTACTTTTGGAACGCCCGTTTTTTCGGATATTGTAGTTACTATGTCTGCCTTTCTCATCGTTAAGGGCTGGTTTTTATTTGTTATGAAAAATTGGTATGCCGCCTAAAAGATTGGCAAATTTCGACAAAAATTTTTTTATTTACCAAATATACAAGCGATTATTTTTTAAAAATGTTTCATTTTCAATGCTTTATGTTCATCTGAAAAATATTTTTGTTGTTTATCTAGCTCAAAATGGTTGTTTATACTATAATTATAGTACTAGTGAACAATTCTTCCGTCAACTTTTTTGCCTCAACTAAGTTTTATGAGGTATGAGTCGATCCATTTATTATCAAAGGTGTTTGCTGAATGATGTGGCGCGGTGCAGGTACCAAGGGGTCGTCCATCAAGCGAAGGAGCTCTAAACTTGCTAACTGTCCGGTCATATATCCCGAGCTTTCTACATAAGTAACCGTAGGGTTGAACAAATATGGCAACACGCCATCACTGATAGCCACCACTTGAGCTTTATGGGGTATACTTATATGTTTAACGTAAAGTGCCCGCATTGTACCGGATAATACTTCATCACTCATACAAAAGAATCCGTCAAATTTATGGCAGATTGCTTTTACCTTTTGGTAGGCTTCTTCTGCATTGTTAGCGTAAATTATGGAAGTGTTTTTTTTCTTCGCAACCTGCTCTGCCAGCATATTCTCCATACCCTGCTGCCGCTTTTTTGTGATGGATAAATTTTCGTTTCCTAAAACACCGATAATTTTTTTTGCACCACAACGAATGAGATACCCGACGGCGGTTTGTGCAGCAGAAATATCATCGAAGGTGACCGAAAAATTAACTGCAACGGGCGGCGTTTTATCCCAAAACACTACGGGAATGCCATTGGCTTCAAGTGTTGAAAAATGTGTACCATCTTTGGTGTTTTTTGTAACGGAAGCTAATACACCCTCCACATTCATCATCTGACAAATGGCTACGTTTGCAACTTCGCGCTCCAAATTCTCTCCCGATTGTAACATCAAAATATGAAACCCTTTCTTTTGAGTTTCAGTCATTACTGCTTTAATCACTTCTGGAAAATAATACATACCGATATCGGGTAAAATTAGCCCAATTAGCTTGCTATGGCTACTCCTGAAATTAACCGCTATTTGGTTAGGATGATAATTCATTAATGTAGCGGCTTCTTCAATTCGTTTTTGCATAGCTTCGCTAATGTCGGGATGTTTTTTTAATCCTCTCGAAATTGTGCTTTGATTGACATTTAAAGCTTTAGCAATATCTTTTATGGTTGTCTTTTTCATTTGCAATAAAAGGTTTGGTAATTTGTGTGATAAACTATTTTTAAACAGCAAACGTTTGCACAAACGTTTGTGCAAAATTTACACAAAATTAGGGTAATTTATTCTAAAACATCTTATATACATTTGTCGCATTATACTTCAATTTCTTATTTTATTTATAACTATTAATTCAAATTATGAAACGAGTAATTTTTTGCTTACTAAGTATGTTGATATGCACCTCAGGAGCGTGGGCACAGTATTCTATTTCCGGTAAAGTTACTGATGAAGCAGGTGGCGCATTGTCAGGTGCAATCATGAGAATTGACGGAACAAATATGGGTACCGTCACAGATGATAACGGCGACTACACATTAAGTGTGGCAGACAAAGGCAGCTACACGATTTCTACTTCTTATGTAGGTTATGTGGCTGCAAAACAAACCGTTGAGGTTAAATCTATGGGTGTAACCGGGTTAAACTTTTTGCTGAATGCAGATGCTATCGGATTGAGTGATGTTGTCGTGACGGGGGTAATGAACCCAAAGTCTAAGATGGAATCAAGCGTGTCCATTTCTACTATGAATGCACAAGCAATTGAGTCTACTGTTGCAAGAGGAACTGCTGAAGTATTACGTTCCATACCAGGTATCCGTTCAGAAGCCTCAGGTGGAGATGGCAACACAAACATTACAGTACGTGGCGTGCCAATTTCTGCCGGAGGCTCAAAATATTTACAACTTCAAGAAGATGGACTGCCCGTATTACTGTTTGGTGATATTGCCTTTGCTACGCAGGATATTTTCTTGCGCGTGGATAATTCTATCAACCGTATTGAGGCTATTCGCGGCG
>JAGOHC010000021.1 GCA_017996375.1 Saprospiraceae bacterium | reverse complement strand
GCGACGGCAACATAATTACGTTGGCAATTCCACCAATTAAGAAAAAAAGACGTACCAGAAGTGCAGCCCGCATTCGGTGCGTCATTGCTATATAAGCGGCTACCATCGCTCCCGCTAATGTGCCTAAGGCATGTGCCAAAAATGGAAAAATGAAGTGCTTAGGCTGAAACAAATGCATATTTGTTTTTAAGCCTTCCATGCTGGTAACGTCCGCTCCGGCAGGTGGTGGAATGACGGCACCACTTATCATAATAATACCCATATTGACGAAACTTCCTATCACCAAACCAGCTATTACTGCTAAGATTAATCGTATTGTTGGATTCATGTTGTTTTAATTTTGAATTGATAAAAATATGTGTTGTTGAGCCTGTATCCCCCCTCAAATTTATACATAAATGCCAATAATTTTAGCTATTAACATAAAAAACATATAATTTTTGTTAAAATACAAGTAAGTGGCAAAATAGTTGTATTAAAAAAAATGACTATACGAATACTACAACATATTATAATTCTATTTATATGAGAAAATTGCTTGGCGTAACAATAGCCTTGTTGCTGCTTTCCGAATTGTTGCTATCTCAACAGCTTCCGTTATTCACACAATATCGTGAGCAAGCCGTCACTATCAATCCGGCAGTTATTCAAACTTCATATCTATTAAATAGTCATCAACTTAATGTAGGGGCGGGCTATCGCAACCAATGGATAAACCTCGAAAATCCGGCATCGACGGCAATCATCAGAGGCGACTATCTGTACGTTACTGGTGGTGCAACCAATTTAGTTTTTGGCGGACATCTAATGCGCGACCAAACTGGTCCCATTTCTAATACCGGAATATTTGGCAAGATAGCAGGTCTGTTTTCAAGCGACCCCGAATTTGTTGGTATATCAGTTGGTTTGTCTGCGGGGTTTGTGCAGTATCGCGTCAATCCCGATAAAATTCGTTTGCATGATGCAGGCGATTTAATTCCACAGAATAATGTCAGTAAATATTACCCCGATGTCAGCGTCGGTGTATTTGGTTATAAACGCCTCGATGGTGGTGGTTACTTTGATGACGACCTCGTTTATGGCGGTTTGTCTATTCCACAAACTATTGGCTCAACACTCAAATTGGATAGCGATAACGGTACACTCTACACCAAGCGTGTGCAGCATTTTTACGGAAATCTGGGTATGATAAAAAAAGTAGGCGAAGAAGGTTTTTTAGAGCCTTCCGCTTGGTTGCGCTATGCAATTAATACACCGTTTAGTGCTGATTTTAATTTGAAATATCAAATGTCGCAAAGTTTCTGGATTGGTATTGGTGCATCAACAGCAGGTAATACTCATTTTGAAACTGGGGTGATATTAGGCGAAAAAATGGGATTGGATGCTAATGTCCGCTTCGGATATGGTTTCGATTATTCCTTCAATACGTTTGGTCCGTTTGTAGGTGGCACGCATGAGATTTCAATAACATTCAGTCGCTAAGATATTTTATACAATACACTACTTGTTTAACAAATATATTTTCGTTTATGAAACGATTACTTTTTTTTAGTATCATATCACTATTACATATATCAATTCTCTTTAGTCAAAATTTGAACTTAGATATATCTGAAGCCACAGGGTTTTCGGGTAGTCAGGTGTGCGTTGACGTATCGGTGGACAATTTTAATGACATCATTTCAATGCAATTTTCTATCAACTGGGACCCAGCAATTATACAATTTGTTGCAGTAAACAATTTCAATCTTGAAGGTCTTTCTAATTCAAATTTTAATGATGCCGGTGCTGCATTAGGGCAACTTTCACTTTCGTGGAACGACCCTAATCTAAGTGGCCTTACCATAGTAGGTAATACAGTTATTTTTCAGCTTTGCTTTAACTTATTAGGAAACCCGGGCGAAAGCAGTTTAATTAATTTTACAGAAATGCCAACCAATTTTGAGTTTGTGAACGGTAACGGAAATAATGTTCCTTTCAATATTCAAACTGGTTTGATAACTATTGATGGCGGCGCGGGCAACTTAAATGTTTCTGATACGCTCATCACAAATGTTACTTGTTCAGGTTTATACAACGGCAGTATTGATATCACAGTTACAGGCGGAACACCACCATATCAATACTCGTGGACGGGCGGTGCAACTACACCCGATTTATCTAACATTACCGTTGGTGTTTACAGCGTCACCATTACTGATGATGCTAATAATACTATTATTGAGCAATACCAAGTGCTGGGGATGTTTCAAACTCCTACGGCTATAGCAACAGTTTCCGGACAAATAAATTGTTATGTACCCCAACTGACCATTAGTACCGCAGGTACATCTACTGGTTCAAATTTTACATATCAATGGATGACTAATACTGGCAATATTATGTCGGGAGCGAATACTTTAACACCCATAATCAATCGCGGAGGCGAATATTATTTTTTGGTTGTAGATACCATTTCGCACTGCTTTGCAGAAGATACGGTTTCGGTTGTGGAAAACACAATTCCACCAATCGCATTTGCCGTAGTAAATGATACCATAAATTGTCAAACACCACAAATAACTATCAATGGCACAGGTTCGACCACGGGTCAGGATATTGTATATCAGTGGTCAACCGTTCAAGGTGCAGGTGGCAATATTCTTTTGGGTGCAAATACATTGATGCCTTTAGTAAATGGTGGCGGCAATTATACATTAATTGTTACAGATAATACAAACGGTTGTAGGGATACCACTTCCGTAACGGTGGTGCAATCCGGAGAAGTACCCTCAGCAGTAGCTAATTTTGTCGGTGCAAGCACCCTGACGTGTTTTCAAACATTCGTAAACCTTTCAGGATTCAACTCATCAAGCGGTTCCGGATATGAGTATATGTGGACAACAATAGATGGTAATATTTTGACGAATCCCGGCACCTTAGAAATTGAAGCCAATGCTGTTGGTACATATATCTTTACAGTAACTAATACAATTACAAACTGTACAAATAGAGATTCTATAACCGTTGACTCCAACTACACAACACCTGTTGCTATGGCAGTACCTACGGCACAATTAGATTGTCAAAACACCCAAGTAAATTTGGATGCTACTGCAACACAAAGCCCTGATGTTTTTTATCAATGGGTTACCGATAACGGCAGTATCGTTTCTGGGAATGACACCCGCACACCATTAGTTAACGGAATTGGCGACTACATATTTGTCGTTACAAATTTTTTTACAGGTTGCCGCGATACGGCGTACGTAAGTGTAACTGGATCAGTCATTCCAGCAACAGCCGTTGCTGATGCAAATGATACACTTAATTGCGATATATCTTCTGTTACCGTTTTCGGAACAGGTTCTTCGGTAGGTGCAGGATTTAGTTATCAATGGAGTACAACTGACGGCAACATACTTTCGCCACCTTCGTCATTGAACATTAGTGTAGATGCAGCAGGAACTTATACACTTATTGTTACAAATTCAATTAGTTTATGTAGTGATACAGCACAGGTTACAGTTGTTTCTAACGGCGTCACACCTATCGCCGATGCTGGTGCCTCGCAAACAATAGGCTGTACGCAATCAACCATTAGCCTAGATGGCAGTAATTCAACTACAGGGTCGGGAATTAGCTATACATGGCACACCACAGAAGGAACTATAGTTTCTGGTGCAAATACCTCTTCGCCTATCGTATCAGAAGCTGGTTGGTATTATTTGACGATATTAAACACCACGAATAATTGCTCAGCAACAGATTCTGTCTTGGTCACATCAGAAGGAAACTTAGAAAACGCCAACGCAGGCAATAATATCAGTATATGTGATAACACGCATACCCTTTCGGCAAACTTGCCTGCCGGCACAAATGGAGTGTGGACAACCACCGGAATCGCCACCATCACCTCCGAAACACTCCCTACTACTACCGTTAATCAACTCCAAGCGGGTAACAATATTTTTGTGTGGACACTCTCCACCGCAGGCTGCCCGAATTATTCATCCGATACCGTTATCGTAGCAGTGGCAACACAACCGCAGGCAGTAGATGATTACTTCACATTAACACATTCAAATGTAGTATCTCCGTTTAGTGTTTCGCATAATGATGTAATGAATAATATCGGGTCGTATGATTTAACACTCGTCAGTCAACCGCAGCAAGGTATATTGGAGCAAATAAATCAGGGTACGTTTACCTATACACCTAACGAAAATCAAGAAAACGGCGATATTACTTTTTCTTACTTTGTGTGTAATGCTGTTTGTCCCGATTATTGCGATACGGCTTTGGTAACTTTACATCTCGTACTTTCAAAACAGGATTCATTATTTTTACCCAATACCATTACGCCGAATGGCGATGGACTAAATGAAACGTTTATCATTGATGCTTTGAACGACAATCCAGGGGCATACCCAGATAATGAATTCGTAGTGTTCAACAGATGGGGAGATATCGTTTATCGCAAAAAGAATTATGATAACTCCTGGGGAGGCGAAAATCAACAAGGTAACCCTCTGCCAACAGCCACCTACTACTACATCTTGCGCTTAGACTTGTCAAAACCATTGATTTACCGAGGCGAAATAACCATATTCCGATAGGAAGCAATCAAAAATGAATATTGTATTGCAAATTTAACTTCTCGGCTGTAATTTTGCGAAGCGTTTGGGTAGCTACCCAAACGCTTCTTAACTATTTATCAATCCGTTAATTGAAAAATTTGAGCGAAATAATTCTTACGGTAGAGGATATAGACCCTATCGCTTTGTTCGGCGAACACGAACACAAACTTAACTTAGTACGAAATGCTTACCCCGATATTGTCATTACAAGTCGCGGGAATATCGTCAAAATTAATGGTGACAAAAAAGAAACACAAACGGTGAAAGCTACCATAGAACTCATGGCAAAATTACTTCAGGAAAAGCATGAGTTGTCTATTCAAACCGTTCAAGATTTATTACAAGGCGAAAACCCGATGGATACTCGTCTTAGCAATGGCGATGGCAACATGACGTTAGTTCATGGTCGTGACGGCAAACCCATAAAAGCAAAAACTATCAACCAAAAAAGAATGGTTGAAGCAAGCGAACAAAATGATATTGTTTTTGTGTTAGGACCTGCCGGTACGGGCAAAACCTACACTGCTGTTGCGCTGGCAGTTCGTGCATTGAAAAATAAAACCGTTAAAAAAATAATTCTTACTCGTCCTGCCGTAGAAGCAGGAGAGAATTTGGGCTTCCTACCCGGTGATCTCAAAGATAAAGTTGATCCGTTTTTGCGCCCCCTTTATGATGCGTTAGATGATATGATTCCGAGTGATAAGCTCCATCATTTTATGGAAACGCGGGTAATAGAAGTTGCACCATTGGCGTATATGCGCGGCAGAACGTTGGATAGTGCTTTCATCATTTTGGATGAAGCGCAAAATTCTACGACTATGCAGATAAAAATGTTTTTGACCCGATTAGGGCCTAGTGCGAAGTGTATCGTTACTGGAGACTTAACGCAGATTGACTTACCTTACCACCAAAAGTCCGGTTTGCGCGAAGCGATGGAACTGCTAAGTCATATCAAAGGTATTGGAGTGGTGCAACTTACAGCTGAAGATGTTGTTCGACACCGATTAGTAAAGGAAATTATCAAAGCATATGAGAAAGCTGCTGAAGAGCGTAAACGCAAAGCTGAGGAGCAACGATTAATGGAAAAAGCATCACAAAATGATTCTGACAATACGAGATCCCAAAGTGAAGATGATTAACATATTTTACAAAGAAAACCAACATCATTCATGAAACAGCAAAAAATATTGGGCATAGATGTAGGTGCATCCGGCATTAAAGGCGCAATAGTAGATATTGCGACAGGGCAAATTATATCCGACAGATTTCGGTTAGAAACACCGCATCCGGTAATGCCCGATGCAGTAGCAGAAACGTTTGCTCAAGTGGTAAAGCACTTTGATTGGCAAGGTGTTATCGGTTGTGGCTTTCCAGCAGCCATGCGTAAAGGTGTTGCACTTACGGCTGCAAATATTGATAAGGCATGGATAGGCACAGATGTAGAGAGCTTGTTTACTGCTGCCACAGGGCATCCGGTTTACGCCCTGAATGATGCTGATGCTGCCGGCGTTGCCGAAATACGCTATGGTGTAGGGCGTGTCGAAAATGGTACTATACTGCTCATCACTATTGGTACAGGGCTGGGGTCTGCGCTGTTCATAAATGGGCAACTAATTCCGAATACTGAGTTAGGACACGTCTATCTTCAAGGGAAAAAAAATGATGCCGAGTACAGTACGTCCAACGCTGCACGCGAGCGCAAGGAGATGAGTTATACGGCGTGGGGCGAAAAATTTAATGAGTATTTGAAACACTTAAATGGATTATTTTATCCTGATTTGATTATTTTGGGTGGGGGTAGTAGTAAGAAATACGAGATGTTTGCTCCGTGTATAACGGTGCCTACTAAAGTAGTGCCGGCACAGCTTTTAAATAATGCTGGAATTGTGGGTGCTGCTTGGTATGCTCATTCAAAATTAATCAAGAAATAACAGCTTCTTGCACTACAAAAAAACCATCACTACCTTGTGGTTGATAGAGAGGCATTAAAATCATGCCGTCTTCATTAGCAACGATTTTGCCGTGTCGGTCGGATGCTAGCCATTCTCCTTTTTTTATAGGTTGAAAATTTTTGTAATTAGGCTGCATCACAAAGTTATCGTCTGGCGCAATACGATGAACATTCACCAAACGCACAACTTTTGGCAAACCCGAAGCATAGTTAATCAGCACTTCATCATGGCGATTTTCGACATCCTCATCACGAATACATTTTGTAGCACGCAAAAAATGTATAATGGCAGCAATAGAACGATTGATAGAAAATGGTTCATCGTGCTGTCCGGCTTCAAAACTGACGGTAGAGGTTGGTAAGCCCAAATTTTCAGTATTGAAGTAGTGTAGCGTTGTGCCTTCAATGCCATTCAATAGCCCCGTTACTACTGGCGCGTGTAAGGCTGTGGCTAATTTAAGGCTGGGCAAATCATCGGCTACTATCGAAAAAATTCCACCTTGCGCGGAGGTAGTATGCAAATCTAAAAAGTAAAGTTGGGTGGGTTGGTAGGTCGCAATTTCATTTTTAATGACAGCCAACAACGCCAACAGTTCGCTGTCTTCAGCATCTAACTGTTCGTAGGGTAGTGTTTGTATCGTTGTGATATGTTCAATTTTCCATTGTCGATTTAAATCTTTCACCATAAATCGCTTTTGCAGATTGTAAGCTTTTTTGTTTGCCAACAAGCCTACTAATCGCCCCTTAAAAGTAAAGGAGGGGTTCGTGATAGGTTCAACCTCTAACATTTTAAAAACTAAGTCTAGGGCTTTTACACCGGCTTTTTCGTTGCCGTGCATACCGCCAAAACAAAAGACCAATGCGCCATGTTCGTTACCCGTAAATTCTCCGATTATTCGTTCCATTTAGTGATTAAATTATGCCTAATGTTAATAAAAAACCAATTATAATCAATAACACACATAACAATTTTTACGCCGATAAATGAAATTTTATGAAGCAATTGTGTGCCAAAATAGATGCCAGTAAATGAGGCGGTTATTGCCAAAATTACTATTAAAAATTGTGATTTAAACGCTTCGGCGAAAGCCACTTTTGAACTGTAAATAGCGAGGCGCGTGATGTCCACCATACAGGCAATGGCTACGCCAGTAGCAACAAAAGTTTGTTTTGCAGAAAGGCTATTCATTAAAAATGCAGTGCGTAATGCTCCTTGATGCCCCGATAACCCGCCGAAAAACCCACTAAGTTATCCACCTGTAATTAATTGATTTTCATTTAATTGTAATTTTTTATTTGGCAAAAACTCCAAAATGGCAAAACCAATCATCAATATTCCTACTACTAAATTCATCCATTCGATAGCGTAAGTTTTTTCAAATAAATGATAGCTGCACACTATGGGTAATTGGCGTGTAAAAAGCAATAGCGATGCACCGATAATTGCACCAATGACTGAGGGAATCCCGAATTTACGGACTATCCTGAAATCTATATGCTTATACAATAATGTGAACTTAAAAATATTGTTAAAAAAATGTACGATGGCAGTCATGGCAATAGCAATTTCAATAGGAAAAAACACCACAAATACTGGCGTAAGTAGGGTACTCAAACCAAAGCCCGAAACGAACGTTAGCAGAGATGCTACCAGTGCCACCAACATGATGATAATAGTTGCCATGAAAAATGTTGCTACGCTTTTTGTTTGAAAGCTGCAATAGCCTGACGGGTAAAATCAGATAAAGCCAAACTTCCGCTAATTGCAGCGCGTTCATTCAATAGGGTGTTCCAATGGTCGGTGTCGTGCCAAAAAGTTTTTTTGAGCAGCGCCATCGCTTCAGGGTTGGTAGCCGCGAGTCGTGACGTGAAAACTTTCAAGTATTCATCTAATTGTTCGGTGGTGTCAAAAACTTCCATGAACAGGCCTTTCTCTTTTGCCCACTTAGCGGTTTGCCACTCTGTGGCATTAATACTTAAATGGCTGAAAGCCGACAAGCCCATTTTACGCTCTACGGCAGGACCAATGACAAATGGTCCAAAACCTACCGCCATTTCGCTGAGCTTGATGGAAGCATACAACGTAGCCATGCTGTAATCGCAAGCGGCGGCTATACCCACGCCGCCACCTACGGCTTTGCCGTGAATACGCCCGACCACAAATTTTGGGCATTGCCTTATGGCATTAATCACATCAGCAAACCCCATAAAAAATGCTTTGCCGGTTTCAAAAGTGTTAATTGCAACTAATTCGTCAAAGCTGGCACCGGCGCAAAAAGTTTTTTCACCGCCGCTTTTTAAGACTACCACTTTTATTGCATCGTTTTGTCCGGCAACTTGAATGGCATCTGTGAGTTGCCGTAGCAGATTGCTTGGCAATGAGTTATGGGCTGGATGGAAAAACTCGATTTGTGCAACACCATTAATGGTGTTTGTGGTAACATAACCCGATTTTGTACTATCCATTAGCGATAATTTTTTGATTAAATATTAGTTGTTTGAAGGAGCATTATTTTTTTTAAAATACATGAAAATAGGAATACCTATGGCTAAAAGTATTAGTCCTGCAATAGCTTGTACAGGTTTATTGAATAACGAGTTAGCAATAAACCATGTAGTAATAAGCGCGAACATAATAGGTGGAATGGGGTAGAACAATGTTTTATATGGGCGGTGTACGGTCTTCATTTTTTTTCTGAAAATAAAAACGCTGACTGCTGCCAAAAACATAAATATCCACTCAGTAAACACGACATAGTCAATCAGGTTTTCAAAGGTGTTCCAAAATAATAATAAAAAAATTGACCACGCCGATTGTACCACAATTGCCGTAACAGGAGTCTGGTATTTTGGATGTAAATTTGCCAACTGTTTGAAGAAAACCTTATCTTTCGCCATTGCAAAATAGATGCGTGGAGCAGACATCACATAGATACCCACAGTACCGAAAGTAGAGATAGCAATGAGCATTGCCACCGCCTTACCACCGGATGGGAACACCGTTGCAATAGCATCGGCGGCAACAGCTTTAGAATGAGCGAGTGTTTCTACGGGGAGCATTTTCAGGTAAGCAATGTTGGTTAAAACATAAACGATTGTAACGATTGATGCACCAATTATCATTGCTAAAGGTACGTTGCGGGTAGCGTTTTTTGTTTCTCCTGCTAAGTACGAAGCGTGTTGCCAACCACCATACGACCATAACACACTCGTTAGTGCTAATGCGAAAGCAGTTGTGATATCAACAGGCTGTTTACCACTTGCTAATGATAAGTTCGGGAAGGCTTGTAGCCCCCAAAATATACCAATCAGGATAATGATTGATATCCCTAATACCTTTAATCCAGTAAAAATATTAGAAAACAATTCGGCGACTTTTACACCATAAATATTAATTATCGTAACCACTATGATAGCAGCAACAGCTAATAGCGTTAAGCCATTATCACCTACTGGAATGAGGTAGTTGAAGTAGCGTGCAAATGCCGCAGCAACAGCAGCTATCGAGCCTGTATTAATAACTGTCAAAATGACCCAGCCGTACAAAAAGGCAGTCAGCTCGCCGTAGCCCTCGCGCAGATAAGTGTATATACCGCCGGCACGCGGGAATAATCCACCCAACTCGGCGAAGGTAAGTGCACCACAAAGGGCGATGATACCTCCCAATACCCAAATGCCCAAAACGAAGGTAGGGTGCATCAGGTAAGCTGCAATTTTAGAAGGTGTGAGGAATATACCTGAGCCGATGGTAGCACCAATGGCAATCATGGTGAGTCCCCAAAGGGTCAAGTCTTTTTTTAGTTCCGACATAGTTGATTGTTTAATTTCGACAGATAACAAAGATGCGGTTTTTTATTTTATTCCTCTGCACAATTTTTAAACACCCGCACACCTTGTTCTACGACAAGCGTTCCACCATCTTCTACTTTTATCTCGCCAGCATCGGGTAGCCCTATATCACAACGAATGGTTAATGAGGCACCTGATTCTACAATTACGTTGGAGCGTAAATGTCGGCGCGATTGCCATATGCAGTTTTCACCATTTTTAATGATAATGTCAGGCATTGTAATTTCACAATTTCCGGTCAGGGCAAATTTTCCTTCAGCATTTATGGTTTCCATGCTACCCGTAGGGAAGCGTTGTACGGCAGGATGCAGGTTTTCAAACAAATAGTGTATTTTGCCTAATTGGCATTGTGTTAATGCACACTTTACTTTTGGGTTACCGCTAAAGTTGCAGCCCATCATATTTGAGTCGTTATCCCAAGGAGTATCGGCGCAGCCGTCGTCGCCGTTGAGATGCTTCCAATGTGCCCGAAGTGGACCAATATGGTCTATACCTAAAAGATGATATAACTCACCTACAAAACCTTTTCCGAGTTCGGGTATAGTTGCCGGAAGTGGTACGGTAGGGGCAAAAGAAACATAATTAGGATTCGTCATACGGGCATATTGCTCATAATGCCCATAGTAAAGCGCGACGGGCATAGGATTGGCAGCACCGTTTTCACATTGCAAAAAGGCGGGTGTCGTAAATCCTCCCGGAAACATATTATAACAATCAGCAGCATCAGGAATGGCGATGGTATCATTGGTTGTACCATTGCAATCGCGCCAACGACCGCGTGCAATAAAAATGTGATAGGCATTGCGTATTTCAGGTGAAGTAATGGTTTGAATATACTCCTGTGTAAGGCTGTGATGCCAACCTGTACCTTTATATCCGCCTGTAAGGTATTGCGTTTTTATTTCTTCCAAACTTGTAGAACGGTAAGGTCCGCAAGTGGTGCAACAATCTTTACAACCGCCACAAGTGCCACACGGGCAAGTATTGCAGTCATAGAAAGATGTACCCCATCCAGCGTTGTTCGGATGAAAAAACACATCGTAATTCAAGGTGCCAGAATTGAGCAAACGAAATCGTGCGTCTTTATAATCAGGAGAACTATCATCAGGCGCGGGGCAAAGGTTTGCCAAAAAATCATTCACGCCACCTTTTCCATGAAAATATGATTTTATGACATCGCAATGGGCTTCGGTATAATTATCAGGGTCGTTGGGGTTTTCTTTTTGAAAAACGTGCATCACCACTTTTACATATTTGATAGGTGTTCTCTCAGGGTGTTCGGGGTCGGGTGCATAATTGAAGGAGTCATCGCATGTACGAAGGTTTTCCCCTTCTGGTGGCCAGCAATTTTGATAAGTGCCGTTTATTTGACCGCCCGGGTAAGGACAGGTAGAGCATTGCTGTTTGCCTTGCCCTAATTTTTTTGTCATTTTACAAGCTGGTGCGTCCGAAAAATGTGCGGTGATGCTAATGTTGGGTGCATTCATTTTGCCGGCTTTCATGCGTACTGCTTTAAACCTTGCGGAACGTTTTTTTATTTTTTTAACAGAAACTGAAGCCGTAGTAGTGCCGGAAATCTCGAGTGTACCTTTTTTGGGTTTCTTGGAATATGTTATCAATAAATCGGCGGTATAGAAATCATCTTCATAATTTTCGCGTGTGTTGTTATTATCGCATTTTGAAATATTCTCAATCGCAATATCCGTAATTGTACAAGTACTATTAGTGGTTTGGGCAGTACAAAATTGGGTATACACTAAACAAACCATATACCAAAGCCATTTGTGGAGGGGGTTTATGTAAACAGAAAATAATTTTATGTCAATCATTTTTTAATCAAGATAACAAAATTCAATTTTACGAAAAAGATTAATCATTCATCATATAAATAAGAGGAAAAATAAGTTTTAGGCACTATTGTTACCAAAATCTGAAAGGTTTTAATAACTTCGCAGCAGTAGTCTTTCTTATCAAAACATACAATTACCTATCTCATTCGTTATTAACTTAACGTAAAACACAAATACATACTTTTTAAGAACAAGAAAACCGAATTTAGAGGAAGATGATTCAATACATTCGCAGCATCCTGCTACTTGGCATCCTATTCATGTATAGTGCCGCCGTTTTTGGGCAGGGGTGTTTGCTGCCAACACAAAAACCGACCACCAGCATAACCACCAATAGTGCAACGCTTAATTGGACGCACCCTAATTTCTCCACCATTTCAGGGTTTGAAATAGAAATCGGGATAAAGCCACTACTCCCATTAGGTATTCCGAACCATACGGTATCAGGACAAGATTCTTCATTGAACATTATGGCATTGCAGGCTGCAAAAACTTACCAATATTATATACGTGCAAATTGCACCAATGGCAACAGTAACTGGGCGGGTCCATTTGAATTTACTACCGCTATACCCAATCCATCAGCTTGTAAACTGAACTTACCTATCACCGAAGGCAACTGTGCTGTGTCGGGTAATTTTTTAGTGGAAGTGAATGGTGTAAGTGGTACTTTAGGCGACAATTTATTATTAGATGAAGTAAAAATTATTATCAGACATACATGGGATGATGACGTTGAGATTCGCCTCATCAGCCCTTGGGGGCAGGTGGTGGAACTTTCTACCGATAATGGTGGTGGCTTGGATAATTACGGAACTATCATTGGCAGTAATTGTATTAATTATACAACATTCGTTAATAGCAAAACTCATTGTAACAGACCGATTATCTACGATGGTGTGCCGCCCTTCGCAGGGCAATTTTTACCGGAAGGTGAGCTGAACGATTTTAATACAGGTAGCCATTCGGCAAATGGTATCTGGACATTGCAAGTTTGTGACGATGTGTCGGATACTTATAAAGGAACACTTGATTTTGTTGAATTGCGCTTTAGTAATGTAGCTTGTGTACCTCCTTCAAATGTTGTTGCGAGCAATACTGACGTAAACAGTACGCATCTTACATGGTCGGCAGGTTCGGCAACGTGCCAACAAACTATTATTGAATATGGCAGCGTAGGATTCGTTCCGGGTGCTGGCGCAACAGCAGGCGGCGGCACATTGGTAACAGTGCCTTGTCCAGTGTCGCAACCTTTTATATTATCAGGTTTAAGTAGCAATACGAACTATGATATTTACATACGTGAAGAATGTTTGCCGGGCAATTTTTCTGGTAACAGTTGTAAGATAAATATCGCTACTGCTTGCCCTACACCTCCAATTTCTCATTTAGAAAATTTTAATGCACAAAGCCTTTGTAATAATACTTGCGGTGCACTTTGCCCGATTGCGGATACTTGGCACAACGCCTTGGATGACGATTTTGACTGGACGGTTGCACAATTAAATACCCCTACGGATACTACTGGACCTTCAGATGATGTTAGCGGTGGGGGGCGTTATATTTATATCGAAACCTCTAATACCTGTACGGGTGGCAAAAAGGCAGCATTGGTCTCAAACTGTATGCAGATTAGTAGTAATACAGATGATTGTCACTTGTCCTTTTATTATAATATGTTTGGTAGTAATGTGGATTCATTACTTTGCCAAATTTCGTTTGATGGCGGCGACTCGTGGATTACGCTTTGGCAACGACATGGAGATATTGGCAATGATTTGTGGTATCGGCAATACATTGATTTGGGGGTGTATCACGGGCAAATTGCACAGTTCCGCTTTGTGGCAACGACGGCAAATGGTATCCGTGGCGATATAGGTTTAGATGAAATTACATTTTACGGAAGTATTGATTTGGGTCATAGTGCTTATAAGTATTACCGTGATGCAGACAACGACGGCTATGGCAATTTTTATCAAACTACCTTCAGTTGTTTGAACACGCCACCATCAGGGTATGTTACGAACAGTAATGATTGTAATGATTCAAACAATGCGATTTATCCGAGTGCCATAGAGGTAGGTTGTAACCAACAGGATGATAATTGCAACGGCATTGCCGATGATGTAATATTACCAACACCGATTATTCGTGATACGTTCGTTTGCTCTGGTAGCAGCATTACATTAGCTGCGGACAATCTTCCGACAAGTAATAATTTTTGGTTTGATGACACCAATACTGGAATAGCTACGGGCGTAACGTTTACTACACCAATACTAAATAATACGACTACTTTTTCAGTAAAAGATTCACTCATCGTTGCTACGGGTTTGAAAATTACTGAAATAGATTTGAATGACCCTGACCGAATCGAAATTCAGAGTTTGGGTATCGGCGGCAACTATAGTGGTTGGGTGGTTGCGGTTAGCAATAGTTTTAATAATATCAATTCGGCAAATGCTACCTATTGGGCATTAGGCAATATGGCAACTAATGAAATTCTGTATCGGACAGACTTGATAACGGATAATTACATTGGCACGGATGTAGTCTGGAATACTAATTTTCCGGGTTGGGCAATCATTTTAGATGATGCCGGCAATGTACGCGATGCCATTTTTTGGAATTGGGCAGGTAGCGATATTATGAATTTCAACACTACCATTAACGGGCATACTATTACAGCTATGGATTTGCCTTGGTACGGTAATGGTGTAGCCACGGCTGGTTGTACTTTGGGTAACACGCTTTCACTGGCAACTATGTTAGCGGCGCGACAAAGCAACGATTATAACCCGTGTGCAATAACAACTATTGGGAGTGCCAATGCCATACTGCCGATAGCAAGCGTTTGCAAGAG
Organism: Saprospiraceae bacterium; assembly: GCA_017996375.1. Classification (GTDB taxonomy): domain Bacteria; phylum Bacteroidota; class Bacteroidia; order Chitinophagales; family Saprospiraceae; genus JAGOHC01. Next base: position 11,075 of record JAGOHC010000021.1, on the reverse strand, counting down.
CGATGAAACATACTTTAATGTAGAGGTTCATGCACAAGCTGATTTAACGATAAATAATAATACCACAATTTGCAGCGGAGACAGTTTGAATTTATCAACTTCCGTTAATGACAGCAACAACACGGGTAGTACAATTTCTTTTCATACTGCCCTGCCGCCTTCTGCGGGCAATCAATTAAATAATACAAGCGTTTCTCCAAACAACAATACAACATATTTTGCTTTTGCAAATAATACGCAACAGTGTACGGACACCATCCCAGTAACGGTTACTGTTAACACTATTCCTGTTATTTCCATACTACCAAACACAATAATTTCAGCTTGTGAAAACAGTCCTGTGCAACTCAATACTATCCTTACAATGGGGGCAATCACACCGCTGAGTTATTTATGGAATATCGGGGATACAACTGCTAACATCAGTGTAAATGCAAACGCAATAGTTGGCGCATCAGATGTGTACCAAGTGACCGTCACCAATGGAGATAATTGCTCAAGCAGTGCTTCTGCTACTATCCATACCGTACAAAGTATTACTTCCGCTATGATAACAGGAAGTTTGCCCGCAGTATGCAATGCCAATACCGGCTCACTAACGGTTTCGCCGCAGGGCGGAATGTTGCCTTATGATTATGCGTGGAGCGGACCAGTTTCCGGAAGCATAAATAATATAAATGGTAATTATACCATCCCAAATCTATTTCAGGGTGTTTATACTATTACAATTACAGACAACACAAATTTTGGATGCCAGTATGTTTTATCGAATGTGGTTGTTAATGGTATCGGCGCACAGGTAAACAATATAACCACCACTGATATTATCTGTAACGGCGATAACACCGGAACGATAGATTTGGATGTGAATACAGGTGGGCAACCTACCACATATAATTGGAGTAATGGGGTTTTTACACAAGATATTGCAAACCTAAATGCCGGCTTTTACTCTGTAACCATCAACACCAGTGGGGCGGGTTGTAGTTTAGTGATAGATAGTATCGAAATAAAACAACCGCGAGCTATTGCAATAGTAAACCCGCTGATAGTATCGCCAACTTGTTTTGGAAGCAATAACGGATTTATAAATATTTCGGTTGTTGGAGGAGTGACACCCTATTCATTTGCTTGGAGTACGCAAGCAACAACCGCTGATATCGGCAACTTGTCAGCAGGTGATTATTTGATAACCATTACAGATGTTTACGGATGCGAATTTGAACACACTTTTGTGCTTTCACAACCGGATAGTCTTATTCTGAATACTGAACTCCTAAAACATATCACTTGTTTTGGTGCTAACGATGGGCAGATTGATATTCAACCTGATGGTGGCACAGCACCATATTCTTATAATTGGAATATCAATGTGGCATCTGAAGATTTGAGCAGTCTTGCGCCTGGAAATTATGCAGTAACGGCAACCGATGCAAACGGATGTTTGGCAAGCAAAAATTTTACTATCGTAGAATATCCAGCATTGGTTATTACGCCAACGGTGCAACAAATTTCTTGTTTTGGATTGAACGATGGCAGCATAGCCATTGATGCAAGCGGAGGTTTGTTGCCATATTCTTATGCTTGGAGCTCAGGAGCCACAAACAATTCCATCCATAATTTGCCACAAGGCAGCTATGCTGTTACCATTACGGATGCAGCAGGATGCAAGCGAATACGCAATTTTTCGATACATGAACCGCAATTTGCGTTTGTTATTGATAGCGTAAAAAATGCAGCTTGTGTCGGTGTACCGGATGGTTTTATCCAAATATCTTTTTCGGGTGGGCAACAACCTTATCACTATCAATGGAATAATCAGGCATCAACACAAGACTTAGATTCGCTTGACGGAGGAGTATATCAGCTTACTATTTCGGATAGTAATAATTGTACTTTTATTTCGGATACATTAGTGATAACAGTACCTCAAGTTTTTAGTTTCAGTGCCGATTACATCCAAGATGTAGAATGTTACGGCGCACTAAAAGGTGCAATTTATATCAGTATTGATGGAGGTACGTCTCCATTTGATTATAATTGGAATAATGGTTTTTATACTAATCAGGATTTAGTAAAAGCACCGGCAGGTAACTACAGTTGTGTGATTACCGATGCTTACGGTTGTCAGTTTCAAACACCACATTATACCATCAATCAAGCCTCACCTATAGTAATAAATTTATTATCGTCCGATAGTGCTTCTTGTTATAATTCGACTGATGGAGCATTGTCTGTTGCTGCTAATGGAGGAACTGCGCCATATACATATATTTGGAGTAGCGCTGCTTCCACGGCAGCTATTTCGCAACTTGTTGGGGGTGATTATATCGTTGTGGTAACAGATGATAATAGCTGTGTTGTGAGTGATACTTTCAGCGTAGCGCGACCGACACCTATCGAAATTAATGTTTTAAATATTACAGCCTCGAGTTGTGCCATACCAACCGGAGGAATTGATATTGCCGCAATAGGGGGGTACTCACCTTATACTTATAGTTGGAATACAACTGCCACTACCCAAGACTTAACCAATATTAGTGCAAATAGTTATACAGTAACGGTAACGGATGCAAACCAATGTACGTCAGTTTTGCAATATATAACCGTGATGAATGATACACAAAATGCGCTCCAAGTTGTGCCGTTAGCGATAAGCCCTGTAAGTTGTTTTGGCATGATGAATGGATGTATTGAAGCACAGGTGACAAATGGCGTTGCGCCTTACGACTTTAACTGGAGTAGTGGCACAGACACAGACGGATTTTTACCTCAAGATAAAGATACACTTTGCAATTTAGCTGCGGGCACTTATAGACTGACGGTGACGGATGGCAATGGCTGCGTGGGCATAGTGAATAATTTGCAAGTTACAACGCCCCAAGCGTTTAACATTAATTTGGATGCACTCGGCGCACCAACTTGTGTAAATACCAACAATGGGAGTATTCATATTACACCTTCGGGCGGCACAATGCCAAACACGTTTCTGTGGTCGAATGGACAAACAACTGAGGATATTGCCAACCTTATTGCTATGAGTTATCGCGTGACGATTACGGATGTAAATAATTGTCAGACAGTTTCGCCATGGTGGAATTTGACACCAGTTTCGCATTTTCAGATAGATTCTATTCGTTCCACACCGTCGTTTACATATGCTTCCGCAAATGGAACAGCAAGTGTTTTTGTTTCAAATGGCATTGCACCGTTTACGTACTTGTGGGATACTAATGCTAACAATTCGAACCAACCATTCGTGCACAATTTAGCACCAAATAATTATTTCGTTACTATAACGGATAATATTGGCTGCGCTTTGGATACTTTCGTAACGGTTGAAGTTACCGTTGGCGTAGCGGAAACATTTGCCGAACAATTAAGTTGTGAAGTTTTTCCGAATCCGAGTATAACACATTTCACCTTGGAGGTTTCTATGCCTTCGGCAGAAGATGTTGTGATTGAATTAATTGATATTTTGGGCAGACAAATTTTTTCTAATCCATATAGAAATGCAAAAGCTATTCAGCAAACATTTAGTACAACTGCGCTGCATGACGGTTTGTATCTGCTGCAATTAAAACTGGCAGATGGCACTTTGTTGAAAACAAAAAAAATTATTGTCCATCAATAAATGCAGCTACTCTTTTGCTTTACTGTCTATACAAATCGTTACCGGTCCATCATTGATGAGACTGACTTTCATATCTGCTCCAAAATCACCAGTCAGCACTTTGCATTGAGCCGCAGCCTGTAATGTTTTTACAAAATATTCGTATAATGGGATGGCAAATTCGGGGCGAGCTGCGCGAATATAGCTTGGGCGATTGCCTTTTTTTGTGCTTGCAAATAATGTAAATTGACTGACGACAAGAATGTTTCCAGCAACATCCTGTATAGATAAATTCATTAAACCCGTCGCATCGGGGAAGATACGCAGTTGAGCAATTTTTTGGCAGAGCCAATCGGCATCGCTCGTGTTATCTTCGTGTTCAATACCTAACAGAATGAGTAAGCCGATGTCAATTTGAGATTTAATTACGCTATTAATTGTTACGGAAGCCTGACTTACTCGTTGAATGACTACGCGCATTTAGTTGTTTTTTTTGATGTGTTCATTGTAAGATAAAATAGCCTCAAATACTTTTCGCCAGCCTTGCCAACCATCGGTTTCAGAAAGTGAATTATTGTGCCAAACATAGCAAAAATTGCCGTTTATTTGATAGACGGCATCCATAATATTTTGTATATTTTGAATAGCGGCATCGGGAGATAGCAGCAGGTATTGTTGTAGTGTGACATCCATCACTTGAAATGGGTGTATGGTTAATGTCGTTGTAGTTTCGCTTTCCAAATCGTACCAATGGTAAGGAGTTGCCATGCCTGCCCGAAAGCCCAAGGCATCCGCATATCCCATCGTATAATCATCGGTAATACCACATTGAATTAGTAGTTGATAGGTCTTGGGGAGGGATAAGCGCAAATAATGTTGTCTGCTTTTTGTTATATTACGCTTAATTATTTGAATTAAATGTCCAATTTCTTTTTGTATAATAGGTTGATTAGTGGCATAATATGATGGGTGAATACCTGATTCAAATTTGTTGTCTAATTTTTTTATCACGTCACAATAGTTATTATTATAAGGATATACATTTTTATCATAGGTACTACCTTCACTCAGCAAATAGAAAAAAACAGGTTTGGTGTTACTACGGTATTCGAGTAAATGCTCAATATATGCGAAGGTAAAGTAGGGATCGTTGCGGAGGTTTAAAAGCGTAGAAATTTGCTCCAAAAGTTTCCGAAAATTTAATCGAAGAATATTTTTCGCCATAGCACCTAAAGTACGAACGACCGATCTGTTTTTGTAAGCCCAAGCAATATCCACGTCGAAAGTATGCGTAACAGAAAATGACATTTGTGGTGTTTGCCAGTGTGGGTAGAAGCGTTTTAACCCAAGTAAAAAAAACTGCGACCAATTGTGTACAATAGGTTTTTGCAAAAAATTATTTTGTTGAGCGATACTATTTTTGGAAGTAAATCTCCCGTGGGCATCGGGTGTAAAAGGTAAGTATTCTTCATATCTTGAAGCCATATAGAAGGCTGCACTAAAAAAATCGAAGCCTAAAGAACATTGTGGCGAATTAGATTGAAATAATACGGGTGTTTGTTGTATTTGTCCGATATTTATATGCTGATTGGTAACACCTCGTTGCTCAAGCAAACCAGATGGCAGAATCGTAAAAGTGTTTGGTATGATATTAGCGGAATAATTGACTTTAGGTAACGTGGTTGCAATGAATTGGTGAGTATCAGACATGGAAACAACGTCTATTCCCAACAAGGCGGGCAAAACGTGTTGAAGTACGTATTGTAATCGTGCAGAATTATGCGGAGCAAATATGACTAACTTCACCATATAAAAAAAATTGAAACCTAAAGAAAAAATAGAACGTATATATTGTGAATAATAAGGCGAATTATTCTATATTGCAAGGGAATTCGAGCCAAAATCGAAATAATATTTCAAACCTCAAATTCTATCAACACTTCAACCTACAAATGTAGTAATTATGGCTAAGCAATTAAATTCAACTACGAGTACAATCAACCCAAATGGCGCAGGTTTATCACTCGGCGATTTAGGAATGATTAGAGAAATATTGGTGGGGCAACAGATGTCCCAGATAGAGCATCGTTTTGCCGAAATGTCCGAGATAATTGAACAATTAAGAGGCGAAGTAGTAAGCACTCGAAAAACGATGGAAAAAGAGATGGCGCAACAAATGTCAAGTATGGAACGTGAAACCGCTTCCAGATTTGACAAACTAGAAAAGCATTTTAATACAGAGTTAGAGAAGTTGCGTAGCGATGCTACCAACATGACCAATACTGAGCGACAAAAACTCGGCAACTTATTGGCACAAATGGCGCAAACACTTTTAGGGGAACAATAAAACTTAGGTTGCCACGATGTGGCGGAGCTAGGTTACCCAAAATTAATTTTACGTTACACGTTTTTTTTATTTATCCAATAACTTCATGACATCAGTAAGAGATTATGAAAGTGAGGCACAATCAGGCAACGGCAACGAGGAGTTGCTGATAAGTAAGTTGAGAGAAATTCTTCTGAAAGAGGATAGAGGTGAATTGCAACGCCTCAATTCTATCATAAACACGCCAGACCTACTTTCCGCAAAGGTTGTTCCGATAGTGGAGGAGCGTATGGAGTTTGTGAGGCAAAATTTTCCACGAGAATATAAAATAGTAGTCAATAAAATCGTTGATGAAAAACTAAGAGAATCACGCGATGAGCTGTTGGATGTTTTATACCCTGTGTTGGGTAAGATGATAAAAAAATACATCTCGCAGCAATTTCAAGAAATTAAAGACACCATTGATAAGCAACTTCGCAATACATTTAGTTCCAAAAATGTTGTTGGCAGATTTAAAAGTATGGTTTTTGGGGTGCAAAAGAGCGATTTGATGCTTAGCCAAATAGACAAACCGCGCGTTGAAGAAATTTTTGTCATTCAACACAATTCAGGCATTTTGTTAGGTTCGGCGTCTATGAATAAAACAATTGACCAAGACGTGATAGCCGGTATGTTTACCGCGATAAAGGCGTTCGTTGAGGATGCATTCCAACGCGAACGCGAGGAGCTTGAGTTAATTCAGTATGGGACATATAAAATTGTCATTCAAAACTTTCACACATTTTACATAGCGGTTGCGGTAGGCGGCTCGTTGTCGAATACAGAAAAGACGGAGTTGTCCGAACAGCTTATGGATTTTGCAAATAAGCACTTAGCGTACGTAAATATTGCTGGCAATTCAAATTATTTTGAAGAAATATCCCAAAAGTTATACGAATATTATATATTGCCACAAATTAATTAAACACAAGTACTTTAGGTAAAGTGATTTTATTTTTTTGAAAGTTATCCCTATTATCCTAAACGATTATCATGATAGTAAAAAAAGTCATATTGACGGGTAGTTTTGGTGTCGGTAAAACGTCATTGTTTAATCAATTTGTATTCAACAAGTTTGATGAGAAATACCTTACCACCATTGGCGTGAAAGTTAACAAGAAAGCAATCATGGTAGATGATGATGAGGTTTCGCTTTTAATCTGGGACATTGCCGGCGAGGTATCTCAAGATAAAATACCTACCTCTTATTTCTTAGGAGCAAGTGCGGTGATATATGTATTTGACCTCACACGCCCATCAACATTCAAAAATTTAACAAAAGATTTAGAATACCTAAGAACACTTATACCGGGCGTAGTAACGAAGATGGTTGGCAATAAAAAAGATTTATTGAGCGACGAAGCCATCAGAGCCATCGCAAATGAGATTCCCCAAAAGTGGGATATCATCACAAGTGCGAAAACAGGCGAAAATGTAAACGAACTGTTTCAATTAGTAGGAAAAGAATTAGTACAATCGGTATAAATTAAAACCCATGCAGGGCTTCCAGTATCTGTCATATTACGAAAAACTAAACAGCTTTTGTCAGTGTATTTTGCTTGACGAAGATGCTCGCGTAATAGATAGTTGCAACTCCATCTTTGATGTTTCCATAATTGCTGATAAACCAGTATATCACACCTTCGATTTCTTCTTAGGGCTATATAACTCACTATACCTGAACAACCCCATCAATACGGATATTCGCTTCTCAAAAGTGAATGCACCCCACCCACTTCTGCAGGGTACTTATGATTTTACGTTTACAAACATTTTAGTAAAACACCAACACTACTTACTTTGGCAAATTTATGACTTCACAGAATTATATGAGCATTATAAACATTATCAGCAGCGCAAAAATGAATTGGAAATTTATCGCCAAAAGGTAGAGTTACAAGCAAAGTTTTTGAACAGCACGCAAGAAGTACTTTCGTTCAAAGATAAAATAATTGATAATTACTTTTTAGCAGGCAATGACTATGCTACTTTGGCGCAGAATATACTCTTTAATCCGTTTTATAACTTAGATGATATTGCGGAAATTCTCTGCAAAGACGACCCACTTAAAGACCAACTTATTGTGCGTTTGTACGAAACGTATAAGTTGTTTATCAAAATTGCAGATGAGCTGTTAGAGAATGGAAAGTTAATTTACAAATCAGCACAACGTTCGCCAAAGAGTTGGGCATCTATTATTACAAAAGCCGCCGAAATATTGTTGCTAAAAGTAAAAATAGAAGTTGATGATAATTTTGATGAAAGTATCAACGCTTCGCACTTGAGCTTATATGGGCAGCTGTTTCCGCTATGTAAAATAATATATGGCTTGCTGAAAAATAACTCGTTGGCATCTCAAGTACAAAACAACCAGACGATTCCTGTTTTTCGCCTAAAACACACAAACATGAATCATCAGGAGAATAAAGAATTTTTTCAGATTTTTCTTACTGAAATAGAACAACTTCGATGGGAAGATAGCGAGATGGATAACTTGCAAAAAACGATAGTTCACGAAAAACTTCTTCGGCTTTTTGCCCTCAAAAAAATAGTCAGTTCGGTTAACGGAAAAATACTCTTGCATATCGAAGCCTCTGGCACAACTACTACCTCCATCACCATACCAATTGTAACTAAGCCCGACTACTCGCTGCAATTCGTATAATTATAGTTAGGGCTGTTTACTATATTACTATATGTGTTAGTCAAGTAGTTTCAATTACTGCAGATAGCCCGCGTTCCACAAGCGCATCCTTATAAGGTATTAATTTTTCTACACTACCTAATTTCACACTCGCTTTACCTTTATAATGAATCAGTACAGACAGTTGCTCAGCTTGTTCGCAAGTATGCTTAAGTATTTGCATGAAGCAATCTATAACCCAATCAAAAGTATTGACATCATCATTATAAACTATAATTTGAGAAGCGTAACCAGTATCAGATAGTAAATCCAATTCGGCTTCTAATACATCAGATTGTTGGTGCGTAGAGGGAAAATTATTCATAATAATAGGGTAGTTTATATCATAAAAACCAATCATTTGATATTTATAACGATGCTAAAACGGTAGCAACCGCTGAGAAGTTTGGCAAGTCACCGGCATTTTCTAAAACTTCAGCATACTGCACAACACCTTGTTTATCAATCACAAAAGCGGAACGTTTGGAAACACCTTTCATGCCGAATGCAAACTCCTCGTATAATGCGTCATACGCTCGGCTAACATCCTTATTGAAATCGGACAACAACGGAAAATTAAACCCTTGGTCAGTCTTAAATTTATTTAGTGTAAAAACTGAATCTACAGAAATCGCCAAAACCTGTGCAGCAAATTTTTCGTACTTGCCAATGTCATCGCGCATATCACACAATTCCTTGGTACACACGCCCGTAAATGCCAAAGGAAAAAATAATAAGACTACGTTCGATTCATTGCAATAAGATGAGAGTGTTATACTCGACTTATCGTCGCTGACAAGGGTGAAATCGGGGGCATGGTCGCCAACTTTTATCGCCATATTGATAATGTTTAAAAATAGAAAAAGTGTCAGTTAAACGCCCACAAAGTTAGTTAATTATACGAAAATTTAAAAAAATGCAAAGAATTATCTCTTTTTTTGCCCTGCGAGAACTGTATTGAAAATAAATTTAATTTTTTTTTAAAAATATTTGGACAATTGCTCGCAATTATTGTACATTTGCACCGCTTTTAGACATATTGCATAAAGCAAATAAAATTTTAATTCGGGATATGAATCAAAAAATCAGGATAAAACTTCGCTCATACGACCACAGCTTGGTGGATAAATCCACCGAACGTATAGTGAAGACAGTTCGCAGCAGTGGTGCTGTGGTGACTGGACCGATTCCGCTGCCCAACGAGAAAAAGGTTTATACCGTGTTGCGTTCTCCGCACGTCAACAAAAAAGCTCGTGAGCAGTTCCAGTTGCGCACCCATAAGCGCTTGATAGAAATTTACACGCCTACACAAAAGACAGTTGATGCACTGTCCAAGTTGGAGCTGCCGAGTGGTGTGGATATTCAAGTCAAGTTGACGTAAATCGTAGCTTAATTTCTTATTGTAAGAATAGAGTTACTTCTTCCGTGTGGTGAAAGTGTTGGCAAAGTGCCTTCAACTCATGACTAATTAGAAGGAAGGACTTCGTCTTTAGCTGTTTCTAATTAAATCTATTAAACTTTTAAATATATTAGTCGTGAACGGTCTAATAGGAAAAAAGGTTGGCATGACCAGCGTTTTCGATACGTCTGGTAGCTATGTTGCCTGTACAGTAATTGAAGTTGGACCTTGTGTAGTTACACAGGTTAAAACAAATGATACTGACGGCTACAATGCAATTCAGTTGTCTTTTGACGACAAAAGAGAAAAGAGTACCTCTAAGCAAATGCGTGGGCATTTCGCTAAAGCGGATTCTTCTCCTAAACGCAAAGTAGTCGAATTCAGAAATTTCGATGCCGCACCCAAAGCATTGGGTAACACAGTTACTGTTGCGGAAATTTTTTCAGAAGGCGAAAAAATTGATGCCATAGGCACATCCAAAGGTAAAGGATTTCAGGGGGTTGTGAAACGTCATGGTTTCGGTGGGGTAGGCGAATCTACACACGGTCAGCATAACCGCTTACGCGCTCCGGGGTCCATCGGTGCGTCTTCATTCCCGTCCAAAGTTATCAAAGGTATGCGAATGGCAGGACGTATGGGTAACGATCGCGTAAAATTGAAAAACTTGAAAATCGTAAAAATTTTTGCAGACCAAAACTTAATCCTACTAAAAGGTGCTGTGCCGGGATGCAAAGGCTCTTACGTCATTTTAGAAAAAAAGGTAAAATAAATAGTCAATGAGACTTGATGTTCATAACATAAGTGGAGGAAAGACAGGTCGTACTGTCGAGTTGCCCGAATCAGTGTTCGGCGTAACACCTAACGAACATGCTGTTTACTTATCGGTAAAGCTATACTTAGCCAACCAAAGACAAGGGACGCATAAATCAAAAGAGCGTAGCGAAATTTCCGGCTCAACTCGCAAACTACATCGTCAAAAAGGAACGGGAGGTTCTCGTAAAGGGGACATCAATAG
>JAGOHC010000020.1 GCA_017996375.1 Saprospiraceae bacterium | reverse complement strand
CTTCATCTACGGCTCTGCGGGCCCGATCTTCGCCTTCTACAGCTGCAGTACCCATGATGGCTACACCACTACTACGCATGACTGTATTTACATCTTCAAAATCAACGTTTACATAACCGGGTACTGTGATAATTTCAGCGATGCCTCTTGCTGCTGTTGCCAAAATATTATCCGCTTGACTGAATGCTTGCGACAATGCCAAGTCGCCATGAATCTGTCGAAGTTTATCATTAGAAATAACGATAAGTGTATCAACATTTTTTTTGAGTTCATCCAAGCCCTCAAAACCTTGCTTTGTGCGTTTATTACCCTCAAACATAAATGGGAGGGTAACGATTCCAACAGTCAGTATGTCTAAATCTTTGGCAGCTTTTGCAATTATTGGTGCAGCACCAGTGCCCGTACCTCCACCCATTCCAGCTGTCACGAACAGCATTTTTGTACCATTTGACAAAAACTCATTGACATCTTCCAAAGATTCGAGACAGGCTTGTCTGCCGATTTGTGGTTTTGAGCCTGCTCCACGTCCTTCAGTGAGTGTCGGTCCTAAACGGATTTTTACAGGTACTGGACTTTGGTTTAACGCTTGGTTATCGGTATTACAAATTGCAAAATCAACACCAACTATACCTTGCTTAAACATATGTGTAACGGCATTACTACCGCCCCCGCCTACACCAATTACTTTGATGATAGAAGGTTCATTTTTCGGCAATTCTAACCTCATTGTATATTTTTGTTATAATAAGTTTAAAAATTTGAATCTGGCTCAGCTTCGAACCATTCTTTTGTTTTACGGAAAATGTTATTGAACCAACCGTCTGGGTTTTGTACTGCTTCTTCAGACACGTTGTTCTCTGTAATTGTATCAGATTTTGCATTCGCCTGAGTAGTTGCAGCTAATGTTTCTTTCTGAGATTTTTCATCAATGCCTTTTAGAAGTAAGCCTATAGCAGTTGAGTAAATAGGGCTACTTACCTCCTCTGCATAACCGTGTGCCAAGTGACCGATTGGCAGCCCTAATCTAGTGTGCATTCCGGTATGCAACTCGGTTAACTTTTCAATGTTTCGTAATAATGATCCACCTCCAGTTAATACAATTCCGCCCAATAATTTTCTTTCATAGCCTGAACGTTTGATTTCCCAAAGCACATGATCGAGAATTTCTTCTACCCTTGCTTGAATTATTAAAGCTAAATTTCTTTCTGAAATTTCTTTGCTGTCTTTATTTTGCAATCCGGGGATACCAATTAAGCGATTTTCAAAAATTTCTGTTGCCAATGCAGAACCGTACTTTACTTTTAATTTTTCTGCTTGTGGTGGCATGACTGTACAACCTTCTTTGATATCTTTGGTAATAATATTCCCTCCTAATGGTATGACAGCCGTATGCCGAATAATGTTTTCATGGAATATGGTAATATCAGTAGTACCTCCTCCCATATCCACCAGTGCTACTCCTGCTTCGCGCTCTTCATCACTAAGTACTGCAATTGCAGAAGCGATAGGTTCGAGTGTTAAATCATTTACTCGTAAACCACATTTTTCGACGCAGCGTAAAATATTATTGGATGCTGTTATTTGCCCCGTGATGAGATGAAAATTTGCTTCAAGGTGAACACCCGACATCCCGACTGGGTCAATGATGCCTCTTTCGTTATCCACAATAAATTCTTGCGGGATTACATGTAGGATTTTATCACCTGCCGGAAGCACTACTTTATAAGTATCATTAATCATGCGATCAATATCGCTTTGGCTAATTTCGGTGTGTAAATCGTCGCGCATTAAGCCTCCTCTATGCTGCAAACTTTTAATATGTTGCCCAGCAATGCCAACATGCACCTTGGTAAATGTGGTGCGTGCTTGTTTTGAAGCAATCGCAACTGCATCAGAAATAGCTTTTACCGTTTTTTCAATATTAGAAACCACGCCTCTGGAAACACCATTTGATTCTACCTTTCCGGTACCAATAATTTCAAGTTTTCCGTGTTCGTTTTTGTACCCTGCTAACACACAGATTTTGGTAGTTCCGATGTCTAAAGCAACCACTAATTGCTCTGGAGATATGTCAGTGTTTAACATAGTTTAATTAGTAAGTTTTAAATTTAAAATCTTGTTTGTCAGTCAAAAAAATTATTTCTTAGCTACTATTTGTCCATTGTATTTTACATTTATTTGTGCGTATTCCTGCCAGCCTACATACGGCATAGCTTCTTGGTAAAATAGCTTAATTTTCTTGAGTTTATCGTTTAATTTATTCGCATCTCCCAATAGAATTGTCTGTTTCCCAATTTTAGGAATTATCATTATTTCGTGTTTGGGAGTTACAAATATTTGTTCAGTCAATGTGGTTAAAAAGTTATCTTGTTGTATTAAATTTGACAAGTCAAAAAGTGCCAATATCAGCTTGTTTTGCGGATTTGTAATTGAATCCGAAACATAGGTTGATATATTGCCATTTGCTACCAACATCCGAGAAGCAAAATGCTTTGAAAGCGGAACTTTTTTGCCGTATTTATCCAGATAGTATCCTTGTCCGTTTTTATCAATAATCCTTAACAATGGCGAACGTTGCATGACGGTAATATTCAACTTGTTATTTGCATCAACGAAACAATCAACATTCTCTACAAAGGGGTCTGTTTCTAAAGTGTTTTCGATGCGTGCTATGTCAATGTTCTTCAATACCTGCCCATCCACTTCGCTACCGATAAGTTCTCTAAGCGACAATTTCAATTCCTCTGGTGTTACTAAATTGTCTTTATTCTGTAACGGTTTAATTGTAATCGTCAAATTATCGGCTTGCATGTGTTTTTTTCTATCTACAGCAGCAAAAACCATCATCGCAACTGCCAAGGCAATAACGAAAGCTCCAATCCGGCGAATATTTTTTGCTTTGTTCATGCTTCTAATTTGTCTGCATAAAGCGTTTTAATTTTATTAACAAACACATCAACATCTCCTGCGCCAAGTGTCATCAATACTTCAAAAGTATTCTGGCTCAAATAATTCATAAGTTCGGCTTTTTGAATCATTTTTTTGTTGGGGTTTTTCATTTTATCAAAAATAATTTTAGATGAAACGCCTTCAATGGGCAACTCTCGTGCTGGATAAATCTCTAACAAAATTGGTTCATCTAAACTATCCAAGGATCCTGCAAATCCCTCTACAAAATCACGTGTTCGAGAAAATAAATGTGGTTGAAAAATGCCAGTCAACTTTTTATCAGGATACAACATTCGTGCAGTTGCTATAGCAGCTTGCAGTTCCGTTGGATGATGTGCGTAATCATCAATATAGACAAATGCGTCATTTCGAATGATGAAGTCGAATCTTCTTTTGATTCCTTCAAAAGTTGAAAGTGCTGAAATAATGTTGTCGGTAGAAACTCCAAGTTGGAGTGCAACGGCTATTGCTACGATTGCATTTTCCACATTATGTTTGCCGGGCAATGTGAATAAAATTTCATTTACCCTAAAATCTTTTTTCTCAAGGTCAAAAATGATAAAACCTTTTCGAGTTTTCAAATTTTTCGCATAGAAATTTCCGTAATTTGTTCCGAAAGTTTCATATTTTACATTTTTATCAAGTATTGGTGCTAACTTTTCTTCAATGCTTTCATGAATATAGAGGATTCCATCAGGTTTTAGTTGGTTTGCAAATTGAGCATAAGTTGCAAGCATAGCTTCGTGACTGCCGTAAATATCCAAGTGGTCGGCATCTAAAGAGTTGATTATCGCAATATCAGGAAAGAGTTGCAAGAATGAACGGTCGTATTCGTCAGCCTCTACTACCACCCAATCACTTGTGCCACTGACATAATTCGAATGAAAATTATTACTGATACCGCCTAAAAATGCAGTGCAATCAACCCCACCTGATTTCAACAAATGTGCTATGATAGAAGATGTAGTTGTTTTGCCATGTGTTCCGGCTACTGCAATAGTTTTTTTAGTTCGGCTTATCCAACCTAATATTTGCGAGCGTTTTAAGATGGGTAAATTTTGCTTTTTTAAGAATTGTAATTCTGAATGTTCGCTTGGTATTGCAGGTGTGTAAACAACTAAGTCTATTTGTTGCGGAAGCAACGAAATATCATCAACATAATGAATATTCATCCCTTCTGCCTCTAAAGCCTTCGTTAAGTCAGTTTCAGTTCTATCATATCCAAAAATAGTCACCCCACGCTCATTAAAATATCGTGCTAAGCTACTCATACCTATTCCGCCGATACCGACAAAATAGATGAGTTTTAATTCATTTATTGGTATATCAAATGTGTTCATTTATCAATTATCATTGATTATTTTCAGTATTTCAGTTGCAATAATTTGCGATGCATCGGGACGTGCTAATTTCTTTAAGTTGAATGCAAATTTGTTGCTTAATTCAGCATCATACAATAACGCTAAGGCGGCTTGTACCACTTCGTTTGCATTTTCGTCTTTCACTAAAACAGCTGCTTCGCTATTGACTAAAGACATTGCGTTTTTCGTTTGATGGTCTTCGGCAACATTCGGCGAAGGCACTAAAACTGATGGTTTTTGCACCATGCAAATTTCTGAAATAGTCAAAGCACCTGCTCGGCAAATCACCACATCTGCTACGGAGTAGGCTAAATCTACACGCTCTAAAAAAGGGAGCAAAACTACATTGTGCAGCTTTGCAACTTGGGTGTTTTTGTATTCTTCAAAATAGAGTTTTCCGCATTGCCAAATAACTTGTATGTCTTCGTTGCCTGATAGCAACTGTATATTTGCAACAACGGCTTCGTTCAAGGATTTTGCACCCAAACTGCCACCCATTAACAAGATTGTCTTTTTATTTTGATTGAGTTGATAATACAAATAACCTTCAGCTCTTTTTTGTACAATTTGTTGAATATCTTGCCGAATGGGGTTGCCTGTATAATAAATTTTTGTTGCTGGAAAAAAGCGTTCCATTTCTGGAAAGGCAACGAATATTTTTTGCGCTTTATTAGCTAACAATTTATTAGTAGCACCGGCATAACTGTTCTGCTCCTGTATCACGGTAGGGATACCCATACGATTAGCGATTTCTAAAGTGGGACCGCTTGCATAGCCACCGACACCTACAACGATGTCTGGTTTAAATTCTCTTAAAATGCTATTTGCTATCCATAAACTTTTTACCAATTTAACTGGAAATTGTAGGTTCTTCCAGGTGAATTTTCGTTGAAGCCCTACAACATCCAAACCTTTTATACGAAACCCTGCTTTGGGAACAACTTCCATTTCCATTCTGTCGTTTGCACCTACGAATAATATATCGATATCAGGTTGAAGCATCCTCAAACTATTGGCTATTGCAATAGCCGGATATACATGACCTCCCGTGCCACCACCACTGATAATTACTTTTTTATTAGCCATACAACTTTTTTATTTTGTTATTCTCTGTTGAGTTGAGGTTGATTAAATTGTGGTGTAAATTATTCTTCTTGTACCCTAGTTGTTTGGTCAATATGTTTAGAAACGCTCAAAATAATTCCGAAGCAAATACATGAAAAAATCATTGACGTACCACCCATACTAACAATGGGTAAGTTAAGTCCCGTTACCGGAACTAAGTGTACCGAAACGGCAATATTGATAAGTGCTTGAAATGTAAGTAATAAACCCAACCCCAACACCAACATGGCTCCGAATGCTTTTGGACTGCGTGTGATAATTCCTACGCATCTAAAAAACAATAATATATACAATCCTAAAATGATAAAACCACCTACCAAGCCGTATTCTTCACAAATAATGGAATAGATAAAATCAGCGTAAGGCGATGGCAAGTAATTGCGTTGTGTACTATTACCGGGACCCACGCCGAGCCAACCTCCTTGTGCGATTGCAATTTGCGATTGCTGTGTTTGATAACCACCTTCGGTGTTCTCCATAAAATCACGCACCCTCGAAATCCATGTATTTACACGGACTATATCTGGGAAGAATTGTCCCATCATTATTAAAATTGCAAAAACTACTATTCCACAGAAAAGTAAAAGAATAATGTATTTTGCGGAAACACGACCAACAAACATCATGGCAATACAGGTAGTAAACAATAATATTGCTGTTGATAAATTTGCAGGCGCAATTAGTCCACATATAATGAGTATAGGTACAATGATTGGAAGAAATGCACTATTAAAATCTTTTATAATGTCCTGTTTGGCAGAAATAGCTCTTGCAACATAAATGATGAGGGCTATTTTGGCAAAATCTGAGGGTTGGAATGTCAAATCAATAATAGGGATTGGAATCCAACGGCGAGCTTGGTTGGTTTCTGCGCCGTAGGCAATCGCAAACAAAAGTAAGGGTATAGAAATCAGCAATAATACTGGTGCGATGCGCGAATATTTTGAATAGTGCATCA
The DNA here is from genome assembly GCA_017996375.1 of Saprospiraceae bacterium. GTDB lineage: Bacteria > Bacteroidota > Bacteroidia > Chitinophagales > Saprospiraceae > JAGOHC01. The sequence goes on along the minus strand of JAGOHC010000020.1, from coordinate 19,865 downwards.
GATAGCAAATGTAAGTAAATATCAACCCGATACCCAATATAAAAATATGTTTAAATAAGAAAAATTCGGTGTTGCCGTTATGTTCTTTGTATGCGAGTGTGCCGGTAGCACTATATATTGCTAAAATAGAAGCCATTGATAACAAGGCAATTATCATCCAAATTACACGATCACCTCGCAAGCCTGCAATTAATCTATTTTCCATTGAGCTTGAATTTACTTTTGATTTTTTGAAATTAAACTGTTTTAAACAAATTGTTCACCGCTTGCTTGAAAAGCTCTCCGCGATGTTCGTAATTATTAAATAAATCGAAACTTGCACACGCTGGTGACAATAAAACAACATCGCCATGCTGAGCAATTTTTGCGGCAGTATGGACAGCTGCATCAGCACTTTTTGTTTCAAAAAAGTTATCGCCAAATTGCTCGCAATATGTATCTTTTAGTTTTTTATTATCTACTCCCATACACACAACTGCTTTTACTTTTTGATTGACAAATTTTGCTAATGGTACATAATCGTTTCCTTTATCTTGCCCGCCGACAATCCAAATTACAGGTTTGGTCATTGCTTGTAAGGCATAGTAAACAGCATCCACATTTGTTGCCTTGCTATCGTTGATATATTCTACTCCATCAATTGTATTAACGTACTCCAAACGATGTGGAACATTGATGAAAGTAATCAACGCAGCTTGTATTTGTTGAGGTGAAATTCCAACTAACTCAGCAGCGGTAATAGCACAAGCAGTATTGAAAAAATTGTGAACACCTTTGAGGCGTGTTGCTGCCATGTTATATCTTATATCATTGACAATTAAAACATTATAATTTTCATCATTTTGTAAATAAATGGGAATTTGCAATGCATTTGTTGTTTTTTTATAGGCCGTACAACTCGAATCCTTGCCATTATAAATAAAATAATGTTGCAGTTGTTGATTCATCGAAATACGAAATTTAGAGGCTATATAATTTTCTAATTTATACTCATATCTATCCAAATGATCCGGTGTAATATTCAATAAAATGGCAATGTTTGGCGTAAAATTCTTAATTCCATCCAACTGAAAACTACTTAGTTCCAACACATAATAATCTCTCTTAGATTCCGTGAGTAACCGAGCAAAACTATATCCAATATTACCACCCATTACAACATTTTTTTCGGCAGTTTTTAGTATGTGATACACCAAATTTGTAGTTGTTGTTTTACCGTTGCTACCCGTAATTCCGATAATGAAAGCTGATGTATAACGACTCGCAAATTCTATCTCCGATATTATTTCTACACCTTTTTCCAACAATTTCTTGATGATGGGTGCTTTGTCGGGGATACCCGGACTTTTTATTATTACATCCGCATTTAAAATTAAGTCTTCGGTATGTTGGTTCTCTTCAAAAGTGATATTATTTTCCGTTAACTCTGTTTTATATTTATCAGCTATTTTGCCATAATCGGACACAAAAACTTCTTCGCCCTGTTGTTGTGCCAACAACGCAGCACCTACACCACTTTCACCTGCGCCTAATATAACAATTCGCATAACTATCTGATTTTCAATGTTATTATTGTAATTACTGCTAATAAAATTCCGACAATCCAAAAACGTGTAACGATTTTAGACTCATGAATACCTTTCTTTTGAAAGTGATGATGGAGTGGTGACATCAGAAAAATACGCTGCCCTTCGCCATATTTTTTTTTGGTGTATTTGAAGTAGGAAACTTGAATGATAACCGATAAACTTTCAATTAAAAAAATACCACACAATACGGGAATTAACAACTCCTTTCGCAATACAATAGCCATTGCTGCAATGATGCCACCTAAAGTCAAGCTGCCAGTATCGCCCATAAAAACTTGCGCCGGAAAAGTATTATACCACAAAAATCCGATACAAGCACCGATGAAGCAACAAGCAAAAATTACCAATTCTCCGCTATTAGGAATAAACAAAATATTCAGATAATCTGCAGTAATAGCATTAGAGGAAACGTAAGCGAAAATGCCCAGCACGAATCCGATAATTGCAGAAACTCCGGTGGCAAGCCCGTCAATTCCATCTGTTAAATTAGCCGCATTAGAAACTGCTGTGACGATAAAAATAATCATCGGAATAAAAATTATCCAAATAAAATCGGCGGCATTATTACCCAAAAATCCTAAAAATTTAGAATAATCAAACTCGTTTCCTTTAATAAAAGGCACATTTGTTAAAGTTGTTTTCACATAGGCATATTCTTTTTGCACGGTTCTGTCGAGTGGAGATATTGCTTTTGTAGTTCCCACAATTTCATAACCTAAAGCTTTTGCTTTATCCATTTCGATACGTACTACTACGTTTTTACTATATAGCATAACCACCCCAACTATTAAACCTAAGCCAACTTGACCATACACTTTGAAGCGGCTTTTTAAGCCATCTTTATCTTTTCTGTACACCTTGATATAATCATCTGCAAAGCCAATAGCCGCCATCCACACAGTTGATAACAACATTAAAAGGATATATACATTATCAAACCTTGCTAATAGCAGACACGGAACGATGATTGCTAAAATGATGATGATGCCACCCATAGTTGGTGTACCTTGCTTCTGTTTTTGCCCCTCCAAACCTAAGTCGCGCACAAGTTCACCTATTTGTTGCTTCCGCAAATAGTTGATAATCTGCTTCCCTATCAACAAGGATATAAGCAGGGATAAAATGACCGCCATTCCCGCTCTGAAAGTAATGTATTGAAAGAGGCGAGCACCAGGCAGGTGATAAAATTTTTCGATATTTGTAAACAGATGATATAACACTTAATTACTGTAAGATTTTAGATTAAAAATTCCATTAAATCCTTTGTTATTTTTTGTTTTACACTAAATATTCTTTCAAAATAGCTTTATCATCAAAAGGGTATTTGATGCCGTTTATTTCTTGATATTTTTCGTGACCTTTACCAGCAACCAACACAATATCGCCGATTTGTGCAATTTTACAAGCAGTATGAATCGCTGTTTTTCTGTCTGTAATAGCTATCGTTTTGGGTTTATCCTCATTCAGTACTCCCTGCTCCATATCACTAATGATAGCCTCGGGTTGTTCGCTGCGCGGGTTATCTGAGGTGAGTATAACATGGTTACTATATCTACAAGCAGTTTTAGCCATCTGTGGTCGTTTCAGCTTATCGCGGTCGCCGCCACAACCTACAACTGTAATAATTTTATTTTCAGCATTTTTTAATTTATTAATAGTTTGCAAAACCTTTTCAAGTGCATCGGGTGAATGAGCGAAATCAACAATTGCCGTTATATTACGCTTGGCATCTTGAATATAATCAAAGCGACCTTCTGCTCCACTTAAGTTGCTCAAGGCAGCTAAGGTTTCTATTTCGGGAGTGCCTAAATTGATGGCAACAGCAAAAACTGCTAATAAATTATAAACATTAAATTCGCCGATAAGACGCGAATAAAAATCGTAACCCGCTAAGTTGATATGCAAACCAGAAAGGGAATTTTCGATAACCTTCGCTTTGTAGTCTGCTAAAGTGCGAAGGCTATACGTTATTATATTTGCCTTTGTATTTTGAACCATCACTTTGCCATTTCGGTCATCAATATTTGTTATAGCAAAAGCTGTTTTAGGTAGACCGTCAAAAAATATTTTTTTAGCCTCAATGTATTCATCAAAAGTTTTGTGATAATCCAAATGATCGTGGGAGAGGTTGGTGAAAACCCCACCTGTGAAGTGCAGCCCCTCAATTCTGTGTTGATGGATTGCATGAGAACTAACTTCCATAAATACGTATTCACATTGATTATCAACCATTTCTGCAAGTAGTTCATTAATCGCCAACGCATCAGGCGTGGTAAATTCAGCAGGTAAAACTAAATTGCCAATCTTATTTTCGACGGTAGAAATTAATCCGGTTCTGTTCCCTAAAGCAGAGAAGAGTTGGTATAACAATGTAGCAGTTGTTGTTTTTCCGTTCGTTCCAGTGATACCAACCAACTTTAACTTTTGTGAAGGATTTTTATAGAAATTACAAGCAACCTGACCTAATGCTTTGGCAGTATTATCAACTTTAAGATAGGTGATCTGTGGCAGAATTGTTGTCGGTAATGTTTCGCATATTACTGCGACTGCACCTTTTTCAATAGCACTATTAATGTAGTTATGACCATCAACAGAGATGCCTTTGACGGCAACAAAAAGAGATTGGATTGTAACCTTTCGCGAGTCAAAGGCAATATTGCCCACCTCCACCGATAACACCCCGATAGTTTCTAAAATGTGTAGTTTCTCAAGTATGTTTATCAAAGTGTTCATAGTGTGGCGGGAATTGAATCAATGATGTTGTAAGTAAGGGACTTTTTAAGGCAAAGGTGTATTTACTTCATTCTAAAAATATGCGAACTTGCTGGTTTTTTGCAGGCGTATTGGGCGAAACCGACTGGCTTCGCACTTTTCCATAGCCTACCACCACAGGTTTTAGTCCTTGAGTTTCTAACAGAAAAAGAGCATCCCTCAATCCAAGCCCAACAACGTTAGGTACTACGTCCTCCTTAAAAACGCGCTGTGCCAATCGAAGCGTATCGGCTGAAGTTTGAAGGATTGCCCATTCTGTTTCGCTTTCTTGTTTGTACTTAATATCTAAAAAATTCAATATCGACTCAATATCTTTTTTGTTGCCTGCACCACGTGTAGGCAACTGATTGGATACCAAAACCGGCTTTGGTTTATCATTTATTGCCGTTTGCATTTTAAGTTTTGTGCCGAAACATTTATCAGAAATCGCTTTAAATATCGGACACGCAATGGTTGCACCTGTATAGCCAAATTCTCTCGGATTTGTCACTACAATTATACAGGAGTACATTGGATTGTCCGCTGGAAAATACCCGACAAATGATGAGCGATATTTACGCTCCTTGCCATGTTGATAATCTAACTGAGAGGTACCTGTTTTACCTGCAATTTGGTATAAATCCGTTTTGATACTGTGTGCTGTTCCGTATTCTTTATCTTCAACGACACCAAGTAAAAGTTCTTGCAATTTTTTAATTGTTGAGGCAGAAGCAATAGATTTTTTCATCACAAATGGCTTGAATTTTTTCTTAGTATCGCCCATGTGCTGAATTTCTGAAACAATATATGGCTTCATCATTTTTCCATCATTTGCGATGGCATTATAAAAAGTCAATAATTGTAATGGTGTAAGCAAAATCTCATAACCTATTGACATCCAAGGTAATGAGATGCCACTCCATCCATCCTTTGTGTTTACCTCCTTAACATATGGCTTTGCTTCGCCTTCAATTTCTATACCCGTTATTTGGTTTAGTTTTAAATCTTTTAGTCTTTCAACAAATTTTTCGGGTTTGCTCCCGTAATTCAATGACATCAATTTCGCCATCCCTACATTCGATGACATACAGAAGGCTTTACGGACACTCGTTTCCCTAATTTTATGGGAATGTGCATCACGCAATGTGTGAGTCATAAATTCAGTTTTACCTAATTCTAAATCTATGGTATCATCCAAATCTACCAATCCGTCTTCTAACATTGACAACATCGAAATTGCCTTAAATGTAGAGCCCGGTTCGTATGCCAAACCGATTGCATAATTGTAATCTTCATATAAACCCTCAGCACCTTTACCTATGTTTGCAATTGCTTTGATGGCACCAGTTTTTACTTCCATTACTACTGCTGTGGCATTATCAGCGTTGTGATAATTTACTGCATTCTTTAATGCGTTTTCGGCAATATCTTGAATGTTTACATCAATGGTAGTGACAACATCTTCGCCACGCTCAGGAGCAATTTCTGCCAGGTCGTTTATCGGTACCCAATTTGTTCCGATACGCTGCATTAACTGTTTACCTTCTGCACCAGAAAGTGTTCTATCAAACGCTCCTTCCAAGCCGACTTTTATGGTATCACCTTTATTGTAACCAATCGTGCGGCTTGCTAATATGCCGAATGGTTTAATACGTTCGCTTTTTTGACGCTCAATCAAGCCGCCTTTGTAGCGACCTAATCGGAACAATGGGAACTTGCGAATCTGTTCAACTTCTTCGAATGTAGCATTATCTTTTATCAATAAATAACGCTGTCCTTTTTTGCGCTCGTTGATGAGCAAATCGCGGTAGCCACCAACGGTATATCTTTTATCAACATAAGTTGCCAAGCACCAAGCTAATGAGTCCAAGTTTTGTTTAAACACCTCATCGGTTAATGCACTTGAGTTTACGTCCATCCGCAATTCAAACAATGGCAGCGAAGTTGCCAAAAAACTGCCGTCATCTGCTAAAATATTTCCGCGCTCGCCTTTCACGGGCATATAGCGTACGTAGAGGCTATCAGCTTTCGAGCGCCAATATTCTCCTTCAACGGTATGGATAGTAACGGCTCGCCCATAGATGATGAACGCAGCCAGTACCACGACAAACAGTACGGCATAGGTTCTTAATAATACTTCATTCTTTATGAGCGACATACAAATTTTTAGTCGTTAAGATTTCAAAAAATAAAAAAAGTTTTCTTGTTTGTATGAATCATTCCTGAATTTAATTGTACCAACTTTTTTTGGGGACTATCAACTTTTCGGGAGGCGTTTTGGCATCTTTAATACCCAGTTCATCAACATGATCTTCTACCTCCGATTGCTTGTTTTCGTACATCAATTTTGATTTTTGGGATAGAAATTTCCAGCGATATTTTTGTATATCCTCTTGAATTTCTTGAATGTTGCGAATCTGTTTTTCGGAAAAATGGGCGTTAGCAATGTATAATGTAGCCAAAAGGAAAAGGAATAAAACATACGTAAAGTTACGCATCACCAAATTGGCACTTAAATTGCCCACCGATAAATATTCCTTCCAGTTTGACATTATAAATATCTTATTTTCAGTATTATATAAACAATATTACATTTTTTCAGCCACACGCATTTTGGCACTTCTTGCTCTTGAGTTTGCTTTCAACTCTTCAGCCGACGGTAATACAACATCCTTAAAAAGCGGTTTCAAAGGGCGATGTATATTGCCAAAAAAATCTTTTATATGTATGCCTTCTGCATTGCCGGATTTTATAAAATTTTTCACCAGCCTATCTTCTAAAGAATGGTACGAAATGACAACCAAACGTGCTTCTCGTTTCAATAACTCAATAGCTGCTGCAAGCATCTCCTCCAATGCTTTCATTTCATCGTTTACTTCTATTCGTAGGGCTTGAAAAACTTGCGCCAAATACTTGTGTCGTTCTCCAATAATAAGCGGCTCTATAAAGCTTACAAAATCCTGCACAGTATGTAATTGCTTGGTTGCCCTATGTTGTACAATATGTGCTGCTAGTGTTTTAGCATTTCGAACCTCTCCGTATTGCCCGAACAAAATTTGCAAAGCATCTTTCGTGTAAGTCATCAAAATTTCGCTGGCATGCAAGTCAGCTTGTTGATTCATCCGCATATCCAAGTTGCTGTCAAAACGGAAAGAAAACCCACGTTCTGGCACATCAAATTGATGAGAGGAAACACCTAAGTCTGCTAACAAACCATCAATTTCTGTTACACCTTCAGCACGTAACATTCTTTTTAAGTTGCGAAAATTGCTGTCAATGAACGTAACCCGACTATCCTGAATTATATAGTCACTAACATCGCTATCTTGATCAAAAGCATAAAGTTTACCACAATTAGAAAGGCGATGTAAAATAGCTCTACTATGTCCACCACCACCAAATGTTACATCAACATAAACACCGTCGGGATTAATCACTAAGGCATCTACACTTTGTTGCAACAACACAGGCACATGGTAACTCATGGCGCAGGAATAATCTTCATGGCGTTTCCTAAAACTCGTTGTGCTGTTGCCGAAAACTGACTTGGCGGCACATCCATAACTCCATCATAAGTAGCTTTATCCCAAATTTCAATTCTGTTGTTATAGGCGAAAAGAATAACTTCCTTATCGAGACCCGCATATTCTTGCAGTTGCTTTTGAATCAACATCCTGTCGGAGGCATCTAACTCAATGTTACTTGCCCCTCGATAAAAGTATCGCATAAAAGCACGGTCGTTTTCGTCAAAGAAATTGAGTTGGTCAACTGCTTTTTTAATAATTTGCCAGAAAAAAATTGGATATAACATTAGGCATTTTTCAAAGCCTCTGTTGATGACGAATTTCTTATCGTCGCTAAGCTCTAAGTCCTTGAGCAGCGAGGTGGGTAATCTTAGCCTTCCTTTGGCATCAATTGTACATTCGTATTCTCCCCAAAAATCTGGCATTTCTTAATTAGAAATACATATTATTATAAAATATCATTCAAAATTAAGAATAATTCCCACACATTACCACTTTTTGACACCATTTTTTTAAAAAAAGTTATCAACATTATACATATCTAAAAAATATTGTAACATATTAATTATTGATTTTCAATTACTTACATTAATATATTGAAATAATTGAGTATATAATATTTTTATTTTTTAGTATAAAATATTTTTAAATATGTTTGCAGAATACATCTATACTTGAATATTGCAGATTGGCGAGTATATCTTTGAAAGTATTACTATCAACATAATTGGGAAGTTGCTGCTCATAGTTAGCAAAAAAAGTAAATTGATATTCAGGTGAAACAGAAGTTAAAACATCAATTATAACAATTGTTTCTGCAAGAAATTCGGGTAGATTGGCTTCAAATGAAAGTAGTTGTACTGGCTTTGTCAATCCTTGAATTACAGCTAATTCGTGTCCTTCAGTATCTATTTTAATGTAATTAGGCATCCCAAATTTTTGGATAAGGCTATCCAGTGTTACTGTTTTTACAGCGTGTTTTGAAAACTGATTAGAAAAACCAAATTTCCCATCTTCTATTATTGTTCTCCATTTTTCACTAAGTGTATTAAGTGCCGACCCAGATTGTTGCACAAAAAAATGTTGCTCTCCATTTTTATTACTAATTGCTAAAGGAAGTAACCTGAATTTTTTGTGTTTTAAAAAGCGATACTTTAATACCCTTTGAGAAAATTCATCAGGCTCAACGGCAATCACATTTCCATATTGTAAAAACACTTCGGTGAGTAAACCCTCGTTTGCCCCGACATCATATATAAGCGCATTGCCTTCATTCCCAAAATTTGTTTGACTGAATTGCTGGTACATTGATTGCTCCTTCTCAATTTCCTTATACCCTTTTGGTGCGCGAAATCGAATCCAATTTTTGTAAATCAATGGGTGATACTTTATGTAAAAAAATGTATGCTGTTTAAAATATTGTTTTACGCTGTTTAACATTTTACCTTAGTTTTTTCTGCTTACTGGAAGTGGCACAAATGCAATAAAAAAACAGTAAGCTCGTTTCGACAAAATACCTAAAATTAGAGTTTCGACTACTGCTGTTGTATAGGCAACAAAAGTCTGTGTTTATTTTTGATTTAAGAAAAATTGCACGAATTTTGTCTATCTTTTTGCAGTCCAGCATCGTTTGCAAATTTAGACATTAAATATCTATGTTAAAAAACATTCCTTACATCCATAGAGATATAAGTTGGTTGGCATTTAATCATCGTGTTTTGCAAGAAGCAAAAGACACCGCTAATCCGCTTTTTGAACGCATCAAGTTCTTAGCGATTTACTCATCTAATTTAGATGAATTTTTTAGAGTGCGCGTAGCGCAACTCCGTCACCTCATACAAATTGGTAAAAAAACTAAGAAGCAGTTAGATTTTGATCCCAAAGCGGTGTTGCGTGAGATAAATAAAATAGTTACGGCACACCAAGAGGAGTTTTCAAAAATTTTGCACAACTCAATCGTACCGGAATTACGCACCCATAATATTTTTCTGAAGAGACGTTTAGATTTAACACCCCCTCAGCGAAAATTTGTTGAAGATTATTTTAATGATAATATGTTGCCCTTTGTGCAACCCGTATTATTGGTTAAAGATAAAATCAATCCATTTTTGGTAAATGCTGCCTTATACCTTTCTCTACACATTCGTGAAAAGGGCAGGTCTTCATCAGCAAGTGAATATGCAATTATTAAAATTCCGTCTGATCACCTACCTCGCTTTATTAGGTTGCCATCACATAAGGATGGCAATATTGAAGTGATGATGCTTGATGATATTGTTCGCCACTGTGCTGGATGGTTGTTTCCGGGTTATAATATTGTAGATACATATTCAATCAAACTCACCCGCGATGCTGAGTTATATATTGATGATGAATATAAAGGCGACTTAATTGAAAAGTTGAAAAAAAGTTTAGTGAAGCGAAGTGTAGGTACCACCTCCCGATTCGTATATGATCGTGATATGCCTCCTCGTATGTTAGAGTTTTTGCGTGAAACTTTTCATCTTGAAAAATCTGAACTTTTACCTGAAGGACGTTATCACAACAACTTCGATTTTTTTACATTCCCTGATTTCGGCAAAATGCACCTCAAAACCAAACCGCTGCCACCAATTCCATTCAGGGAGTTTGAAGAAGCCAACGATATTTTTAAATTGATGAAAAAAAATGACACCTTGTTGTATTATCCATATCATAGTTACGAGAGTGTCATTAAATTTTTTGAAGAGGCTGCCAAAGACCCAAAAGTGACGCATATTAAATTAGTACAATATCGTGTAGCAAAAAATTCACAAATCATGCATTCCCTCATGGAAGCTGCACAAGCTGGTAAGCAAGTGTCTGTTTTTATTGAAGTAAAAGCTCGGTTTGATGAAGAAGCAAATATAAAATGGGGTGAAAAATTGCAAGCTGCAGGCGTAAACGTACATTACAGTATGCCGGGTGTTAAAGTACATTCAAAACTTGGCCTGATACGCCGAAAAGAGGGTGCAAAATATCAACTCTATTCTTATATGAGTACAGGCAATTTCCATGAAGATACCGCAAAAGTATATACCGATTTTGGCTTGTTTACTGCCGATGCTCGTTTAACAGAAGAAGTGGCAAAAATATTTTCATATTTAGAAACCTTACAATTACCAGAAGGCAATTTTAACCATTTGTTAGTCGGACAATTCAATCTCAGAGAAAAATTATTAGGATTCATTGATAATGAAATTCAAGCTGCCAGGCAAAATAAAAAGGCACATATAATACTGAAAATGAACAACTTAGAAGACCGTGAGATGATTGAAAAACTATATGAGGCTTCTAATGCAGGCGTAAAAATTCAACTCATTATTCGAAGTATTTGCTGCTTAGTGCCCGGTATTAAAGGGTACAGCGAAAACATAGAAATCCTTAGTATAGTAGATAGGTTTTTAGAGCACTCGCGTGTGTTCATTTTTCACAACAGTGGTCAAGAGTTGATATATCTTTCTTCAGCAGATTGGATGCTACGTAACCTGAGTTTTCGCATCGAAACGGCATTTCCTATTTTGAATGTTGCTATTAAAAAAGAAATAAAAGAATACCTACATCTTCAGCTAAAAGATAATGTAAAAGCCCGTATCATTGATGCCAAATTAGAAAATGTATACAAAAAATCTAAAGCGCATATATCGGTGCGTTCTCAAATAGATACCTATTTTCAAATTAAACGAAAAGAAGATAGTAAGTAATATCACTTTTATATTTTTGTAAACCATTAAAATTGCAATATGAATAAATTATTCCTCATCACCCTACAATTTATGGCTTGTGTAATTTTGCAAGCACAGCAATCTTCGCTAACACTGCTCTCCAATATGCCCTACGCTGAAGGATTGAGCAGTCTATGGGGATACGAAGCACCTGACGGCACAGAGTATGCAGTCATCGGCACAACCACAAGAGTATCCATCGTAAGTTTAGCCGACCCCGCAAATCCGATAGAAGTAGCTTCCATTCCCGGACCAAATACTTCCTGGCGCGAAGCAAAAGTTTGGAGCCACTATGCCTACATCAGTTTGGATAACGTGCAAGAAGGATTTTTGATTATTGACCTTGCAAATTTACCAAACAGCAATTTAGATTACTATTATTGGCAACCCGCCATTACTATCAATGGCAACACTTCTTTGGTGCGATCTACCCATACAGTTTCCATGACGGAAGACGGATTCTTACTATTAAATGGTACAAATATCAATGAAGGTGAAACCTTGATTTTTAGCTTGGCTAATGATCCCTATCATCCAGAGTATTTAGGACACACTCAAAACAACAACACCGGAACAAGTTACTACTGCCACGATTCCTTTTCAAGAAATGACACCCTTTGGAGCAGCGATATTTACAACGGTTGGTTTTCGGTGTATGATATTCACGATAAAGCTAATCCGCAATTTATCTCTACTCAGACTACTCCGATGAATTTCACACATAATTCGTGGCTTTCGGATGATAGCAAAACGCTCTTCACCACAGATGAACGCGAGGACTCTTGGATTGCCGCTTATGATGTTTCTGATTTATCAGATATAAAAGAAATTGACCGTTGGCGTAGAAAATCTACAGAAGGCACAGGTGTTATTATCCATAATGTGCATGTGCTAAACGATTTTATCGTAACCGCACATTATACAGATGGCGTAACGATTGTGGATGGGCATCGTCCAAATAATTTGGTAGAAGTTGCGAATTATGATACCTACCCGCAAGCAGGTACCGGCTTTGATGGCGTTTGGGGAGTATATCCTTATTACACTTCCGGTTTAATAATCGCATCTGATATTTCTAATGGTTTATTTGTTTTTCAACCGACATATATACGCGCCTGCTACTTAGAAGGACAAGTAACCGATGCTGCATCGGGTAATCCGTTAACTGGCGTATCGGTTCAAATTGTGGGTAGCGAAAATACAACAACCGACCTTAGCGGTAACTATGCATTAGGGCAAGCTGCTGCCGGAAATGTCCAAGTGCAGTTTTCAAAATCTGGCTATTCTTCGCAAACCATTAATGCAACTTTAATAAATGGCGAAGTGACTATCGCAAATGTACAGTTGGGTTGTAATGGTTTTTCTGCTTCCGGTAAAGTTATAGGAAATGGAGCAACTCTTCTAAATAATGCAAAAATAAAAATTTACAATGCAACAAGTCGTTACGACTTATCTACTGACATAAATGGAAATTACAACGTAAGTTGTATTCCGCCAGGTGTTTACAATGTTTATGCAAGTAAATGGGGTTATTCTTTTGACACACTTAACAATGTAAGTATAAACCAAACTTTAGTATTACCTGATTTATCGCTATTAAATAATTATTATGATGATTTTGAGCTTGATTTAGGTTGGACAAAGACATCAACAGCAGGTTCGGGAGCTTGGGAAATTGGCGAACCTGTGGGAACAGACTTTAATGGGCAAATTTGTAACCCTAATAATGATGCTGCTGATTATGGAGACCAATGTTATATTACTGGAAATGATGGCGGGCAAGCTGGTACGGATGATGTGGATAGTGGTATTGTGACACTCATTTCTCCTGAAATGGATTTTACACCATATGTAACTCCGTATATTCATTTATTTTATTGGTTCTTTAACGCAGGAGGCGATAATAACCCAAATGATAGCTTAGTTATAAAAATAACAAACGGAGTAGTAACTGAAACTTTAGGAATCATAACAACTTCAAGCTCAAGTTGGCACGAATTTAATGTATATCCAACTATTGAAGCAAGCAATCAAATGCGAGTCTTTTTTGTAGTTTCTGATAATGAGGATAGTGGCCATTTAGTTGAAGCAGGCATAGACAGTTTTTTTGCAGGTGAAAGTATCCTCGAATCAAAAGATTTATCCTATCAACACGCCGTTAAGTACCAACCCAATCCATTTACAACTTCTATTAGTGCAGTATACAAATTTGACAAAACTATTGATGCAACGGTAAAAGTTTTCAACGCCCTCGGGCAGATTGTGGAGCAAAAAAAATACAATAATTTGTTAGAAGGCAGCCTTAACATGGGCGAGCAATGGGAAAGCGGCTTATACTTTATCGCTTGGTATGAGAACGGACAAATTGTTCATAACCAAAAAGTTATAAAAGAATAATTTTAATAATTTAACACATTTTAAGTGGTAATGATAACTTCGTTACCACTTTTTTTATTCCTGAAAGTAAACCCGTTTGATTCGCTGCGACAAGTTTGTAAAAATCTCGTAAGGTATTGTTTCGGCAGCTCTTGCAATATCCGAAATACTCGGATGTTTGCCAAAGATAATTACTTCATCACCTTCTTTTACATCGGGAATATGTGTAATATCAATCATCGTCATATCCATACAAACATTACCTATGGTGGGTGCTAATATCCCATGTAGCAGCACACTAAAATTACCGTTGCTCAACTTTCGTTGGAAGCCGTCCGCATATCCAATGCTGATAGTAGCAATGATTTTATCAGCATCTGCAACCCCTGCCCTACTATATCCTATCGACTCGCCGCGCTGCAAATTTTTAATTTGTGAAACACTTGCTTTCAAAGTGTGAACCACTTGAATTTCATCTTTCAGCAAGTTGCTACCATCGAAACCATATAAGCCAATACCTAAACGCACCATATCAAAATGATAATTTGGAAACCGCACAATACCGTTTGAATTGAGAACGTGTAGTAATGGTTTATAATGCAATCCGTTGATTATATCATTGCTCATAGCAATAAATTTTTGAACTTGATTGTGTGTAAATTCATCGTGCTCGGCAGCATCTGTTCCCGCCAAATGCGTAAAAATAGAAGCAACTTCAATACCTGATTGTAGTTGTAACAATGCAATTATTATTGGAATATCAGAAGGCTCAAAACCCAAACGGTTGAGTCCGGTATTTAATTTTATATGGATTTTTACCTTCGTTTGTGCAGAAGATGCAAAGTCAATAAACAATTTTAATAATTGAATAGAATACATTTCTGCCTCTAAATGATACCTCAAAATAGAATCAAATGCGGCAGCTTCGGGGTTGAGAACCATAATCGGTAATTTAATTTTTGCTTTGCGTAATTCAATGCCTTCATCAGCATAAGCGACACACAAATAGTCAATTTTCTGAAAGGAAAGCAATCGCGCAACTTCCTGACTACCAACGCCATACGCAGCAGCTTTCACCATTGCCATCAGCTTTACTTTTGGTGAAAGTAAGCGACTATAAATGTTCAAGTTATGCTTTAGTGCATTGAGGTTTACCTCTAATATCGTCTTGTGGTTTTGTTGCTCTAGGCGTTGTGCAATACGTTCAAAAGTAAATTGGCGAGCACCTTTTAATAAAATTGATTCTTGATGAAAGTTGAGTTGATTTACATTTCGTAAAAAATCATCAGTAGTATCAAAAAAATAATTTTCGATGTTTTCATCATTTTTAAACAGCCGATTAATTGATTTAATTGTTGTGCCAATACCGATAAATCGCTGCACATCATTTTGCAAAAGCAAATCAAATACTTGGCTATATAATTTTTCTGGTTGCTTCCCGCTTTGCAAAATATCTGATAATATCAACGTCTTTCGTGCATCGCCTTGTTGCCGCAAAAAATTCAGCGCAATAGCCAACGAAGTAATATCTGCATTGTAACTGTCATTGATAAGTGTACACGAATTTATGCCTTCCTTTACTTCCAATCGCATTTGCACCGATTGTAGTTGCAAAAAATACTGCTCCGCATCAACACCCATGTAAAGTGCTGTTAGCCAACATATTATAGCATTTTCAACAGAAGCATCATCGTGAAATGGAATGGTAATTGCTAATTTTTCGCTCTTATATTTTGCCTGAATTGTTGTAAAATCTTGCTTCTTATCAACTGCTAAAATCTGCAATGTGGAAGGTGTTTGCTTACCCCAAGTTATATAATTTTTTGTCGCATTTTTAAAAACAGCTTGGATAACATCCACGTATTTTTCGTTACAAATAATAGTATCGGCTGTTGCAAATAATTGAATTTTCTCGGATAATTTTTCTGCTTGCGATTCAAAATTTTCATCATGCGCTACACCAATATTTGTCAGTATTCCGATAGTGGGTTGTATGATTTCCGCAATATTTTGCATCTCATTTTTTTGAGAAACTCCAGCTTCAAAAATGCCCAATGTATGTGTATCTTGCAGTTGCCAAACCGACAAAGGCACGCCTAATTGTGAGTTATAGCTACGTGGACTTCTAACGATTTCAAATTTTGTTTGCAACACTTGATACAACCATTCTTTTACAACAGTTTTGCCGTTGCTACCTGTTATGCCGATTATCGGAATTACAAATTGTTGCCGATGTTTTTTAGCAATTAATTGCAACGCCACCAAAGTATCCGTTACTTGAATGATGTTTGCTTTTGGAAATTTATTGCTTTCAATATTTTCTGAAACAACAAAATTTCGAACGCCTGATTGATATACTTCCTCCAAAAAAATATGCCCATTGTGGCGTACCCCATTCATTGCAAAAAACAACGATGTTGATGGAAAAGTAATTGAGCGGCTGTCAAATTGTAAGTATTCTATGTTCGCATCCGATTGATAAACAACGTTTTGTGTTATAGGAGATAAAAAATCTATTATTTTATATATCGGGTGCATGGTTGCAAATTGGTATGACTAAAGTTGCTGTTTGTAGTTGGCAAAAGCCTCAAGTTCTTCATAAAATTCTTTGCCATATTTGCGAATAATCGGCTCTTTTAGAAACAAATAAACAGGCACTTTAAGTTGCTTCCCTAAGGTGCAAGCAGGCTCGCAAATGTCCCAACGTTCATAATTCATTGCTTCAAATTGTAAGGCTTTGTTTTTGCTAATGCGTATGGGATACAAGTGGCAAGAAATTGGTTTTTTGAAATCAATTACACCTGCTTTGTTTGCTTGTTCGATACCACATTGTGCGATACCCAAATCATTGTAAGTCATATAGGCACACGGTTTATCATCCACCAAAGGAGTAGCAAAACTTTTTTTCACTTTTACAAATTTTCCTTGTGCTTCAATGGCAGCGATGCCTGCGTCTGTCAAGAATGGTTTTACCTTTTCGTAAATTGCTTCTAAAATGGGCAATTCGGCTTCTTCTAAAGGTGCGCCTAAATCGCCTTCCCAGCAGCACGCGCCTTTGCAAGCAGACAGGTTACAAACAAATTGTTCATGCAGAATTTCATCACTGACTAAAATATCTTGAATGACATACATTATTATAGTGTTATATTAGCACATATTTAAAACCCAAATGTAATAGTTTCGTTCAAAGATAACAGTAATTTTGTACATACATTACATTGAATAATTGACACATAATTTTTTTATGAAACAGCATATTTTAATACTAAATGGTCCAAACTTAAATTTATTGGGCAAACGCGAACCTTCAGTTTATGGCAACCATAATTTTGAATCCTACTTTTTGCAACTTAAAGAAAAATATGCTCAACAAACTGAATTACACTACGAGCAAACCAATCATGAAGGAAAAATTATTGACCTATTGCAACAATATGGGTTTGATTATCAAGGAATTGTACTAAACGCTGCTGCGTATACACATACTTCTATTGCCATTGCCGATGCGATAAAATCTATTCCTTGTCCCGTGATAGAAGTACATATTTCCAATGTGTTTGCGCGAGAAAAATTTCGGCATCATTCATATCTCGCTGCAGTTTGCAAGGGCACTATTGTCGGCTTGGGCTTGCACGGGTATCAATTAGCTATCGAACATTTTTTAATCACAAAATAAATATATTATGGATAGACTTTCGCAACTTTTAGCCTTTCACGAACAGAATCCGACAGACAGTTTTATCCTGTTTGCATTAGCAAAAGAATATGAAATGCGCGATGAAAACAAAGCCATTTTTTATTATAAAAAATTGATGGATGTTGACGAAAATTATGTTGGACTATACTACCATTTTGGAAACTTATTGAAATCAAATGACAAGGATGCTGCACAGACCATCTTTGAAAAAGGAATTGCCATAGCAAAAAAAATTGGCGACCACCACGCCCTCAGCGAATTGCAATCTGCTAAACTGAATATGGAGTATGAAGATTAATCACAATTAGATGTTGATAACTTTTTTGGCAAAAAACTGATTCGTCATAACTTTATATGATTAATTTCGTTTATACGTTTCGAACTATATCGTAATTCAATATTCTACCCTCTATGGAAAATTCTAACCAATTTATGGTGGATTTTATTTTGCCTGATGTGATTAATGACACTTTTATGGATTGTATTCCGCGTCAACGAGCCGTTGTGAATAAACTCTTTTTGGAAGGCAAACTGACAACCTACGCCTTGGCACTCGAAAACTCACGGCTTTGGGCAATCGTTAATGCACAAACACAAAATGAAGTTATCGAAATCCTCAACAAACTACCACTTACACAACTTGTGCGTTACCGCATTTTTCAGCTAAATTTTTGTAATATCGTAAACGCTATCCTGCCAGAATTTTCATCCAATTAATTGACAAACTTTTATATGCGACAAGAAGAAATTAACATCAAAGTAACCCTTGATGAGGACAAGCAACCGCATTCACTTGCTTGGCAAGCTACCTCCGGTGATGGCGGCAAAGCCAAAGCTATGTTGCTTTCCTTTTTTGATAATGAAAAACTCGACACATTAAAAATAGACCTGTGGACAACAGATTTTCAAATTATGGAGATGGACAGATTTATGTTTCAAACGCTAAGTGCTTTAGCTGACACCTACCAACGCGCCACCCAGAATAATGAATTAGCAAGTCAGCTCAAAGAATTTTCTCTACATTTTGGAGAAAAAACGGGTACACTAAAGCCACGAGAAAATTCGTAAAACATTTTTAGTTTTTATAAAAAAGATACTATCTTTGCGCCGTGAGTTCATGCGACCAGCTCCTTTCGAATCCCCCAGGGCAGAAATGCAGCAAGGGTAGTTTGTTGTAGCGGTGTGTGTGGATTCACATTTTTTTTATTAGGCTACACATATCTTTAACTATATACATGAAGTTTTTTATTGATACTGCCAATCTTGATCACATCAAGGAAGCAAATGACTTAGGCATTTTAGATGGCGTAACTACCAACCCTTCGCTAATGGCGAAAGAAGGTATTTCAGGTGATAAAAATATCTTGAAACACTACCAGAAAATCTGCGAAATTGTTGAAGGAGACGTAAGTGCCGAAGTCATTTCTACAGAATACGCAGGTATGATTTCCGAAGGAAAAAAATTAGCCAAATTAGCTGATAATATCGTTGTAAAAATACCTATGACAAAAGACGGTATCAAAGCTATTGCTCATTTTTCTGGTGAAGGTATTCCAACAAATTGTACGTTGGTATTTTCAGCTGGGCAAGCAATTTTGGCTGCTAAAGCAGGGGCAACCTACCTCTCGCCATTCGTTGGTAGAGTAGATGATATTAATTGGGATGGCATGGCTTTGATAAAAGAAATTGCAGAAATATACGCCATTCAAGGATATGACACCGAAATATTAGCAGCATCTATACGTACATCATTGCATATTGTCGAAGCTGCCAAAAGCGGTGCAGATGTAGTGACGTGCCCGTTAAGCGCAATTTTGGGGCTGCTAAAACACCCTTTAACAGATATTGGTTTGGCACAATTCTTAGCCGATCATAAAAAATCTTCAAATCAATAATTAAAATTTCGGGCAGCTTACTTTATAATTCGATTTTTCGGGATGTATATACATCAACGATACCTCGAAAGCGCCTCGCCCATTGTTGGCTTGTCGCAACGTGGATGAGGTAATGTCATAACTCAATCCAATGTTCCATCGTTGAATTTCTATTAATCCTGAAATGATAAATGCTTCCAATTGTTTGCTATCGCCCAAACGATTGTTTATCCGGGTCCATACACCTGCACGGATGGCAAGCTCGTCCCAATCTTGATTGCTGTATCTAATATTTGTTCCGAGTAAAATTT
>JAGOHC010000158.1 GCA_017996375.1 Saprospiraceae bacterium | reverse complement strand
CCTTTCAAATCATATTTGTTGGATGAGATTGCATAGATAATAGATTGATCAGCTGGATCGGTATTGTTATCGAAGCGGAATTGTTTATCAATATGAAAATCTTCGTGAAAAATTTTGAATTTCCTATTTCTAGCCTCAATACTATTTTGACGCAAGTTGAAATCTTCCACATATCCCTGGTTTTTTAACGATTCAATTGCATCTATTAAGTTATCATAAGCTTCCATAATTTTTTCATTTTTATTAAAAAATTTATAAGTCATTGTGCATTTTAGATTGGATAGAAAGAAATGTTAGCTACTAAATAAAATTTGTATATGTTTGATTGCCAAATAATTAAATATGTGAACATGCGATAAACAAATATACAAAATTGCATTAAATATACTTATTATTTTATTAAAAAAGCTTATTAAATCACAAGCATCAGTTTGAATTATTATTTACAATAATCAAGTTTCATTTTAGCCGCGATTTTTTATTTTTTTTTAGGAAGCGAATTAGCACCAATCGTTAAGTTGTAACTATAATATATTTACATAAACATAATATGTTATTATTTTTTTCTCAAAATACTGCACAAACAAGCATATATTTACTAACTTCGCGGGTCAAAAATCAAAAATTAAAATTTTCATCTTTATCATATGAATAATCATAAGCAATTATACAATTTAGCAGGTTGGTTAGTTTTTCTAATAGCTACTGTTGTCTATTACTTTAGTGTGGAGAGCACGGGCAGCCTTTGGGACTGTGGTGAATTTATAACTGGTGCTTATAAGTTACAAGTTGTTCACCCACCAGGTGCACCATTGTTTATGATTATCGGTCGAATGTTTGCTTGGGTGGCTTCGCTTGTTAGCAGTAACCCAACCACCGTAGCTGTAGCAGTAAATATGTTGTCAGGAATTTGTACAGCTTTTGCTGCAACTTTTGTTTGTTGGACTACAATCTTATTCGGAAGAATGACCTTGGCTGACCGTACAGAAGAAGTTGATAATGCGCAAGCATGGTCATTAGCTGGTGCAGGCGTAGTGGCAGGTTTAGCAACAGCTTTTTGTACTTCCATTTGGTTCTCAGCAGTAGAAGGCGAGGTGTATGCTATGTCCACCATGTTTACAACAATGACGCTATGGGCAATGGTGAAATGGTATGTATTGCCAGATTCTCCAAAAGCTGACCGATGGATATTGTTCGCACTCTATGCAGCAGGACTTTCAATCGGAGTGCACTTATTGAGTTTATTGACCTTTCCGGCATTAGCTTTATTGTATTACTTTAAGAAATATCAAAATCATACGATACTCGGCGGTATAATGGCTGCTAGCGTAGGTACGTTAGTAATAGGGTTGATACAAAAACTCATCATCACAGGTATTCCTAATCTATGGGCTTCTTTGGATTTATTCGCTGTAAACACCTTAGGTCTTCCTTTTCATAGTGGTCTGATTTTTTTAAATATAATATTAGCCGGAATTTTAATATTTGGCTTGCGCTACGCTCATAATCATAACCACGGTGTTTTGCAAAAAGCATTGATTGGCTTATTTCTGGTAGGTGTTGGGTTTTCAACAATAGGCGTAATAGTTATTCGCGCTAACGCCAACACACCCATCAATATGAATAATCCGAGCGATGCGATGCGTCTGATTCCTTATTTAAATCGTGAACAATACGGCGAACGTGCTCTACTGAAAGGTCCTCTTTTTGATTCGAGTCCCATTGGTTTGAAAGAAGAAGACCGTTACGGAAGAGTAGGGGAGCGTTATGAAGTTGTGGACAGAAAAGTTGAGTATGAATATAATCCGAATGATGAGGTGTTGTTTCCACGCATGGCGCATACAGAACAAGGTCGCCCAGAATTATACCGTCTGTGGATGAATGGTAAACAAGGGAAACCATCATTTGGTGATAATATTGTGTTCTTTTGGCAATACCAAATTAAGTGGATGTATTGGCGATATTTTATGTGGAATTTCTCCGGAAGACAAAACGGTGACCAAGGGTACTTCTCATGGGATCCATCCAGTGGAAATTGGTTGACGGGTATTGATGCTATTGACAGCAATCGATTGTACAACCAAGACCAGATGCCAAAAACCATGAAAAATAATCAGGCACGAAATAAATATTATATGATCCCTTTCATATTAGGGCTTATTGGTTTGTATTACCAATACCATAAATGTAGAAAGGATTTACTCGCTTTGTTTATTTTATTTTTAATAACAGGAATAGGCATTATCGTATATTCTAACGAACCACCCAATGAGCCTCGTGAGCGTGACTATGTTTTGGTAGGTTCATTTTTTACTTACTGTATCTGGATTGGAATGTCCGTGTTAGCATTATTTGAAATTTTTAGGGATAAAGTAAAACTACCATCAATGGCATCGGCAGGCGTGGCAAGTGCGTTAGCTTTGACTGCTCCAATATTAATGGGCACACAAAATTTTGACGATAATAGCCGTAGAGGGCACACTGCTGCAAGAGATTATGCTGCTAATTTTTTAGAATCATGCGATAAAAATGCTATTATTTTCACTTACGGTGATAATGACACTTATCCACTTTGGTATGCACAAGAAGTCGAAGGTATTCGAAAAGATGTGCGGGTTGTTAATTTAAGCCTAATTGCCGTAGATTGGTATATCGAACAGCTTCGCAGAAAATTAAATGATTCGCCAGCTATTAAAATGTCAATTCCTTCAACTGCGTATAGAGGATTCAAAAGAAACCAAATCCCCATCAACCCAAATGGTCCTGATTTGCCTTTGAAAGATGCCGTTCGTTACATCGGTGAAGATCATCCAGTTCCGCTAAGTTCTGGTCAATCTTTGGAGTCGAGTGTACCAAGTGCACATTTATATATTGATGTTGATCCGGCGAAAGCCATTGCAAATGGATTTGCTACACAACAAGATAGCATCGTATCCAGAATTAATCTGACCTTAGAAGGGCGCTCATATTTAATTAAAGATGATATTGCTATATTAGACATTATTGCTAATAATGCATTCGAGCGTCCAGTATATTTTGCCGTAACTTGCCGACCTGAAAAGTTGTTTGGAATGGATGACTTCTTCCAACTAGAGGGATTAGGCATTAAACTTGTTCCAGTAAAATCGAATGGTGATGCTATGTTGGGCATGGTTGGTAAGGGTAAGGTAAGTAACAAAGCTTACGACAATATAATGTCTAAATTCAAATGGGGTAATTTTGATAAACATCCTACATTTGTTGACAAAAGTTATATGCCGAGTGTACAATCGTTAAAAGCTACAATGTGGCGCGTAGCGCGTAACGAATTACAATTTGGTGATAAAGAGAAAGGATTGAAAATGTTGGATAAAATTTTTGTTGCTTTCCCTCATTTTAATTTTCCTTACGATGCACGTACCTATCCGATTATAAGTACTTATGGTGTTGCCGGTGAATTTGCAAGAGGAAAGAAGCATTACAAAATATTGGCTGATGAAATGTTGGAGTACTTAAAATTCTATGCTTCACTCGACCCATCGGATGTGGAAGCTGGATTCCGCGAAGACCAACAAGCTGCAAAAGCTGCCATGATGCAGATTATTAATGATGCTGAAAAAGCAGGAGATACAACCTTTGCAAATGACCTCAAATCGAAATTTGCACCGTATAATACCCCCAATAAATAGTAATTAATTTTATAACAAGTAACAAAAAATAAAATATGTCATTTAATAATGGTGTA
Source organism: Saprospiraceae bacterium (assembly GCA_017996375.1). Lineage (GTDB taxonomy): Bacteria > Bacteroidota > Bacteroidia > Chitinophagales > Saprospiraceae > JAGOHC01. The sequence continues at coordinate 1,702 of JAGOHC010000158.1, read as the reverse complement.
ACAAATGCTTCCACATTTCATCGCTCAGCTAAAGAAGACAGATACCAAGGGCATGATTATTATAATATTGACGAGCTGCTTTCTGACGAACATCTAATTGTACGTGATGCAGTACGAACATGGGTGAAGCAAGAAGTAAGCCCTATTATAGAAGATGCTGCAATGCGAGGCGAATGTCCAACACACTTGTTCAAAGGATTAGCAGATATTGGCGCATTTGGTCCCAGCCTTCCGGCAGAATATGGTTGTGGTGGTATGGACGAAATTGCATACGGAATTATTATGCAGGAATTGGAGCGTTGTGATAGCGGTTTGCGATCAATGGCTTCCGTACAAGGTTCGTTAGTAATGTACCCAATTTATAAATATGGTAATGAAGAGCAGCGCAGAATGTATCTGCCAAAATTATCATCAGGTGAATTTATTGGTTGTTTTGGGTTAACAGAGCCTGATTATGGCTCAAACCCTTCTGATATGATCACTAATATCAAAGATGATGGCGATGCCTATATTCTAAACGGTGCCAAGATGTGGATTACCAATAGTCCGGTAGCAGATATTGCAGTAGTTTGGGCAAAAGACGAGCAAGGCATCATCAGAGGAATGATTGTTGAAAAGGATATGAAAGGATTTTCTGCACCCGAAATTCATGGCAAATGGTCGTTGCGAGCTTCTATAACAGGTGAATTAGTGTTTGAGGATGTTCGTGTTCCTAAAAGAAACATACTTCCCAATGTTCAAGGTATTAAAGGGCCATTGGGCTGCTTATCAAAAGCGCGTTATGGAATCGCTTGGGGTGCTATAGGCGCTGGTTTAGATTGCTATGATGCAGCATTACGTTATTCGCAGGAGCGTATACAGTTCGGCAAACCAATTGGGCAATTTCAGCTTATACAAAAAAAGTTAGCAGAAATGATTACTGAAATTACCAAAGCTCAATTATTGGTTTGGCGATTAGGAACTTTGGCAAACAAAGGCAAAGCAACACCTGCTCAAATATCGATGGCAAAACGCAATAATGTAATGATGGCTTTAGAGATAGCTCGAGAAGCGCGTCAAATTCATGGAGGCATGGGCATCACTAACGAGTATTCTGTAATGCGCCACATGATGAATTTAGAAACAGTATTAACTTACGAAGGCACACACGATATCCATTTATTAATCACGGGTATGGATGTTACAGGCTTAAATGCTTTTAAGTAAAAGAATTTTATTGATAGAAAAATATTAGGCAGTTTGATGTAAAATCACGCTGCCTTTTTTTAATTTTATTGCTATGCAAAATATTACAGCCATCATTCCGGCAAGATATGCCTCCACACGTTTTCCTGGAAAGCCATTAGTGGACATACAAGGTAAAACGATGCTGCAACGCGTATTTGAGCAAGTCGCAAAAGCAAGCTCAATTCACCAAATTTATGTAGCAACAGATGATGAGCGCATTTTTAATCATGTCATCAACTTTGGCGGGAATGTTATTCTTACGGATGCAAACCACATCAGTGGAACAGACCGTTGTGCAGAAGTTGCAAAACAGTTAAATACAGATATTATTATTAATGTACAAGGTGATGAGCCTTTTATTCAGCCACAACAAATAGATGATTTAGCTAATATGATGCTGAATACAAAAGCTCAAATTGGAACGCAAATCAAACAAATTACAAAAGCAGAAATGTTGTTTAACACGAATGTAGTG
>JAGOHC010000157.1 GCA_017996375.1 Saprospiraceae bacterium | reverse complement strand
GGTTACAGGAGGCTCAAGAGGCATCGGAGCTGCCATAGTTAAAACCTTATCAAGTCACGGTTGCAATGTAGCCTTTACCTATCTGTCATCGCCCGAGAAGGCTATAAAAATAGAAAAAGAATTAATGGATGAAGATACCAAAATTATTGCTTATAAATGCGATGTGGGAGACTACATCCAAGCGGAAGAATTGATTTCAAATATTGTCAAAGATTTTGGCGGACTGGATATTGTTGTTAATAATGCAGGCATCACAAAAGACAATTTGATTCTGCGAATGACCGAGGACCAATGGGATGCTGTTATGCAAACCAACCTAAAATCGCTGTTTAACATTACAAAACCTGCCATGAAACATCTAATGCGAAAAGGCGGCAGCATCATTAATATCAGTTCGGTGGTGGGCGTGTTTGGCAATGCCGGACAATCAAATTATGCCGCATCAAAAGCCGGTATTTTTGGTTTCACAAAATCTATTGCCAAAGAAATGGGAAGCCGCAACGTGCGTTGCAATGCCATAGCACCAGGATATATCGAGACAGAGATGACTCAAACATTGGATGAAAAAGTGAAAGAAAGTTTTTGGGCGAATATCCCACTGAAACGAATGGGAACTGCCGAAGAAGTAGCTGACTCGGTAGTGTTTTTAGCTTCCGATATGGCTAAATATATCAATGGACAAGTGCTGAGTGTTTGTGGAGGATTAAATTGTTAGGTACATTCATAAATTTAGATTATGCAATATTGGTTGGTAAAGTCTGAGCCAGATACATATTCATTCGAAAAATTAGTTGCCGAAAAAACTGCAATTTGGGATGGTGTAAGAAATTATCAAGCACGAAATAACTTGCGAGCTATGAAGCAAGGAGATACCGTACTATTTTATCATAGCAACATCGGGTTAGTGGTGGTAGGTATAGCAACGGTAATTGAAGAGTTTTTTCCAGATGCGACCGCAGAAAAAGGTGATTGGAGCGCAATACGTTTAGCTCCCGTCAAACCAATAGAAATGCCTGTGCCTTTGACGCTCATCAAAAGCATGCCCGAACTCGCAGAAATAGGTTTAGTAAAAAACCCACGTTTATCTGTGATGCCCTTGAGCAAACAAGCATTTAATTTAATATTGAAATTAGGGAATACAAAATTGTAAGAAAACTATGCGATTATTAATTATATTTTTTTGTTTGCTATTGGGCAATTCAATAAATGCACAATCGAATGAAAAAACTCCTATTGAAACTCTCAAAGAAGGTGTTTTGGCAGTTAGGTTGCCGAGTAATAATAAAAAAATTTTAGCTATCGAAAAAATGCTTGAAAACACCAAATCTGAAAAAGAAATAAAGCGTTTGCAAAAATTAAGGCAAGAAACTATTGACGAACGCGACAGAACTCGCAAATATATGATGCAATATTTTAATACTGACTATTCTTTTTCGCAGGTTGTTTTTTTTTACGATACAGCAATAACTAAATTAGCACAAGGGCATCCTAATGATATTTTTTTGAATGAAAATGGTAATATTGATAAAAATATTTCTGTAACTAATAAACAAATTTTAATATTAAATTATGGTGCAAATACCGACCCCTCCACATCAAGTGGCGTAAGTGGTGCAAGTATTACTGATAGCAAATTAAAACTTGTGCCGGCACCTTTCCCGAATTTTGTCAGTATCACAGGCATACGATTAGGTTGGTATAAATTAAACAGAAGTACAGCAACCGAAGCCTTGATTGCACGAAGGTTGGCAAAAAAAATCAACCAAAAATTTAAGGATTTTTATAACGACAAGCATCAAAAATTGTAATACACCTCCTCGTTGTGGATTTCTATTTCTTGCGAAGTTACTAAGTGTTTGATTATATCTTCAATTTGAAAATGCTCCAACTGCTCTTGGTTATTCATAAAAATATAACTTTTTAGTGTAGCAATTTCGGCAGGGCGATTTCCAGAGCGAATAAGCCGCTGAATGGTGTCTTGTGCAGTTTCTTCAACCAATTGGTTGTTAGTTACTTGCATAAATTTTTCAACGCGCCCCGTCTTTACTACGTGCCCATTTGTCTTTAATTCAGTACCCAACGTGGCTGGAGTGTTTTCAGACGTTTCAGCATCGTTTTGCAAGTGTTTTTCTTCTCCAATTTTAACACGCAAACAGCTTCTTCCACTTTCAATTATCTTTAAAATGATACTATCATAGTTTGAACTATCCGTTAGTATGGCAAATTCAATATCTAAGGCAAGGCGTTCATGGCATTTGCCTAATAAAAACGCCATCTCAATATGCAATTTATCAGGAGCGGATTTCTCGAACGGTACCCACTTTGTGGTTTTCCCTAATTTTTGTAATATTTTTACTAACTCGAAAGGTATGGCAGGAACGTTCGCATCTATCAATACGAACATCTTTTCGCATATTCTTGCTAACTTACGATACTCCATTTTTTGTAGACTCTCGTAATCCACAAAAATATATCTTTTATTACGTACACTCATTGCGTTGTATAATTAACAATATGTTCAAAGTTAAATTAGGGAAGTACAATCGGTAGTCGGAATAGGTGCCGTTATGTAATTACAGTTTATGCGCTTCAGTTGTCCTAGTAGAAAACTGCTGGTTGCTAAGGTACAATGTTTTTTTAATTTTATAATGTTACTTTTTTGTTGTAAAACACATTTTTATTTTTGTAATTTATTATCCTTGAATAACCAATACCGGAATGGATATTTTGTGCCGAACCTGATTGATTGTTTCACCGTATAACCAATCAAAAAAGCCACTGTGCCCGTGTGCGCCCATAACCAACAAATCTATTTGGTTATCCTTTACAATTTTTACTAATTCTTTGATGCGATGTTGGTACCCTAAAATTGCTTTTGCCTGAATATTTTCCTCAACGAGCAAGCGTACATAGGTTTCTAATTGTTGTTTGTCTTGACGAGATTCTATATCATCCGATTCAGTTCCCAGAAGTTGTGCTGGAGCACTTTCGACAATATGTATCAGATAATAAGTCGTATCCTTATTTCCTTGAGCAATAGCATGTTGAATGGTTTTAATGTCATAATCAGAAAAATCTAAGGCTATGGCAATGCGTTTATACATTGGTTTTTCTAAGCGACCTATGGCGGATTGAAGCGTGTGTAACTGTTGATATTTTTGCAAATTATTTGTTGGTCGTTTAAAATATAGATAACCGATTGAAAACAACATTAGCACACCTAATAGTATGAGTATCAATATAATAAGCACTTTATAAAATGAAGACATATCTGATTGTAACATGCTGTTAACTTCAGTAACCACCATTTTTATATTGAGTGAAACGATAACCACACTGATTATCCATGCAAAAATTTGTGCAGGAATACCAATCTTGAAAACACCCATTTTCTCTTTGTTACTAACAAAATAAATAAGTGGAATAATTGCAAACCCTAACTGTACACTCAATACCACTTGACTCAAAATTAATAACTCACCAATTTTTTCCTCTCCAAAAAACAAGATGGTAAATACTGCTGGGGTTATTGCCAACAGGCGCGTTAGTAATCGTCGAATCATGGGGTTGATACGTAGATTCAAATAACCTTCCATGATAATCTGCCCTGCCAGTGTGCCGGTGATTGTGCTGCTTTGCCCGGCGGCGATAAGTGCAATCGCAAATACAGTAGAGGCAATGCTCGTTCCAGTAAGGCTAGCTAATAGCTGGTGCGCGTCTTGTATTTCAGCAATATGTGTCAAACCATTTTTATAAAACATAGCAGCTGCCAAAATTAAAATAGAAGCATTAACCAAAAAAGCAATGTTCAGTGCAATAGCACTATCAATATTATTCAGACGAATGGCTTGTCGGATACTTCCTTCCTCGCGCTTTACTTTTCGGGTTTGTACTAATGCACTATGTAAGTATAAATTATGAGGCATTACGGTAGCACCTATGATGCCTATTGCGATATACAATGCGCCACTATCCTGTAAAGATGGTACAAAGCCTTTAGCAATTTCTCCGATGTTCGGCTTGGCAATTATCATCTCAATAAAAAAAGAGACACTAACCACAGCCACTAATCCGATGATGAACAGTTCCATCACACGCATACCATATCGTTGCAGCATCAGCAATAAGAAAGTGTCAAACACGGTGATTCCCACACCATAAATTAGGGGCAATCCTGTCAAAAGTTGAATACCAATAGCCATACCCAACACCTCTGCCAAATCGCAAGCGGCAATGGCGATTTCTGCTAATAAGTATAAGAAAAAGTTAATGACAGGAGGATATACTTCTCTATTCGCTTGCGCTAAATCCAAACGACGTACCAAACCTAACCGTGCACTGAGGCTCTGTAAAAATAACGCCATGATGTTACTCATTAATAGCACCCAAATCAAACTATACCCGTACTTGCTACCACCAGCGAGGTCGGTTGCCCAGTTGCCCGGATCCATATACCCTACACTTACTAAATAGGCGGGACCTAAAAACGCAAGAATTTTTTTTCCTTTCGAGAGCGTTACCGTGGTGTCAATACTTTCGTGTACTTCATCTAACGATTTTCCGCTTCTTTGGTACTTTTGCATACTTCAAAATTATATAAAACTGTTCGGCAAAAAAGTAAAGGCTTTCGCCAAGCACAGTAACAGTTCTTATTCAAATAGAATAATTGCGTTAAATTAACCAATTTTATTTGTGATAATCACAGAAAGTGTTAATTTCATTCATTCAAATAGAATTTATGAAACGTTTTATTACTATATTATTACTATTAACGGGTTTAACTTCAAGCAATTTTGCTCAAGATGGGCACCTTTCGCAGTTTTATATGTCGCCATTATATGTTAATCCTGCACTATGTGGCGTATTCAACGGGAAATTTCGCGTCGCACTAAATTACCGCGAGCAATGGTCAACAGTACTAAAGGTTAATCCTTTTAGAGCAGCGTACGCGGGCTTTGAATCGCGATTCAAAATTGTTGGCGACGATTATTTTTCAGTTGGGTTGAACGTACTAAATGATGCTACTGGTGCTGCACAATTCAACCAACGCCGAGGCTACCTTACCATATCGTATATGAAGCAACTGCAAGGAAGCCGATACCGCACCAATGACCAATACATCATAGCCGGAGCACAACTTGGCGCAGGGCAAAATACAATTGATGCCAACAAGCTGTGGTTCAGTAGGCAATTTGATGGCACAACCAATACACCTAATCCGGGGCAACTTTCTTCGGGAGAAACATTTCCAGATGGCTCGACTTCAAGTTCATTATTTATAGGTTTCAACGCCGGATTAATGTATTACGCATTATTTGGGAAAAGCAATAGCATCTATTTTGGTGGCGCAATGCAACATATCAATCAACCTAAAATTGCATTGTTTGATAACAGTAAAGAAGTACTAAATAGAAAATGGACTATCCATGCCGGAGGTCAATTAAGCATGACTGATGAGTTGAGTTTATTACCGTCTGTTTTGTAT
>JAGOHC010000156.1 GCA_017996375.1 Saprospiraceae bacterium | reverse complement strand
ACGAGGTGGTAAGCAAGGTTTTTTCGAAACCATAGCTTTCTTCGAAAAATGCCTGACACTTTTTTGTATATTTTCCATTGCCTGATATTTTACCGGTAGCCACTGCATCGTAAATGTAGTGTACTTCCTTACCGGTAATATGGGGCTTGTTAAATGGTATCATTTTTTTTCGCAATTTATAAATAAATTTTATTTCTTAAATGTAAATACCATTTTTTGAAATTAAGCATGAGTTACGGTTCTATTTTTACCGCTATGGACAATTAGAGCAGCAATAAAACAATTACTTCACGAAGCTTCTATGCCAATTTGTTTTTTTTTATTAAACTTGAAAAGAAATTTTAATCATGCTGAAGACTTATTTTTTCGTTCCGGCCAACAACCCAACATTCGTTGAAAAATCGCGAACCATTCAGTCCGATTATTTTATATTCGACCTTGAGGATTCGGTTGGACCCGGTGACGTGGAAATGGCTCTCGAAAGCTTGAAGCGCATTAATCCGAAACCTGAACACTATGTTCGTCCAACATTTTTTTCATCAGAATCGAGTGCTATCGACACAGAATTGATCGAATGTTTAATTGGGGCTGGTTTTACCGGTTTTATTATTCCCAAATTTTCGGATATTGCCCAACTCAAAGAAATCAAGCTGATGTTTGAATCTTTTTCGGCCTACACACCTGAAAAATTTCGTTTTGTTCTGCTGGTTGAACACCCTGCCGGATTGTTGTGTGTAAAAGAAGCTATTCAGCAAAGTGGCCTACATATAGTTGCCCTTGGTCTTGGAAACCACGACTATTGCAATGCTATGGGTATGCAACACAATCTGCATAATTTATATTTTGCCCGCCAAATAATTTTAAATGCCGCCAAAGCTTTTGGCCTCGATGCCATCGACATAGTATCGCTAGACTATACCAACGAGGAAAAATTTTGCAACGAAGTTTTTGATGGGTTTTCGATGGGTTTCGACAGCAAGTTTATCATTCACCCCAATCAATTGCAGCTCATAAGAAAAGTACAATACTACTCGGAGGAAGAAGTTTTGGAGGCCCAGGAGTTGTATCCTCAAATTCTCGACATGATACAACACAAAACCGCATTATTTACCTATAATGGAAAAGTGTTCGAAAAACCCCACATAAACAGAATTTTAAAAATAATTAATTGGCACAATTCGCATGGAAATAAATAGAATGGGTCATTACTTCGAAGAGTTCGAAGCCGGTCAAGTGTATTATCATTGTCAGTCGAAAACCATTTTCGAAAGCGACAACAACCTTTTTTGCATGCTCACCATGAATCACCATCCGGTTCACACCAATCAAGATTACAGCAGCAAACAGCAGCATGGACAATTGTTGGTTCCTGGCACATTGGTTTTTTGTTTGGCAGTGCATCTTACCGTAATGGATATCAGTGGTCAAGCTATCGCAAATCTTTCGTACGAAAACATCGACCATCTGGCTCCTACTTTTATAAACGATACACTATATTGCAAAACCAGAATCTTGGAAACCATTGCATCGAAGTCAAAACCCGATAGAGGTATTATTTATGTAGAAACCATCGGTTATAATCAAAACAATATTGACGTTATTAAATTCAGAAGAAAAGTATTAATTAAAAAAAGACCCAACAAATATGCCGGAAAATAATTTTTTATTTCGCAGTCTGATGTTTGTGCCTGGACACAACGAACGACTGCTTACGAGTGCAGCCAAAAGCGAGGCCGACATACTTCTTCTCGATATAGAAGATTCGGTTCAACCAATTTCTAATAAGGCCGTTGCCAGAAATATGGTGAAACAATGGGTTAACGAAGGTCGTTTTAAAAACCATTGGATATTCCCCCGAATCAACGACCGAGAAAGCGGACATCTGCTCAAAGACGTTGAAGCATTGAGCATTGACGGGATTCATGGATTTATGTACCCGAAGGCAAAAACAGGTCAGGACATTTACTTCTTCGACAAATTGCTCGAAACCATTGAATACGAAAAAGGATTCCCGTTAGGAAAATTTAAAATCATTGCATTAATCGAAACTGCAGCAGCGGTGTTGAATGCACAAGATATTTGCAAAGCTTCGAAACGGGTAATTGCCATAGCATTTGGCTGCGAAGATTTTATTTCGGATCTGCAAGGGATTCATGACAAAGAACACGAAAGTTTGTTTGTTCCACGAGCAATGATTGCAATGGCAGCCCGTGCAACAGGGGTGACACCTATTGATACAGTGCACATCAATGTTCACGACCTTGATGACCTTGAGCTAAATTTGAAAGTGGCTAAAAACATGGGCTTCGAAGGTATGCTCATTTTAAATCCCAAAGAATTGCCCTTGGCACATGCTTACTTTTCGCCCAGCGAAAGCGAAGTGGCTGATGCCCGCGAAATGCTCCGTTTATCGGAAGAAGCCGAAAAAGAAGGGAAAGGCGTAGCCTTGATGAACGGTAAGTTTATTGGCCCGCCCATGGTGATTGCCGCTAAAAAAATTCTGGAGAAACATAGCCGGATAGCAAACAAACCAAAAAACATGTGAGTTTTTTATTAAGGAAACTTATTGTTTGCAAATGGGCATTATGATACGCTTAAATACAGGGAGGATTATCAATGTATCTTTATAATATTCCTATTATTTGTCAGGTTCTGTGTATAATTCTATCGGGGAAGAATTAAATCGCCCCAGCTTAGAGTAGTATAAAAAACAAGCCGCACGTTGATTGCTTTCTTCAATTTTAGGAATAGTTTCTCCCAAGCTATAATACACTTCAGATCGAATAATTTCGCTATATGCAGCACTATTGTCAACAAGCTTTATTAATTTACCAGCAGAAGGTAACATATAACAAACACCCGAAAAATCATTTTTTAAAATTTTAATATCAGGTTTAATACCCATAGAAATATTGATAACAGATTTTACAAAATCAAAACCTGTTGACAATTCCACCAAATCAGAACCAATATAATCGCCGCCCATTCTTGCTCCAATTTCGGTTATAAAAACTTTATCATCGGGGGTTATGATTATTTCGGAATGTGAGGCACCATATTCTACCCCAAGAGCCGTTAAGGATTTCTTAATTAAATCAATTATTTCATAAACCTTGATTTTTTCGAGATTTGCCGGTTGGTGTTGGGCTTTTTCAACAAAATATGGTGCTCCCGAAGTTTCTTTTTCGGTAGTTTGAATGAAATGATGTTCTCCCTGCCATGAAATCATTTCGATACTATATTCCTTTCCTTCAATAAATTCTTCGACAATCACCCTTTTTGCAAACGATTCCGAAAATGCACGCTGCACTGCCTGCTCCAATACGTTTTTATTTACAACTTTTGTAACACCCCTGCTTCCACTTCTATCGGTAGGCTTCACAATAAGAGGATACGTTAGCCCTTCGCACAAAGTTTTTCTATTATCATCAAGCAAACAGAATCGAGGGCAGGGTAAACCATTTTTACTGAGTATTGACCTCATTCGATATTTATCGGTGGTAATTTCGGTGCAACGCATGCTGTTCCCGATTAAACCCAGTGAATTTGCCAGATAATTTACAGTAATCGAAGCCAAATCGGATGCAATAGAAACCACTCCTTTAGGTTTTATTAATTGGGCAATTTTGAGTATTTCTTCTTTCTCAACAATCGAAATGGGATAAAAATAATTGGAGAATTTCTTCCCCAATGCTCCATCTTCCCAAGCAAAAACATGTGTCTCAATGCCCATTTCCCGTGCTTGTAGAATTAGTGGAACCTGAAAGTTATTGGCACCGATTATAATTAGCTTTTTCATTTTAATGTAAAAAGAAATTTAATGTCGATTAGACTACACCATTAATAATTTTGCAAATATTCTCTGCTTGCTGCTCAGAAAAAGACTTATCGTTAAACAAATTTATTATTTTTTGGGAAAGCAATTCTGCTTCAAAATAGTTTACATCAGAAAATAAAACGCTTGAAGGCACATAATGAGAACTTGCAAATAAACCTGCGTCAAAAATTCGCCTTAAAATTTCATCTTTATTATTAACTACAATGTTATATCTCCAGTTATTAAAATCAGAATCAAGCTTAATATGGTCACTAAGATTTGAGTTATAAATTGCATTTATTTTTTCTTTATGAGTTTTTAATTCAACAACCTTCTGTGAAATTAACTGGAAATATTTATTTTTATCTATTGTATTTAGTTTTGTATCAAGCCAGTTATAATTCTTATTGCTAATATTTAATCGATTCTGAAGGCAAAATTTATAATCATCTGTTAGCTTTTCTAAGTCATATTCGCTATAATTTTGAACTTCCTCATTAACATAAAGCCCCTCTTTTAAATATGCAAAAGCCCCTTGTCCCAAATCAATTGTTTTACCATAACCTGTACTGTACAGCATTAAATCGGAGCACATATCTTTAATTTCAGTATCAGGAAAACAAAGACACCGATCGTCAATAATCTTAAAATTTGTTGATATAGCTTTTATCTGATTAAAAAAATTGTGAACATGCTTTAATGCGCCATAAGTATGCACAAATACAATTCCTTCAAATTCGGAACTATTATCGCTGATTTTTTTAAGTACTGTTTCTTCATCGATGCACAATGTTTTATTATTTATGTCGATAAACTCAAAATCAACATTTGCTTTTTTAAAAGTGAGTGGAACAATCGGGCAAACATTTGCTGGTAACAAATATTTACCATTGGCATAGTTTCTAATAAAACCGAATAAAATTGCCCTTGCCCTATTTGCGGTAACAATTTGCATGTGCTAAATAACTTTTGCAGGAGAGCCAATAAGTGTTTGGTTTGAATCCACATTTTTGAGAACGGTTGACGCCATCCCAATAATATTATAATCACCAATTTTGACTCTATCACGAATTGTGGAATTCAACCCAATAAAATTACCATCACCAATTTCTATTTCAGAGCTAACAGTAGCATTCCCGGCAATAATATTATAACTACCCATTTGTGTGTCATGCCCAAAAAGCACATTCCCATTTAAGGTATTAAAATTCCCAATTCGCGCATTAGAGTTTACTGTTACGTTAGAACAAACAACATTCCCTGTGCCAAAGCTTGCACTCGGTGCAATATATGCCATTGGGTGCATAAAATTAGTAAACTTATTTATCGGCAAATTAAGGGTTTTAAAAAGAGTCACTCTTTCTTTCATACAAGAAGGTTTATACAATGCAAAAAAAAATTTAACATCTTGAAGATGGCCGTATTTATTCTGTAAATCTTTAATTCCACAGAGTATAGGATAACCATTAATGTTATCTCCCAGTGATTTATCATCGATAGAATATCCAAGAAATTCATAAGGAGCATCTGCGTTTTTTATGGCATGCAAAATTTGATCAGCAAGGACCACTGCTGCACCCTTACCTCCAATTATTATAATTCTTTCCATCATTTTAAAACTTTCCATACTATATATTTAGGCCTTTTCTTTGCTTCTAAAAATATCCTACCAACATATTCACCAATTATCCCCAAAATTATAAAGTTGATTCCAAAAAGCAATAAAATCAGCATAATACTC
>JAGOHC010000019.1 GCA_017996375.1 Saprospiraceae bacterium | reverse complement strand
TCTTATACCTATCATGCCATGCAGCAAGGGTTACAGGATGCGTTTCGTGAAGCGGGCAGTGGATTAGGATTTACTTACGGCGGCAGCGTACCCTCGCTTCGCATTGATTATATACTCACAAGTGATGCGTTTGACATCCAACATTTTTATATTCCGAAAGTAAATTTCTCCGACCACTATCCAGTGGTGATGAGTGTAAAATTAAGGTAAAAATATTCGTATAGGAAAATTATACGAAAAACCATTTCTCAATAACATCAAACTCAAACGTGACAAAGCAGTTGCGTCCGGAGGGGCTTTTGTGTGGCAAGGCGCAAGCAAAAAGTTTATCAATTAATTCTTGCATCTCCGGAATCGCCAGTGCTTGTCCGCGTTTAGTAGCTGCGCTACGTGCCATAGAGCGAGCCAAGTTTTCGCGCATATCCAACTTTAACGCAATGTTTTCTTTATATTGCTCCAATAATGTTTCAACGATATGTTGTTCATCCAAATTGGAATCCATATCGGCAGGTTTGCCATGAATTACAAATGTACCCGCGCCAAATTCTTGAATATCAAACCCTAATTGATTGATTTGCGGGAGTATAACACCCAACAATTCAGTATCTGCTGGTGATAAGGTTATGGTACGCGGAAACAATTCTTTTTGAACCGTAGCTTGCTCGTCATTCATCATCGCTAAATAGCGCTCATATAAAATGCGCTCATGGGCAGCCTGTTGGTCAATTATCAAAAAGCCTGATTTAATATGCGTAATGATGTATGAATTATGCACTTGATAAGGTACTCGCCTTTGGCGAATTTGCTGCTCGGCGTTAGGTTCGTTTTCCGACCATAACGAATTGCCCGCATCGCTATCAATCACCTCTGCGGATAGTGCGGATGGGATGGTAATGGTGCTCCCGGCAGAATCAAACATATCTAAATCGTCGTACAGCTTACGCCAATTTTTTAGGTTGTTGGTTTGCTGAATAGTGGGGTCGTAATGACGCGAAGATTTTTGTATCGGCGCATAATCATTTCCTGTTGGTGTGTTCATTCTACTGCTGAACGTTTGCGTTTGCAGTTCTTCATCATCTATAGCAACTTGCGTTTGTTGCACGGCAGCAAGAATAGATGGCTCCGGCTCAAAATCCAATGATGGCGTGATAGCGTGCTGCCCGAGTGCATGGCGCACCGCTACCTTGAGATAATTGTAAATGAGGCGTTCATCCTCAAACTTGATTTCTTGTTTAGTCGGATGAATATTGACATCAATTAACGAGGGTTCGATGGTCATAAACAACACATACAATGGGTAGGCATCGGTTGGAAGCAAATCTTCGTACCCCGACATGACGGCATGGTTTAGGTAGCTACTTTTGATGTATCGCCCATTGACGAAAAAATATTGGTCGCCGCGCGTCTTTTTGGAAAATTCCGGTTTACCAACAAAGCCACTTATTTTTACAATGTCTGTTTCGACAGAAACGGGTACTAATTTTTTGTTTGCACTATCACCCAAAATGTTCACTATACGTTGGCGCAAATTGCCCGGTGGCAAGTGAAATAGCTCTATGTTATTATGATGGATAGAAAAAAATATGTCAGGGTGGGCCAATGCGATGCGCTGAAACTCATCTAAAATATGGCGCATCTCTACCGGATTCGATTTTAAAAACTTTCGCCGTGCTGGTGTATTATAAAATAAATTTTTGACAGAAAAACTCGCCCCCTCCATGTGCTGACAAGGCTCTTGCACCTTTACTACTGACCCTTCTACAACGATGCGCGTTCCTAAATCATCCTGTACTTGGCGGGTGCGTAGTTCCACCTGCGCTACGGCAGCTATGGATGCTAAGGCTTCGCCACGAAACCCCATGGTACGGATAGCAAACAAATCATCCGATGATTTTATTTTGGAAGTGGCGTGGCGTTCAAAACACAAACGTGCATCCGTTTCGGACATACCGCTACCATTATCAATCACTTGCACTAAGGAGCGTCCGGCATCCTTCACTATCAGTTTGATTGTTGTGGACCCTGCATCTACAGCGTTTTCGAGCAATTCTTTCACTACAGAAGCTGGGCGTTGCACCACTTCCCCAGCAGCAATCTGGTTTGCTAATGAATCAGGTAATAATTGTATGATATCCGACATAATAGGTGTCCGAAATATAATTAGGCAAAGGTAAATTCTTTGAGACTATTCCACAAATTTTCATCCGGAATCGCTGCGATGAGGTGTACACGCTCTTCGGTAACGGTATGATTAAAACTCAACTGCCATGCGTGCAGATGAATGGAACGATCTTTATTGCTACGCCGCGCGCCGTACTTTACGTCACCTTTTATATGGCAACCGACGGCACGCAACTGTGCACGTATTTGATGAAATCTACCCGTTTGCAACACGATTTTCAAAAGATGATAATTCTCGGAGCTACCCAATACCGCATATTGCAATGTACTCAACAATGCATCGGGGCGAGGCGCATCGTAAGCGATGCCTATATTTTTTTTGCTGTCTTTTATGATGTAATGTTGCAGTGTTCCCATGGGCTGCGGTGGCAAATTATCAACAACTGCCAGATATGTTTTCTCAACAGTTTGTTCTCTAAATTGCGTTTCAATATGTTGGATAGCATTTTTCGATTTGGCAAACAATACTACCCCACTAACGGGTCTGTCTAAACGATGCGCCGGATAAAGTTTGTGTTTGCAATAGATTTCGGCTAACTGCCAAAGCGAGGTATCGCCGGTTTTGTCGGGTTGTGTCGGTGTACCGGCAGGTTTGTTAAAAGCAATAAATTGGTTGTTTTTTTGGATAACCAACGAGCTGGTGGCAACAGTATTTTCAGTCATACGCAAATGTTGAATCAGTCAATTTCTTCGTAATCGGTATATTCGTTTCTTTTATGATTTGTGGCGCTGCTATCTTTATCCTTTTTGGGCAATTGGAGTACAAAGGGTTGATAAACAGACCTATACAGCATATAAAAAAGTGCTATAAACAATAAAAACTTAAACATAGCGATACAATTAAAGCAACAAAGATAGCATTTTATTCCGGCTTAGTGTAGCGTTTTGTTCGTTACAGATGCAACCACATTACCAAGACATTGTCTATATTTAACAGAAACAAACTCGAAAGTGTGAAAATTGAATATCATTCAAAATAAATGACCCCTACTTAAAACCACTCCAAATTACAAATAAACAGCAACGAAGCGACCAACTTTGGAGAAAACAATCGTACATATTGATGCGCTAATTGAAGAGTGTAAACGAGGCAATCGGAAGGCTCAGTTTGAGTTATATCAAAAATATAACCAAGCTATGTATCATATCTGTCTGCGAATGTTGCGAAATGAGTGTGATGCGGAGGACGTTTTGCAAACTGCTTTTGTGGATGTTTTTACAAAGTTAGACACCTACTTGTATCAATCAACCATAGGGTATTGGATAAAGCGGATTGTCATAAATAATTGCATCAATTTTTTAAAAAAACGCCGTTTGGTGCTGGATGAATTGCAGGAACAACACATCCACATTACTTCAGAAGTAAATGATGATGATGAGGATTCTTCTTATACCGTCAAAGCTATACACGAAGCGATATTGCAATTGCCGGACGGCTATCGGGTAGTGTTATCACTGTACCTTTTGGAAGGATACGACCACGAAGAAATAGCCTCAATTTTAGGAATTTCGGAGCAAACCTCGAAATCGCAATACAGCAGAGCAAAACAAAAACTGCGCGACATGATTTCACTCAATACAGCATAATTGAACCTGTGTTTAAAATACAACAATAATGAAATTAGAAAAATTTGTACATACACATCGTGAAAAGTTCGACAGCATCGTGCCCGCGCCACCTGCGTTATGGGAACGCATCGAACAGCAACTGCCGCCACAGCAAGCAGCAGGCGATGTTATACCTGTTACAACGCATCGGGTAACCCATATATGGCGACATTGGCAAAGCATAGCCGCTGCAGTAGCGCTGTTGATTATCGGAATAGCCGTAGGGCAACAATTTACCAATCATCCCGAAAAAATGCCGGCACAATTTGCCGAAGCAACACAATATTATGAACAAAAAACAGAACAAAAAATGGCGACACTGGCATCATACAGCCCACAGGCGCAAAATATGGTGGCTGGCGACCTGCAATGTATTGACTCCATGATGCTCGACCTAAAGCAAGAGTTAGCGAACACAACACCCGAAAATCGAGAGCGCGTTATTCACGCTTTGATACAAAATTATAAATCGAAAGTGGCAATTTTGGAACGTGTGTTAGAAAAAGTGCAAACGCTACAACCAACCGATTCCACAGTTATCAGACACAAAAAAAGCATCTAAAAATTATGAAGACAATACATAAATTTCTACTCAGCAGTTTACTGATAGTGGCGATTATGCCAACGGCTTGGAGTAACCGATTCGCCACGCACACCGATACTTTAGACAACGATATGGTAACATCTGCTCCGCAACAAGAATACGTAAAAGTAATAAAAAAGGAGTTTGCCATAACGCCTACCGGCAAAACTAATATCAGCAATTTATACGGGAAGGTTAATATTAGAACATGGGATAAAAATCTCGTTAATATCAAAGTGACCATCACCGTAAATGCTAATGATATGGAAACCGCCAAAACCATATTGAATAGAATTAGCATCAACTTTGCAAATGATAACGACAACGTCAGTGCTAAGACTGTCATCCAATCATCAGAAGGGAGTAGTATTTGGGGATGGTTTTCCGGCTCAAACTCCAACAACAATTATCAAATAGATTATGACGTGTATATGCCCAAAACCAACTCGTTAGCACTCAGCAATAAATACGGCGACTCATTTGTAGAAAGAATGGACGGCAAAGCCAACGTGAATATTCGCTACGGCAATATCCGTATGGACAACGTGTGCAACTCCCTCAATGCCAACATTGCTTACGGCGATGGCACGTTTGTTAAAACAGAAAATGTAGATGCCGTGGTCAGCTACGGCAAGGCACGCTTTATCTATGCACAAAATATTGATGTCAATAGTGGTTACTCCGAGATAGTTATTGAGCAGGCTGCTGATGTGCGTTCCAACTCAAAATATGACGAATACGACCTCGGATTAATCAATTCATTAATACACAACGGCAGCTATGGCGATGTACATATCAGTTACACCAACAGCATCGTTGCCAACGCCGATTACACTGATTTCAAAGTAGATAAGTTGGGTAAATCCGGCGTGTTTGAGACCGACTATGGCGATATTGTCATTGAGAAAATATCCAAAGATTTTACAAAATTTGTTCTCGATGGCGACTACGGCGACTGCCGCCTGAAGGTGGAAGAAGGCGCACAATACGAATTGGATGCACAAGGCAGCTACTTTAATGCCACCTATCCGCGCAGCTTGCGCGTCAGCTCAAAATCGGATGACAATTCGTCAAGTACCATTAATGGCAACATGGGCAACGGCAAAAGTAGCATCAAAGTGCGCTTAGACTACGGCAGCCTCAAGGTGAATTAACCCCCTTTTATGCTACACTAAAAAATTAACTTTTGGACAATCAATTGATTAAAAACGAACTAAGTCAGTTAAAGAAATCACATATATGGATGAGAAGGTTTTATATAGGATCTTTGCTATTATTAGTTATTGCCTTTATTACTCTTTCTTTCACCAGAACCAATCGTTTTGAGTTAATCAGAGCGAAAGGTATCGTAATAGAAGATGCTAACGGGAAGGATCGCATCCTCATTGGGGCACCCGTTCCTGATTCTAAACATCGCGTACGCACAGATATTGTTTTGGTGCGAAAATATTGGGCAAGCGAATTTAAAAATCCAGATCAATATATGGGTTGGTATAAAAAAAAATAAAAACTACCCAATTATCCTTTAGTCCTAAATTTTCATATTCTCCGTATATAAGTAAAGGCTCTGCATTGCTGCGGAGCTTTATTTTTATTTTGATGACTAGGTTGTTTTTTTTACAGATTTGCCTAATTACGCCCGTCAAAATCTTCGATAATTTGCATGATCAAATCGAGATCATTATAAAACTCGCGCATCAGCTCAAAGCTAACGTTGGAGCGAAAAATGTAAGGCTCTAACAAATCTTTATCCTTCGTTACAGCAATATAAATATCACTATTGACGACCGATAAATAGATGTCCTTACCTGAATATTGGCGGTACTGCAATATCGCCTCCTGCATCGGCTCGGAGAGGAAGCGCGTATGCACAGTATCGGGGGTAGCAAACACCATAAATGCTTCGCGAAATAGCGCATTGTGCATTTCTAAATCTATGTTTTTACCGCGCATCGCCGCTATCTGCCTGATGGTGCGCGTTAGGTATTGCTTCCGCGCTCGTGGCAGCACCAATATCACGCCATTAAGCTGCTCGCCGACAACTATTTCGCCGTTTTCATCGCGCAGTTTTTGTCTGAAAAAAGTAGTGTGTAAAAACATTCCGCGAAACACGGTGTCTAAACGGTTGCGGACGGAGGAGAAGTCTTTGACAGAAAGTTCGCACAATTCAAAATCTAACTCGCCAATTTTTCCGGTGATATAATCTTCGCCACGATATTCAGTTGCTTGTGCAGCAAATAGGTGGCTGTTAAAAAAATCTTCCTTGCCGATGTATCCATTCGCTTCGTAGCGCAGTGTACCGTAATTGACGGCATTGTCCAAAAAATCCAAAACCAATCGGATGACGGTGGGTTTGAACGCCTGTTTGAATTTATACGTTTTATACCATAACCAACTTACATATATTCCTAAAGGAACAATGCTCAACAACGCTAAGGACGGCAGTTGTAATAGCAACACGATGGCAGTTACCAACAGTATGATTACTATCGTACTGAACAACCACAACAGCAGCCGTTTGCGCTTGCGCTCAAAGCGAACTAATGCCGGGAAAATAGTGTGGTTATAAAAAATGCGAAATTCGTCCTGCCTATTCATGGCTGTTAGCTGAAGTCCATCTCGGTATTATCGCCGATGTTGAGGCTTTGTTTTGGTCCGCGGATGGCACTGTCACTCCCAATAATAGAATGATGCAATACGGTTTCTTCGATGCGTGCATAACTCCCCACAATGGAGTTGGTTATGGCGGAATACTGGACGTGGGTGTTCTGCCCGATTGTGACATTAGGACCGATAATGGAATTGACGATAGTACAATTTTCACCGATACTCACCGGATGGATGATAATGGAATTTTCAAACGGTGGCAGGTTGTAGGAGGCATAGCCTTC
This sequence comes from Saprospiraceae bacterium, assembly GCA_017996375.1. Classification (GTDB taxonomy): domain Bacteria; phylum Bacteroidota; class Bacteroidia; order Chitinophagales; family Saprospiraceae; genus JAGOHC01. Next base: position 19,938 of record JAGOHC010000019.1, on the reverse strand, counting down.
TTTGTTGAGCAGCATGGTGTTGGTTTCGAGTAGGATTTCTTTTTTACCACAATCGAACCAATTATTTACCGGAATAGGGTTGATTTTTACGCCCCGCTCTATCATACGCATCAAGCCATCGGCGAGCTGAAATTCGCCTCTTGTGCGTAAGTTATTTTCGATGTTGTATTGGATGCAATCCATCAGGAGTTGCACTTCTTTTATTTTGTATAAACCAACGATGGCTAAGTTGGATTTAGGTATTTTAGGCTTTTCAATCACCTTGCTGAGAAAGCCGTCTTCTCCGATTTCTACTACGCCAAACTCGCGCGGGTCGGTCACTTTTTTTACGCCGATACAACTGTTGGCATCGGCGAGCATATTGTTCAGGTTTACATCAAAAATGGTATCCCCTAAAACAATAAACACCTCATCGCAATCTGCAACTACTTGGCGAGCTGTCCAGATAGCATGCCCCAAACCTTCGCGTTCTTCTTGATACACAAACTCCGTGTGGATATTGGGATAGTTTTGTTCTATAAAATTTTTTATTTTTTCACCCAAATAACCAATCACAAAAACAAAGTCATTGATACCCACACCAACGAGCTCTTCGATGATGTAAGAAACAATGGGCTTGCCAGCAACTGCCATCAGCGGCTTAGGCTGCGTGTATGTGTGCGGGCGGAGGCGAGTACCTGCTCCTGCTACGGGTATGAGTGCTTTCATAATATTTTATTTTATGTCAAAAACGGATTATGTAACTTTTCATGTCCGATAGTTGTTGTAGGTCCATGTCCACAATATACAAAAACATTATCGCCTAACGGTAATAATTGCCGATTAATACTACCAATGAGGGTGTCATAATCACCACCAGGCAAATCAGTTCTGCCAATACTACCATAAAACAACACATCGCCTGCAATGACAAACTTATCGGCAGCACAATAAAACGACAAGCTCCCGGGCGAATGTCCGGGTGTAAACAAGGCTTGAAAGGTTGTATTACCAAATTGCACTAACTCGTTATCAGCAATGTACCGCTCCGGCATCGGCGACATCTCCGTTGGGATACCGTACATATCAGCTACCTGCATAAGTAACTGTAATACGGTTAGTTCCTGCTCATGACATTCGGGTAATAACCCATAAGTTTCGTGTATGAAGTTATTACTAAAAACGTGGTCAATATGACAATGCGTGTTGAGTAATCGAACAGGTGTGAGTTGTTCTGACGTTATAAATTGTGTGAGTTGTTTACGCTCACCTGCGGAATAGCAACCAGGATCTATGATGACACATTCTTTGGTATCATCATATACAATGTATGTATTTTCTTGAAATGCATTGAAGGTAAAACTTTGTACAATAGCCATATTAGCTTGGTTGTGTTAGGCAAAACAATATTTTTTTAGAATGAATATTCTAATGACAAATTCCAACGTCTTCCCATAGCAAAGTAAACGGCTGCCGATTTTGCATCAAAATCATTATACTGCGGAGTCAGGAAGTTGTCGTTATTATCTGCATCCGCGATATATTTTGTATCTAACACATTTAACAAGTTAAATCGCAAAGTCAAAGCGCCAGATTTTTTCATATCATAGGTATAACCAGTATGGAAGTCAAGTATGCTGTAGTCGGGCATTTGCCATGAGTCGCGTCCGGCATTTTCGCCACGTAAATCTTCAGGATTGAAGTTCGCATAGTTGTTGCCAAAATAAGTAGCCTTAACTTTAAAGTATAATCCCTTAATTGGTTCGAAACGCACCTGTCCGCCGAGTTGTGTTTGCGCCGCATCGCCCACATGAACGCCTTTAGCATCAAACGAATAAGTAGAGCCATCGGGCAATAAAGTTGATGCACCCGAATTCCAACGCCAATCGCCGATAGAAGCTAACCCTTCAATGTCAATTTGTTTGGTGGCTCGAAAGATAAAATCCAACTCAATGCCCATGTGTCTGGCATTTATGCCGTTGATGTTTACCGGAATACGGTCTGAGTTAGGGTCAGAGGGATCTTCTAATACTGTTGGTGGGTTGTCTAAAGGGCGATTAACCCAATTCGTCAGATAGGCGTTAATATTTCCTGCAAACATTTTGCTTTTGAACCCATAGCCACCTTCTACGGCAGTAATGATTTCATTCTTCCGCCCATCGGCAATGGTATAGCGTCCGGATGCTTTGTTTGTGTTATACACATCAACAATAACATTATTAAACTGCGTTGGGCGCGAGAGATAACCCACGTTTACAAATACATTGCTACTTTTATTAACATTGTATGTGCCTCCAGCTTTTACGGTGAAACTTGGAATATTTACCCAACCGACAATTTGGTTGCCCATAGATACGGAGTCTATTTTCAAGTTGCGATTGATAGCATCAGCAATACTTGCTGCGCTTGGGTGGTCAACGGTATAAAGTGTGCCGTTGTATTCGGCAGGTCTGTTATATGTGGCAAAAAGTTGCAAGGTGTCAATAAAGAATGTTTCATCCCACATGAAATCTTCTGCTTTGTAGCTAACTATTGCGCTTGACAAATTAATAAAACCAGTAAAATCTCCTTTGTTGTATTCCATCAAACCAAACAAACCTCCCCAGCGCACATGACCATCGTAGTTATAATAAAATTTGTCGCCTACGCCTAAGCGGGTAATTTGATTGGATTGGCTGGTGCGTAAATTGCGTTGGCTATCAGCATATTCACCACCTAATAAATCATATATTTCGCGGTAGTGTTCGCCACGATAATAGCGTGCATCTACACCACCGGATAGCGTGATACTTCTATTCAATTCGTATCGTGCAGTTGAAAGCAAACCAAACCAGTAGTGGTTGTTAATACTGCTGCGAATGAACGTAGATGCTTTTTTATCACCTAAAAAACCTATTTGCTGCTTACTGTAAATGGAGTCAAAATCAATCGAACCATCGCTCTTGCGAATTAAGCCGCCTTCGCTGTTTGTTCCTCCGCCATTTCCGATAGAAGAATAGGCGATAGTAGAAAGCGAGAAGCTATTTTGTGGCGACCAAACATGGCGTAAAGTAAATTGCGGTTTATGGAAATAATTGACGCGAACATTTTTCAACTTTCCGTCTTGTGTGCCGATGTGTTCATTGTAGCGCAAGCCATAGTCTTTTCCGGTATCTGCAATGGAATCAGGAACGCCCGCATCAACGGCAAAATTTCTATCAAAGGTTTGAATACGCGACTTAAATAAACGCTGCCCGTGCATCTGCGGCGCACCAAAACCGGATACCGAGAGTAAGTGATTTCTAAATTCCTTTTCGATTTTCAGGTAATAAAAATATCCTTTCGAGAATGTGCCGTCCACCCAACCATCGCCTTGCTTATAGGACGCTGCCGCCGAAATACCCCAGCCGCCTTTGAGCCTACCGGATACAAAGCCGAGCGTTGTACGCAATGCGCCGTTATTCCCTACTTCTTGTTGCAAGCGGATGTTGCGTTTGCTGTCGATACCTTTGGTAAGGATATTGATAGTACCACCGACTGACGGAAGCGCCAGCTTGGATGCACCCAGTCCGCGTTGAACTTGCATAGTTTTGGTAACTAAATCTAACCCGAACCAGTTTGACCAATACACCTGTCCGTTTTCCATATCATTTACGGGTACGCCATCAAGCATGACGGCTACGTTGCGTTGGTTGAAGCCACGTATTGAAACGCGCGCATCGCCATCCCCTCCACCCGACTGTGTTGCATACGCACCAGGCGTGCTGTTGAGTATCATGGGGATATCCTGCGAGGCTAACTCTTCTTTTAATTTCAACGTAGGTATGTTAGAGAAAGCGATAGGCGTTTTGCGGTCAATGGCAATATCAGAAGTTACAACCACCTCTTCCAAGGCTTTTGAGCCCCCCATCATAAAATTCAACTCGATATCTGTACCACTTGCTTTTATCTCATTGGTTACATCATTATATCCGATATAGCTACAGACAATCGTGTGAGTACCTGATGATACCGTAAAGCTATAATCGCCGTTAAAATCCGAAACCGCGCCGGCTTTGCCATCAGCAGTTTTGATTGTAGCACCGATGAGTGGTTCTAACAAATCTGCATCAAGCACTTTACCGCTTATGGTTATATTTTGGGCAAACGCGAATGAGGTTACCAACAATAGTAAGGCAGTTAGTATTTGTTTCATATTTAAAACTTATTTTGAAAATGGAAAAGAAGCCAAGATGTTGTTAAGATATACAAACCGTAACAGCACCTTGACATCAAGATTGACTATTGTTTTACAACAGTCCTAACGGTACGTTTTTTATCAAAACCTATATTGACGACATATATTCCTTTTGGTAAATCGGATAAGTCTATCGTTTGATGATACGTAACTGTTTGGAGGGAATTATTTTTCACTAATTGTCCTAAAGTATTATACACCTGCACGAAGGTCATTGGCTCTTGCGCAGTAATGACGAAGTTGTTGGAAGTTGGGTTTGGCGCAATGGTAGCTGCCACTTCAGCAACAGGCTCATTGAGGCTATTAGTATGGCAATCGCACGTATGGCTGCCTAAATGTGAGAAGTCATCTTCGCAATAATATGTCCATTCGTTGTATGCTAAAGTATCTTGCAAGATAGCCGCTACGATTCCTGTTCCTTTTTTGATAGAAGAATTACGGACAATGGTAATATCTTTCGTCACCCATTTTCCGTTAGCGTCCACCCAAGCAGGCTGACCGATAGTATTATCGGGGTTTTCGCCAATCACACCTATTACGTCAATAATGTTACTGCCATCTGCGGCAACGGTGGTGCCACTAATTAAAAACACAGCATCATTACCGTTGAAGCTCATTGAGCGATTTACGTTGTAATCTGGACAAGCAAATACATCGGCTTTGCCTTGCAAATCGTACTCCGCCTTGTATGTTGTTTCATATTGGAATGGCATGGTGTTATCGCCGTTTACGTATTGCACTAAAAAGATAGTATCGCCATCACAAACTCTTGTTCTTATCATTCCAGAAATAGAATCAACCGCCGGAACAAAAACCTGCAAGCCATTCCATACTGGCAAATCTACACCAGTACCGCTTACTGAACGGCGATCAAGAACGACCACGAAGGCATCATTTGGCGCAAGCATTACATCGGGCAGCTGGATGGGTCCGCCTTGCGAAGGCTGTGTAGAACCATTATCAAAACGCCCAACAGAGTAACCGCTCAAATTGATAGCGTTGGTGGTTGGGTTGTATATTTCGAGGGCTTTGTTGTTGTTAGAGCCTTCTATGTATTCGGAGATGAATAATTGCCCGCAGTTATTTTGAGCGAATGCGGTTTGCAGTAATCCTAAAAAGAGGATACATATTGGTAAAATGTTTTTCATATCACAAGTTTTAAAAATTAATAAACAGTTGAGTCAGTACAAAAGTACAACAACCCTTGTAGTTTTTGTATATATGTCCTTGTTAAAAAATAATGAAATATAATTATGGTGCTAATTGTTGATTTTAAAATTATGATAAATTGGGCGCAATCGGCGTAATGTTATTACCTTTGTGGCATGAGCAATGAGGAAAAGTTTATTGCAATTAAGCAAGCTATTCAGCCGTATAAGCGTATGTTGGCGCAAGCGGCAGATACTATCATTGACGAAAATGTTTCGTCCTACCCTATCTTTGTAGTACATCAACTTTCGTTGGAGGTGGGTATCAAATTGGTGTCACGAAACGGCGAAACAGACAAGTGGAATATTCACGCCTCCACACTTGAAGAATTTGTTGCAAAACAGCTTATCGCATCAGACAAAGTAGATGATTTCAAAAAAGTGTACAAAAACCCGCAACAAATGTTGTGCTTGTTCGTATTAAGTGATGCAGGTGCAACCTATGTTTTTCTTCCGAGGTTGTAATTTTTGGCAGAAATATTATGTCACAATAACTCCACTTACTCTCCTTTTTAGTTTACCAACCATCTTTTAATTTGTATAGTACGCGACAAATGCTGCGAAGCATTGCCTCAAGTATTATCAAAATCACCGCAACAAAATTTTATAACCACTTCCGCAACATATAGACACGAAGTAATGACGAGTATTGATTTATCAAATAATATTCTATTGATAGAAGACAACCCCGGCGATAGTCGACTTGTAGAGCTATATTTAGATGAATCCGATTTTAATAATTTTGTACTAATCAAAGCTAAAACCTTAACCGAAGGTATGGCAATATTGGCAAATGGCGGAAACTTCGCTGCCATCTTGCTGGATTTGATGCTCCCCGATAGCGAAGGTTTTGAAACTCTCGAAAAAATAATTCTACGCTACCCCAATAATAACATCATCGTTTTGACCGGCTTGGTACACAAAACATTTGCGGTGCAAGCCATGAAGGCAGGCGCACAAGATTATTTGATAAAAAATGAACTCAACGCCGAAGTACTATCCCGCTCATTGCGCTACTCCATTGAGCGCAACAGCATCATTAAACGCTTAGAGGAATCGCAACGCATTGCTCACATCGGCAATTGGCTATACGACCCTAAAAATCAAATTTTTGAAGCATCCGATGAGGTGTATCGTATATTGGGCTTATCGCTCAATTTTCGCCGATTTTCATTTGCGGATTTGACAAAATTCTCCTACCCGTTTGATTTATTCAACCGAATCCATAATGAATCGTTGGCGTACTCAGAAGTAAAAAAGGACATCAAAATAGAAACCCCCAACGATGAGATACGCTATTTGTATATTCAGTGTCGCAACACACAAGTACCCGGGCAAAAATTTCCGGTTCTTCAAGGTATAATACAAGATACTACCGAACGAAAAACCGCCAATGAAGTATTGATGAAAACGCAAGAGCGTTATCAGGATATATTTACAAAGTCAAAAGATGCTATCTATATTGCTTCATTTGACGGGAGGTTTATTGACTTTAATGAATCTACCGCCGACCTGTTCGGTTATCAACAAGAAGAAACAGGCAACTTAGATATTAACCAACTCTATGAACCACTAAAAGCCAAACGACAGTTATTAGCTTCATTGTCAAAACACAAAGTTGTTAAAGATTTTGAAATAGAAATTCGCCGTAAGGATGGCACATTGCGCTACTGTTTGCTTACTGCAAATATTGTTGATACGCGCGAATTTTTTGGGTATAATGCTATCCTACGCGACATCACCGAACACAAAGAAGCAGAGGAACTCAAAAAAGCACGCGACTTGGCGCAGCGTTCCTCCGAAATGCGTGAGCGACTATTGGCAAGTATCAGCCATGAGATGCGGACTCCCATGAACGCTATTTACGGTTTGAGTAATTTGCTTATCAAAACTGAATTGAACGATGAACAATCTGGTTATATCAGTTCTATTTTGCAATCTTCCGAACATCTCTTGGGTATCATCAACGATATACTTGAGATTTCGTCCATGCAAAATACAGAAGTTATTTTCAACAATAAAGTATTCGACCTTTATGACCTGTTGATGAACGTAATGAACGTCATGCAGCATAAAGTTAAAGAAAAGGATTTGTCTCTGGATATAAGTATAGAGCCTAACGTGCCTCGTTCATTAATTGGCGACAAACTGCGTCTCAACCAAATACTGTACAATTTAGTGGGCAACGCCATAAAGTTTACAGAGCAAGGTTCGGTATCTATCATGGTACAACAAATTGACAATATTAATAATTTATACACGCTGCGCTTCATCGTGGCTGATTCGGGCATTGGTATTCCCGATGATAAAGTTAATACAGTATTCGATACATTCTCACGGATCCGCTACAAGGATAAAATATTTGAAGGAACTGGCTTGGGGTTATCCATCGCCAAAAAACTCATCGAAGGGCAGGGCGGAAAAATATGGGTAAAGAGTAAAATTGGTGAAGGCTCAACGTTCTTTTTCGAACTGGCATTTGAGTTAAATAACCAACCTACCGAATCCGATAACATTGTATCCGTGCAAAGTATAGCACATGACGGCAAGTTGCCCGCAATAAAAGTATTACTCGCAGAAGACAATAAACTCAATCAATTAGTAGCACGCAAAACGCTAGAACGCCTCTGGGAAGATATACAGTTGGTTATAGTTGAAAACGGGCAAGAAGCTATCTATCAACTACAAGAAGATACCTTCGACTTAGTGCTAATGGATATTCAAATGCCGATAATGGATGGCTACGAAGCAGCGCAGCACATTCGCAACAATATGACTCATCTGGCAAAAATGCCCATTATAGCTATGACGGCTCACGCTCATTTTTCTAAAGAAGGCAAGGTACAAGAGATGGGAATGAATGATTTTGTGCTAAAGCCTTTTGTACCCGAACAATTAGTGCAAACAATGCTCAACAATTTGCAAATCAGAACAAGAAAGTTAATATCAAATAATTCATAAAGTCTAAATATAAAAAATTATGACTACCAATACAGAAACATTTCAATACATCAACCTAAGCTACCTTCAAATGATGTCGGGTGATGACATAGAGATGCAATATACCGTACTAATGATGTTGGAGGAAGAAATACCCCAAGAGTTAGAAAAAATGCAAACTGCCCTTACAGCAAAAGATTGGCAAGCACTTGGAAATATCAGCCACAAAATGAAATCCACACTGGCATTTATCGGTAACGAAACTATGATAAGTGCTAACGCGCATATCGAAAAAATTGCCCGCTTCCAAGCCTCTAAAGAAGGCATTGAAGAGTTCCTTATAATATTAGATGCACAATGGCTAAAAGTACTGCCCGAATTACAAACCGCTACAAAACAACACGCGCCACCACAATAATCAAACCGCATTAGACAATTATTCATATTACGAAAAAACAGCAATATCGATGAACCACCAGCTGACACACAAAATACTCATTTGCGAAGATGAAGACATCATGCTCGCCGTGTTAGAGTTTCGTCTAAAGCGCATTGGATACCAAGTACTCCGCGCACATGACGGTGAGGAAGCTATACATCTCATCGAAGCCAACAATCCTGATTTATTAGTGTTAGATCTCATGCTTCCGCAAATATCAGGGTTAGATGTCATCCAACAGGTGCGTAACAATATGAATATATCACTTCCGATAGTCGTCATATCAGCATTGGAAGACGGCAACATCATTACTGAGAGCCTACGTTTAGGAGCAAACGACTTTTTGTCTAAACCGTTCAAATCTTTTGAGCTAATTTTAAGAATTAAGCGTATCTTGCAACCCGCAGATTTTATCGGCAACTACGAACATCCTTTGCAATATCAAAATTTATATTAAAAAATAAACACCGCCACAATTCATGAAAGGAATTATATTAGCCGGAGGCTTAGGCACACGCTTATATCCGCTTACCTTAGCGGTAAGCAAGCAAATGATGCCCATTTACGATAAGCCCATGATTTACTATCCGCTATCAACGCTCATGTCGGCAGGAATCAAAGATATACTCATCATCTCCACACCTTACGATTTACCCAACTTTGAAAAACTATTAGGTGACGGACACGAAATAGGTTGCAACTTTCAATACAAAATACAACACGAGCCTAACGGTTTGGCGCAAGCCTTTGTTTTAGGTGCAGATTTTATCGGCAATGATGCAGCTGCTCTCATTCTCGGCGATAATATTTTTTATGGCGCGGGGCTATCCGAGCTACTCATTCAGTGCCACAACCCCGTCGGCGGTATCGTGTTTGCCTACCAAGTTGCCGACCCTGAGCGATATGGCGTGGTAGAATTTGACACAAATTTCACAGCACTTTCTATCGAAGAAAAACCCAAGCAGCCAAAATCAAACTATGCCGTACCCGGTTTATACTTTTATAATAACGACGTAGTAGAAATTGCCAAAAACCTCCAGCCCGGCGTGCGTGGCGAATACGAAATCACCGACGTAAACCGCCATTATTTGGCAGCGGGCAACTTGCAAGTAAAAGTGATGGGGCGCGGCTACGCTTGGTTGGATACAGGTACGCACAAATCACTAATGCAAGCGAGCCAGTTTATAGAAGTAATCGAAGACCGACAAGGGTTAAAGGTAGGGTGTATCGAAGAAATTGCCTACGAAATGAAATTTATTGATGCCGCACAATTAGAGAAACTGGGGCATAAATACCTCAAAAGTGGCTATGGCGAATACCTCTTGCGATTATTAAAAATGTAATATATCACCGCGAGCGTTAGTATGCAAAAAAGCAAACTTATTGCTCTTCTTAAAACATTCAGTAGCAGCGAGTTACGTGAGTTTCAAGATTTTATATCCTCTCCTTTTTATAATAAAAATGAAGAGCTGTTGCCGTTATATACCTACCTAAAAAAACAAGCACCTGACTTTGATGACAAACGCTTGGAGAGAGCTGTTGTGTATAAAAGAGTTTTCAAAAAAGACCTCACCAACGAAAAACACTACCACTACGTTGTCAGTTTCTTGCTCAAGCTCGCCGAACAATACATCGGGCTAAAAGAATATGCTACTCAAGCCGCCATGCCGCAATGCCACATCGTAGCTGCCTACATGAAGCGCGACTTAGAGAAACACTATCATTATGCATTGAGCCAAGCCGAAAGCCTTTTAGAAAAGCAACCGCTCCGCAATGCAGATTATCACTTTCAGCAATACTTGTTGGCTGATGTAGCTAATAGCCAATTTTTGCGGCAGCGTGTACATAAATTAGATAGCAAACTGCAATTAGCTGCTGATAGTTTTGATACGTATTATATTTCACAAAAATTGAAATACATTGGGGAGATGTTAGATCGGCAAAAGTCGGTTTCCGCAAAATATTCCATTCAGTTGTTAGGCGAATTAAAAACTTATTTGGCTGACAGAGATTTTACGGCAACACCATCCATCAATATTTATTATCATTTATTGCTTACACTAACCACGCCTGATTCCGTCACGCATTTTTTCAATCTGAAAAAATTGGTGGAACAACATACGCATCAGCTTTCGGACGAAGAAAACAAACGGCTGTATTCGCATCTGCTAAATTATACCATACAAAAAATACGAGAAGGAGAAAATAGCTTCCTGGAAGAATGTCTGCAATTATACAAACGCGGTATTGCCACGCAAATGCTATACGAAAATGGCATACTCTCACATTGGACATACAAAAACATGGTCAAGTTGGGGCTGCGTCTGGAACAGTTCGATTGGGTGGAGCAATTCATTTTGGAATATAACACGCACTTAAAAGACGACCTACGGCAAAATGCTTTGGATTTCAATTTGGCGGAGTATTATTATTACAAGCGCGACCTTGATAATGCACTCACTCACCTCAATCGGGTTGAGTTTACAGATGTTTTTTATACACTGGATGCCAAAACAATGCTCGCAAAAATTTTTTATGAAACTGAAGCGCAAGATACCTTACAAGCACTAATAGCGTCATTCAAAATATACCTTAAACGAAACCCGTTTATTTCTAAAAATGCACAGGCTCCGTATCAAAATTTTTTAAAACTGCTTACTCAATTAGCCAAACGCGACAAGCACCAAAAAAAAGAATTGCTCGACGAAATAAACAACACAAAATTTTTGGCAGAGCGCAGTTGGCTTTCAGAATGTACCGCCGCTTTGCGATAAAAAAAATCCCCCCGCTTGTCGGCGGAGGGACGTTTAAGTCAGGAAGAGTAAAACCTCTTTTTCCTTCTATATGCACACTACTTCAATAATTGCATATTCTTGTTCCGATGCGATTATTCAACAATCAACATCTTCTTCGTAGCGTTATACTTCGGCGTTTGAAGGCGGTAATACACCACACCATTCGCCTGTAATTCAGCTTTTGATACTTTTACTTCGTGCGTTCCTTTAGCATAATCTGAATCTATAACTTTTAACACCTTACCGGCAATATCATAGATAGTCAAAGTAGCTGAAGTCGCTTCCGGTAAATAGAAACGGATTGCTGTTTCGCCTTTGAAAGGGTTTGGTTGGTTTTGATACAACGCAAACTCTTCAGTAGTTGCAGTAGCAGCATTACCGAACTGAATACCTACTTGCATATTATCGCTGCGTTTGCTGTATGCTTCGGCTGCAGTATAACGAGAACCAATGCTTACTACATCGCTGAGGGTAGCGTTTTGCTTCGCACGGAAGGTAACACTGAACAATACCGCATCATCTTTCATATTTACGTAATCGTTGCTATTCCAGCTTGATGTGATAATGCCCTCGTTTACCATTCCCAACCCAAAGTTATCGTTTGAAAGTCCTGCCAACTCTCCTTCTTTAAGACTTACAAATTCGACTACTTCGTTGTTGAAATTCATAGTAAACTGATAGCCGAGTATGTCTTTGAAATCGTTAGCACGGAAGTTAACCGTATAGTCATTTCCAGCCGATAGTTGTTGGTTTTCTACCTTGAAGTTAAGCGCACCGTTGGCATTGCGGTCTTCGCTACCTAATAATGAATTAGCCGTTGCCGAACCGTTCACGTCACCTACTTTAACACCTATGAAATCAATTAACATATCGGCATTTAAACTACTAATGTTATAGATTTCAGGGAATGTTTCCGCTTGTGCATTAGTTGGATTTTGGAACTGATATGATTTATCAACAAATCTCCAAGAGTTATTACTTGGGAATTGCTCAACCATGTGCAAAATCAACTGGCGTAACTGTACAAGGTCGATGGTAGTAATCGTCTTAGACTTGTTTACATCGGCAGCAATCAATTTGTATGGAGAATCCAACTGTTGGATACCCAAAATGTGCTTGCTGATTAACACTAAGTCGTAAGTAGTTACCCCATTTAGTGGTTCAATGTTCTTCTCAGGCGAAACTGTGTAGGTAGCGTCCATTTGTAAATCAGGCACACCATAGTAACCATTACTACCGGTTACTACTGGAATAGCTACATTACCTGTAACCGTTACCGTTACGTTGTCAATTTCGTCATTCAACTCTGTTGTAATATTACCCGATACAGCAGCATTTCCTTCAGGATCGCCACAGTTAGGGATATTCATATTATTTTGAATGAGGATGTATGTTTGACAGAAATCGCAATTTCCGGCTTCGTCACAAACCCAAAGCTGTATAAACTGCGTACCTAAATCATCACAAGTAAAGCTTACGCTGGTTGTAGTCGGTACAGTTTGAGATGGCGCTCCCCCTTGTGGTATTCTATTGATAAAATAAGTTAAGTCTTCATGATCAGAACAGTTATCGTAGCTGCTGCCTGATTCAAAATCGCTTGCCCATACTTCAACCATACCACCATTGACGTTCATCAAGCTGGTTGCTAAACCATTGATACACACTGGCGTAGGTTTTTTCAAATCGCTTACAACAAGGTCGTAGCAATTTGTTGTACGGTTGCCGCAACGGTCATCTGCTGTATAGCATACACGATATGTGCCTCTAACTAACGTATGTGTATAATCGTTTGTAAACGGACCATACGAAGTAGTACCTGTGCCTACAATGCTAACGCTAATAGTGGTAGCCGGATTTGACGGGTTGATAAGAATATCACACGCATCTGTGGCTGTTACTGCAGGGATAACGTACTCCACTTGGCAGTTAGCATCTACACTTACAGTTACAGTACCAGTAGGTGCGCCCGAAATTTCTGGTGCAACGTTATCTTCTACACGAATAGTTTGAACGTGTGTCCATCTGCCAGCGCCAGTTTCAGGGTTGAACTGACACCAGTCTAGAACAGTCCATGTACGTAATATTTTCAAGCAGTAATTTTCGACAATCGTCAAACGTAAATCTTCATATCCATAAGCAACTTGGTCGCATGGACCATCCTGTAATAATGTCGGATTGCCCGTAGCCGCAGGTGTTAGGTTATCACCGCAACCGCGTGTTACATCTGTAGGCCAAACGATATCGCTACTAGAAAATAAATCAGAATTCACAATAGTAATAGTTTGAGAACAAGTAGCTGTTCTACCGCCTGGGTCAGTAGCCGTCCAAGTACGAACAATTGTACCTGCACCACATTCGTTGATACTAAAGTTAGTCACTACGGAAGTAGTTACATTACAGTTGTCGTGGCCAGTAGCTACACCAAATGCTGTATTTAGTTGCGCTTCAGTATAGGCTTCATAGTCCGGTCCACAAGCAGTAGTAGTATTTGCCGGACAAGAAATTGTTGGAGAAATTTTATCCTGAACAACTACATTTACCATACAAGAATTACAGTTGCCCGCAGCATCGCAGATGCGTAATTCAACCATAATCGGCGTGCCTGCAGTATTTACATCTGCACAACAAAATTCTACATGGTCTGCAAATGGAGCAGAAGGTCCGTAAGGTAAATCGCAACCCGGTGTTAAGCGTCTTACTTGATAAGATACAACACCACAGTTATCATAACTGCCATCGTCAAAAGCATTTGCAAATACAACTGCATTACCACTTGTAGGGATAGCTACAACGCGAGTTTGTTCGCAAACAGCAGTTGGTTCAACAACATCTGTTAATACTACAGTTACTTCACAAGTACGGATATTTCCACAGTTGTCACCAACAGCATAAGTGAATACGTGTGTACCAATAGGCACATTGTTAAATATACCACCGTTTGTATGAATAGTACCTAACCCAGGAGCAGATATAGAATAAGTGAACGTTGAAGAACAATTATCCGTAGCTGTTACCTGCGGTAAAATTACTCTACCAGCACAAGTTAGGCTATTAACGTAGCTGATTTGCACCTGTGCAGGTGTAGGGCAAGTAAATGTTGGAGCCGTTTTATCAAGTATCTTGATAATTTGTAAGTCATTTACGTTGCTATAAACTTGTTGGTTATTTGAGTTACACCAATCCAGTACTGTCCAAAGTCTGATAACTTTCCAGCTAGCTTGGCAAATTGGAATAAACTGATCTGTATAAGTATAACCTAATAAACAAGAAGATGTAATTGCAACACGCGTAGTGTCGTTAGCTGGATTGCCGTCGCCTTCATCACGAACTACCACTAATGACGGTACGCCACTCATGGCAGTTGTCACGATTGGGTGCCCGTTTGCATCATAGCTTATTGCAGCCGAGCAATCTAATGAAGGCAGTTCTACATCATCCAAACTTAAAGGGAACTCTATATACACTTGCGGTTTGAATTGAGCCGGAGCCGGTGCGCCAAATAGATCTAACGGTGAAATTAACGGGCGTGCCACGAAAATTTCTTGCGTACAAGAGTTGGCATTGTTATAAACATCCGTGGCTGTCCAAGTACGTGAAATTAGCTTTGTCCAAGCATAGCCATCACAATCATCGTCAATACCATCGCAGTTGCTGTCATCCATATCTAAATTGTCATCTACACCGTCATTATCATCATCTGGATCTAAACCATCTCCAATACCGTCATTATCATCATCTACATCATTAGCATCTAATATTCCGTCGCCGTCAGTATCGGGGTCTAAATCATCAGGAATACCATCGCCATCTAAGTCGCCAGCATCTGCAATAGTAACTACACCTGTTGTAGGATCTACAGAAGCATCATCGTTAAGGATGCCGTCGTTATCATTATCAGCACAAGAGGTATAGTTTGTTTCATAGTCTAAGTGTGTTAATGAAGCAACAGAACTACATTCGTCATTTACAGACGGAGAGCCTAATGCTTCTACTGAAGTAGGTGCACCACAAAGCACAGTATTTTTACCGCAATCGATAATCGGACCGTATTTGTCTTCCACCTTTATATATCCCCAACAAGAATTAAGGATAGGTTCGCCAGCATCACGAAGGTTATTGCCATTTGCGTCAATATAGACGCTAATAGTTGTAGAAAGTTGTTGTCCAACGTTCGCATTTGTTACAACGTTTGAACCTGTATTATTTACATTAACAACATATTCAATATCATTTGTTTCAACGAGTGGCGTTACATCTACGCAATAATCTTCTAATAACATCTGTGGAGTAATAGTAGCCGAACAACCTGCTGCCAATGAAACATTGATGAGGTCGTCGCAAGCCATTACTGGCAACACTACCAAGTTATAAGCACAATTTAGCGGGAATGTTGTAGGGCAAATACTTGGGTTTAATGCAGCCGTAGCGGAGAATGTCACTTGATAGTGCCCAATAACCAAATCGCTAATAATAGGTGGTGTAGCACCTCCAGTATAAGTACCTGAAGTAACTATTGCACCAGTTGCATCAACAATGGTATAATCCCAAACGATTGGTAGCGTAGGGTTACAATACGTAGGCACAGGTAAACTGCGGTTATCTGCATCACAATCAGGTCCGTTAGATGACCAGTAGGTATCTTGCGGGCAGCTCAACGCACAAGAAGAACACGAAACCGTAAGCGTGAAAGGTGTCCAGTCGCGTACGCAAGAGTGTCTGAATACGGAAAGGAACACATCCACATCACAAGCAGATGCTGTTGCAGGCGTATAAATAATACGTGTACAAGTTTGTGAACCACTCGTCACCGTAGTGCTTGTAGCCAATAATGCCGTACCTGCCAAGTCGCTCCATAAGTCCATTTGAGGAACAGTAGCAGAACCTGAAGGATAACAAATACTAAACGTATAGGCAGTAGTGGGGTTCAATGAAAATTGGTACGTACCGCCGGCAGCAACGCTAAACGTGCGGGTGGCACCGCAAGATGTAAGGTTGTGTATCGAAGCATTTGTAGGTGCCGTTAAGCCGTAATCGGCAGGCGTACAGCAATGGGCACCTAATGCGGCGGCAGCCGGACAAGGTTGCGCCTCTACAAAGCCCGAAACGCCTAATAACAAGGTTAGGCTGAGTACTAACCCGCGCAGTCGAAAAAAACTTCGCGTGTTATGTACAGAACAACAAATTTTTTCTAAAAATTGATTCATAGTGTTAATAGTGTTAATGAATTATAATAATGTTTGCTCTCAAAAAAAATAACAGTGTACATAGTTAAAATCAAATTTCTTCAAGGGAATTTTATAACTTACTCGTGCTATCTACCGAAGTAATTTTGTTGTTCAATGCGAATCTAATTGCCATTTGGCAGAAGCCTCGCTCGTTTCGGTAGTAAGCTAAAATCTCATTTACGTAAACAACATATCGGGAACTCGACAGGAAAAGAATAACCTCCCTTTGAGGCTCACGCTCAATAGGTAAACAGGTTGGGTAACAAAGGTCAACAGTATTCTCTAACGTTTGTAACAATTCGCCAACATCGCATCTGAGACGAGTGAACTGATCGGATAAAAATCACCTGCGGCAGCAAACCCACCGCAGGCGTGCAAGTCCATCCTTTAAATTCGTGTGTAGTGTCTCAAAAGTAAAATGTGCTTCATAGTGCTGTGCCCTCAAGCGCATTGCAATGCGTTGACGCACGGTGTTTTATATAGTGAATCATAATGTGTATAACTCAGACGATGTGTTGCAACTGCACTTCAGGAAGTAAAAAATAAAAGTGTTTCATAGTGTTGCCCTAAAAGCAAATACAACAACGTCGAGCAATTTCTTCTCGCATTTGTCTCTGAAAACAAGTCGGGTTGTGGGATGGAAAATCGGTAAACCGTACACCTAAAAATGGTGTAAGTCAATCTTTAAAGCGGTGTTGGGATGGGAACTATCACTT
Organism: Saprospiraceae bacterium; assembly: GCA_017996375.1. Taxonomy (GTDB): domain Bacteria; phylum Bacteroidota; class Bacteroidia; order Chitinophagales; family Saprospiraceae; genus JAGOHC01. The sequence continues at coordinate 2,420 of JAGOHC010000019.1, read as the reverse complement.
CACAAATTGGCTTGCCGCATTGTATAGTATATAGCCGCTGTGTTACTGCATCAAAAAAATATGGTTGTTGAAAATACTAAATGCAGATACATTGAAATAAAAACAAATATGATGCCAAAAACACATTTCACTATTTTTTAATATAAATTGCAAGAAATTGCTAGTCAATAAATTACAAATTAATGATAATTTTAATTTAAAAATATTTATACTATATTGATTATTAACATATTAAACAAATTAGTCATACTTAAATAACTTCAAATATTTTTCGCATTTTTATTTATTATATATAATTATCAATTCAAGTAGCATAAAAAATCGCAATGCAGATTATTTATACTACTTTTGAGCAATTAAAAATATAATTAATATTAAAGGTTTTTATTTATGCTGCTATCAATGACAGGATACGGAATGGCGACCAAACAATACGGAAATAGAAGCATTATGGTTGAGCTGCGCTCACTGAACAGCAAATACACCGATGTTAAAATAAAAATACCCATCAGCTATCGCGAGCGCGAGCCACAACTCCGAAAATTGCTCATCGAAAAATTGGAACGCGGAAAAATTGATGCAGCCATCACGTTGGGCGACCAAACAGGCGATGAAGAATTTAGCCTGAACGTGCCGCTTTTCCGAAAATATTACACCGAACTGAGCAGGCTGGCCGATGAGCTGAGTTTGCCGAAAGGCGATTTGATACAAACTATCCTTCGCATACCTTCTGTTACTGCAACTAACCGCGAAGAGTTTGACGAAAAAGAATGGGACGTGGTGTTGAGTGCCGTACACGAAGCTATCCGACAGTACGATGTGTTTCGCCTCGAAGAAGGCGCATCTTTAGAAACCGAACTGCGCTTGCGGATTCACAATATTTTGAACTTCCTCGCCGAAGTGCCGCCTTACGAAACAGAACGCACCGAGAAATTGCGAACACGCCTAACCACCTCCCGCGAAGAATATATCGCTAAAGAAAATATTGACGAAAATCGCTTTGAGCAAGAGGTTTTATTCTACCTTGAAAAAATGGACATCACGGAGGAGAAAGTTCGACTTGAGCAACATTGCAAATACTTTTTGGAGCAGTTAGCAGATGAGCGTACCGATAAGGGAAGACAACTTGGTTTCATCAGTCAAGAAATTGGGCGCGAAATAAATACACTCGGCGCAAAGGCATACTCATCGGACATCCAGCGCATTGTTGTAAACATGAAAGACGATCTCGAAAAAATAAAAGAGTTGGTTGCCAACGCCGTATAATATTATTGGGGTGTGAATTTTTATAAAACTATACTGAAACCCATTTTTTTTTGCTTGTCGCCTGAACACGCACATCGGGTAGCTGTTGGCTTGCTTACAGCATCCTTGAAAATTCCCATCATAAATAATATAATAAAAAAAACATATTGGCTTCCGCCGAAACCTGTACAAGTCTTCGGGCTGACATTCCCGAACAATATCGGCTTGGCTGCGGGCTTCGACAAAGACGGAAAATACATAGCTGCCATGTCTGCATTAGGGTTTGGCTTTTTAGAAATCGGCACAGTAACACCCAAGCCGCAAGGCGGCAATCCTACGCCAAGGTTGTTTCGCTTGCCAAAAGACAACGCGCTCATCAACCGCATGGGATTTAATAATGACGGCGCAGACGCATTAGCCGAAAGGCTGAAAAAATATAGGCAACATACCCACAGCGATACAATTATCGGCATCAACATCGGAAAAAACAAAACCACTCCCAACGAGCAAGCTACCGATGATTATCTTTATTGTTTCAACACACTATTTGCTTACGCAGACTATTTTGTTGTTAATGTAAGCTCGCCAAACACGCCAGATTTGCGTGCCTTACAAGAGAAAGCACCGCTTACCGCTTTGCTCACTGCATTGCAAACAGCAAACCTTCAACACCCTCATCAGAAACCTATTTTATTAAAGATTGCTCCCGATTTATCCGACACACAACTGGATGATATTTTGGAGATTGTTACCACCACGCAACTTGCCGGCATCATTGCTACTAATACTACCATTGCGCGTACTGACCTGAAAACATCCGTACAGGAACTGACGGCTATCGGTAACGGCGGACTGAGTGGCAGGCCGCTTCGCCAACGCGCCACAGCAATAATTAGCTACCTACACCAACGGCAACCGCAGTGCTGTATTATCGGTGTGGGAGGCATTGACTCGCCCGAAGCGGCAAAAGAAAAACTACAAGCAGGTGCCACGCTCCTACAAATTTATTCGGGTATGATTTATGAAGGTGCATCATTAATTAAGCGAATTAGGGAAGGGTAAGTTTTTTATTTATATTTAAAAATAAAATGTTGTTGTGATATTTAAATTCTCAATATTCTATCTTACATTCGTTACAACGCCCAATATAAACCTTCATTATTCACCTTTAAAAC
>JAGOHC010000018.1 GCA_017996375.1 Saprospiraceae bacterium | reverse complement strand
GCGCAGTATTAATCAGACCAATAGTTTCAGAAAAAGCCAATGCTATGGCAGAACAAGCAGGCAAGTACACGTTTGTAGTGGACAAAAAAGCTAACAAAATTGTCATCAAACAAGCTGTAGAAAAAATGTATAGCGTAACGGTGTTGAGTGTAAACACAGCAGTCGTTCCTGCAAAACTAAGATCAAGAAACACTAAGTCGTCTATAGTTAAAGGCTACAAGCCGGGCTACAAGAAAGCTGTAGTTACCCTAACAAAAGGTGAAACTATAGATATCTATGGTTCAAATGACGAACAAGAGTAATTTGTTTTTACTTATTAATTTGTTGAGTAATGCCAGTAAAAAAATATAATCCAATAACTCCCGGTCTGCGTTTCAGAGTGTCAAACGCTTATGACGAAATAACGACCAATGTTCCAGAAAAGTCTTTAACTCAACCGTTAAAGAAATCCGGTGGGCGTAATAGCTCTGGTAAAATGACCATGCGCTATTTAGGTGGTGGGCATAAGAAAAAATACCGCGTAATTGATTTCAAACGCAACAAAGTAGGTGTTGTTGGAACAGTAAAATCAGTCGAGTATGATCCGAATCGCACGTCATTCATTTCATTGATAGAATATGCTGATGGCGAGAAAAGATATATCATTGCACCAAACGGCATCAAAGTTGGTGACCGCATAGAAGCCGGTGATAACGTTGCACCTGATTTAGGAAATGCCTTATTGTTGAAAAACGTCCCACTTGGTGCGGAAGTACACGCCATAGAGTTGCAGCCCGGCAAAGGCGCAGCATTAGCGAGAAGTGCGGGTGCTTATGCTGTACTCGTTGGTCGCGAAGAACGCTATGCGGTACTGAAGATGCCTTCCGGCGAAATTCGCAGGGTGTTACTTACGTGCAAAGCAACTATCGGCAAAGCTTCAAACCCTGATCATGGATTGGAAGTATTAGGAAAAGCTGGACGTAGCAGATGGCGCGGCAGAAGACCTCGCGTAAGAGGTGTAGTAATGAATCCGGTAGATCACCCGATGGGTGGTGGTGAAGGTAGAGCTTCGGGCGGGCATCCACGCAGCCGCAAAGGCTTGCCGGCTAAAGGTTACAAAACGCGCAACAGGAAGAAACACTCTAACGCATTAATCATATCAAGAAGAAATAAAAAAGGATAATAATATATGCCACGTTCATTAAAAAAAGGACCTTATGTTTTCCATAAATTAATGGATAAGGTTTTGAAGTCGAAAGATTCTAAAAAGAAGACGGTTATCAAAACTTGGTCAAGAGCATCCATGATTGTTCCCGATATGGTTGGAGAAACAATTGCTGTGCATAATGGAAAAACATTCGTGCCAGTGTTCGTAACAGAAAACATGGTGGGGCACAAGCTGGGAGAGTTTTCGCCAACACGCAACTTCAAAGGACACTCAGGAAACAGATAATTTATAATAATAGTAGAATTTTAACAGATAATTATGGAAGCTGTAGCGTCACTAAAAAATTGCCCAATGTCTGTTCGCAAAATGCGATTGGTGGTGGACAATATCCGTGGTAAAAAAGTAAGCGATGCCTTAGGTATCTTAAAATATACCAATAAAGAAGCAGCCTTATGGTTAGAAAAAACATTGCTTTCGGCAGTAGCTAATTGGGAATATAAAACTGAAAATAGTTCTGATAACTTTGACTTGTACGTTAAAAAAGCTTTCGCTGACCAAGGAACGCAACTAAAGCGTTTCCGTCCAGCACCACAAGGTAGAGCACATAGAATTCGCAAGCGTACAAATCATATCACATTGGTAGTTGAAAATAAGAAGCCTTTGGCTGACGAAACAACTACTGCTTAATTTAATTGACGAACAATACTTTATTAAAAAATAATTATGGGTCAAAAGATAAATCCAATTGGTAATCGCTTAGGCATCATTCGTGGTTGGGAATCCGTCTGGTACGCTGACAAAGAATATGCAGACTTCGTAGTTGAAGACGAAAAAATTCGCAACTACCTGAGAGCGCGTATCCAAAAAGGCGGTATTGCACGCATCATTATTGAGCGTAATCTAAGAAGAGTGACCGTCACGATACACACATCCCGTCCGGGCATCATCATCGGTAAGGGTGGAGCTGAAGTAGATAAGATTAAAGAGGAGTTGAAGAAATTGACCGGTAAGGATGTTCAGATAAATATCCAAGAAATCAGAAAACCCGATATTGATGCAGCCATCGTAGGTGAATCTATCGCTAAGCAAATAGAATCCAGAATTAACTATCGCCGCGCAATTAAAGCAGCTATTCAGGCTACTATGCGTGCGGGTGCTGAAGGTATAAAAGTACGCATATCTGGTCGTTTGAACGGCGCAGAAATGGCTCGCTCTGAAGAGTATAAAGAAGGACGTACACCATTACACACCTTCCGCGCTGATATTGATTACACTATTGCAGAAGCGCAAACAGTTTATGGTAAAATTGGTATTAAAGTTTGGATTTGTAGAGGTGAGGTATTGGGTAAAGTAGATTTATTCGCAAACATCGGACAAGCAGCCTCAGCAGGTGCAGGAAATAGCGGCAACGACAGAGGCGACAGACGCGGCGGCGACCGTAGAGGTGGTGGCAACGATAGACGCGGTGGTGGCGACCGTAGAGGTGGTGGCAACGATAGACGCGGTGGTGGCGACCGTAGAGGCGGTGGCAACGATAGACGCGGCGGTGGCGGCGACCGTAGAGGCGGTGGCGGCAGAGACAAAGCCTAACATTTTTGAACTGAAAAGATTTAGTGTAACTAAGATAATTTATAAACAATGTTACAACCGAAAAGAACTAAGTATCGCAAACAACAAAAAGGCAGAAATAGAGGCCTTGCTTTCAAAGGCAGCACTATCTCATTTGGCTCATTTGCGTTGAAATCCGTAGAAACCGGCTTCATTACAAGCCGTCAGATAGAATCGGCTCGTATTGCTCTTACACGTTATATGAAACGTGAAGGACAAGTGTGGATATGTATCTTTCCAGATAAGCCCATCACCAAAAAACCTTTAGAGGTGCGTATGGGTAAAGGGAAAGGTGCTGTAGATCACTATGTCGCGCCTATCAAACCGGGCAGAATTTTGTTCGAGGTTGATGGTGTGCCTTTTGAAATTGCAAAAGAAGCCTTGCGTTTAGCATCACAGAAATTGCCCGTATTAACTAAAACGATAGTTCGCACGGATTACGCCGGCGAAACGGTAAAAAATTAAATTAACTAACGATGCCATCTAAATATCAAGAATTTAAAGCTATGGAATCTGCACAACTCAATGACGAGTTGGGTGCAAATGAGTTCCAGTATCAGCAAACGCGCTTTGAGGCAAGCGTAAAAGGTGTGCGTTCACCGAATGAGCTCAAAGAAATGCGTAGAGATATTGCCAGAATAAAAACGGAGCAGCGCAGACGAGAACTCGAAGCAATGTCAGCTGCCGAGTTGGCGCAACGTTCTAAAATTAGAGCAAGAAGACGTAAGTAATATCAAATTAAAGACCTTTACAATTCGTAACAATGTCTGAAAGAAATTTAAGAAAAACTAAAATTGGCGTAGTATCCAGCACTAAAATGGATAAGTCCATAGTTGTTACCGTTGAACGCCGTTTAATGCACCCAATCTATGGCAAATTCGTGAAAAAATCGAAGAAGTTCATGGCGCATGACGAAACAAACCAGTGCAATATTGGTGATACAGTAAAAATTATGGAAACACGCCCACTCAGCAAAAATAAATGTTGGAGACTATTAGAAATACTAGAAAAAGCGAAGTAATATCGCAAGGACAAATTATATATTTTAAATATAATTCTCAATATAATTTTTTATGTTACAGCAAGAATCAAGATTAAATGTTGCAGATAATAGCGGTGCAAAAGAAGTGTTATGTATTCGCGTGTTAGGAGGCTCAAAACGACGTTATGCTTCATTAGGTGATAAAATTGTAGTATCCGTAAAACAAGCCAGCCCGGGTGGTGTAAAAAAAGGAAGCGTTTCGAAGGCAGTAGTTGTTCGTACCACCAAAGAGGTACGCCGCAAAGATGGCTCGTATATTCGCTTCGATGACAATGCCTGTGTGCTTTTGAACAACGCCGACGAGCCACGTGGAACACGTATCTTCGGTCCAGTTGCCCGCGAATTGCGCGATAAGGATTATATGAGAATTATTTCATTAGCGCCAGAAGTGCTTTAAACATTATAATTAAAATGGCTACTAATAAAAATAAGACAACACGCTTCGCTCCAAAGTTACGAATCAAAAAAGGCGATAAGGTAATCGTGATTGCTGGATCATCAAAAGGCCAGTCGGGTGAAGTAGCTCAGGTTTTTCCACGCGAAAACAGAGCCATTGTAGAGGGTGTCAACCTCGTTACTAAGCATAGAAAACCCGTTTCGGAAACACAACAGGGCGGTATTGAACAAATTGCGGCTCCATTGCATATTTCTAACTTGATGTTGCTTGATGCCAAAAACCAACCTACACGCGTTGGTCGCAAAGAAGTTGACGGGAAAGTAGTGCGTTATTCTAAAAAATCTGGAGAAATTATCAAATAATTAATCATGAGCTATACACCACGATTAAGAACAAAATATCAAAATGAAGTTGTTGGCGCACTGCGTGAGCAATTCCAGTATAAATCAGTAATGCAAGTACCTCGCTTGGTGAAGATATCAATCAACCAAGGCTTGGGCGATGCAACACAAGATAAAAAAATGGTAGATGCTGCATTGTCTGAACTGTCATTGATAGCTGGTCAGAAGGCAGTTGCTACCAAAGCGAAAACATCGGTGTCTAACTTCAAATTGAGAGAAGGAATGCCCATCGGTGCCCGTGTAACATTACGTAATGACCATATGTATGAGTTTCTTGACCGTTTCATATCGGTAGCACTACCGCGTGTACGCGACTTCAAAGGTATCAACGATAAAAGTTTTGACGGTAGAGGTAATTATTCATTAGGTATCACGGAACATATCATATTCCCTGAAATTGATATGGACAAAGTGAACAAAATATTAGGTATGGATATTACATTTGTCACTACCGCACAAACAGATGCTGAAGCGTTAGCACTTTTAAAGGCTTTAGGGCTTCCATTCAAAAATCAGAAAAACTAATAGTTTAAACTTTATATGGCAAAAAAATCTATCATCGCAAGAGAAAGAAAAAGAGAGCGATTAGTTGCAAAATACGCAAAGGTGCGTGCTCAGCTTAAAGAAGAAGGTCGCTATGATGAGTTGGACAAATTACCGCGCAACTCATCCGCGGTGCGCCTTCATAACCGCTGTAAACTGACAGGGCGACCTAAGGGCTATATCCGCGATTTTGGTATTTGCCGTAATATGTTTCGCAAAATGGCGGTAGAAGGTAAAATACCGGGTGTAACAAAATCAAGCTGGTAATTTTTTAAAGACATAAATTATATTTATAATATATGGCAGTAACAGACTCAATAGGAGATTATCTAACACGCATTCGTAATGCACAAATGGCAGGGCATAAAATTGTTGAAGTGCCTGCTTCTAACGTGAAAAAACGCATTACCGAAATCTTATACGAACAAGGATATATTCTAAAATATATTTTTGACGATGATGCCACCCATCAAGGTGTTATCAAAATAGCTTTGAAGTACGACCCACAAACTAAAAAACCTGTGATAAGAGAGTTGCAGCGCGTGAGTCGTCCCGGATTGCGTAAGTTCTCAAACGTAACGGAACTGCCGAGAGTTATCAATGGTTTAGGCATTTCTATCATCTCTACCAACAAAGGTATTATGACCGACAAAAAGGCTCGTGAAGAGAATGTTGGCGGAGAGGTGTTATGTTATATTTATTAATGTGTAAATTTTTCATTGACCATGTCAAGAATTGGAAAAGCACCTATCGAAGTTCCTTCTAACGTAGAAGTAACGATTGATAAAGGCAACATATTGACCATCAAAGGTCCGAAGGGTAAACTAATACAAAAAATTGACCCGGATATTGCTTTAAAATTGGAAGACGGACAACTAACCGTAGATAGACCAACTAACCAACCTCGCCATCGCTCCCTACATGGCCTGTATAGAGCTTTAGCAAACGGCATGGTAGAGGGTGTTACCAAAGGCTTCACCAAAGAAATGGAAGTAATAGGGGTAGGTTATCGTATATCTAACACGGGCAATCTTTTGGAGTTGGTGATAGGATATTCTCACCCAATTTACTTTGCTATACCCGAAGAAATCAAGGTGTCCACAGAAACCGTAAAAGGACAAGCACCGCTCATTCGTTTAGAAGGTATTGATAAACAGTTAATTGGGCAGGTTGCCGCAAAGATTCGCTCATTCAGAAAACCTGAACCTTACAAAGGAAAGGGTATCAAGTTCAAGGGTGAAATATTGAGAAGAAAGGCTGGTAAAACAGGAGCCAAAAAGTAATTTTAATTACAATATTATTTTCATAATAATTATGAAGCTAACAAAAATAGAAAGCAAGAAACGCATCCATAATCGTATCAGAAAAAAAATTTCCGGCACGGCGGAGCGTCCAAGAATTAGTGTTTTCAGAAGTAATCGCTACATCTATTGCCAAATTATAGACGACCTTAGCGGGCAGACCATCGCAGCAGCCTCATCTAAGGAAACATCTGTGCCGAATACAGGCTCAAAAATAGAGCAAGCTAAAGCGGTAGGCAAACTGTTAGCAGACAGAGCTAAAGGTAAAAATCTTTCATCTTTAGTTTTTGATAGAAGCGGTTATTTGTACCACGGGCGTGTAAAAGCGTTGGCAGATGGCGCAAGAGAAAATGGTTTAAATTTCTAAACACACATATTATTTCTAATGTCAAATAATACGAACAGAGGAGGGGTAAAAACTTCCGAAACGGAATTAAAAGATAAATTGGTGGCACTTAACCGTGTTGCTAAGGTAACAAAAGGGGGTAGAACCTTCAGTTTTGCAGCAATCGTTGTAGTCGGTGACGGTAACGGTTCTATCGGTCAAGGATTGGGCAAAGCAAGAGAGGTATCCGAAGCCATTTCTAAAGCAGTAGAAGATGCCAAGAAAAATATGGTAAAAGTACCCGTTTATAAAGGAACAATTCCGCATGAGCAATTAGGAAAATATGGCGCAGGGAAGGTGTTAATTAAACCCGCAGCAGACGGTACTGGCGTTATCGCTGGCGGTGCCATGCGTGCAGTTTTGGATGTTGCTGGCATTCACAACGTTTTGGCAAAATCACAAGGCTCATCCAACCCCCATAATGTAGTGAAAGCAACCATAGACGCGCTGAGTAAATTGCGTAGCCCTATGGAAGTTGCTCGCAGACGTTCAATAGATTTAGAAAAAGTATTTAAAGGTTAATTATCCTACCATAATAGAGTATGAAGAAGTTATCCATCACACAAACAAAAAGCGGTATCAACCGTCCGAAAAGACAAAAAGATACCCTCAAGGCATTAGGTTTACGAAAAATGCACCAAACCGTTGAGCACGAAGTAACGCCCCAAATATTGGGTATGTTAGAGGTGGTTCATCACTTGGTTAAGGTCGAAAACGTATAACTTTCGCAATTAAAATCATTTTCAAAAGATTAATATAGTCTGAATAATGGAACTGCATAATTTAAAACCTGCACAAGGAGCTGTTAAAAAAGAAAAAAGAATCGGTAGAGGTACAGGTTCTGGGCACGGTGGGACATCCACTCGTGGTCATAAGGGAGACAAAGCCCGTTCAGGTTTCAAAACAAAAAGACATTTTGAAGGTGGTCAGATGCCGCTTCAGATGCGCTTACCAAAGCGTGGCTTTAAAAATATAAACAGAGTGGAGTATGTGCCATTTAACCTCAGCCGATTAAGCCAAATTGCAGAAAAGTTAGACACTAACGAAATAACTTTGGCAGTTTTGTTAACTAATGGTTACATAACACGTTTAGATAAAGTAAAAGTTTTAGGACAGGGAAAACTAAGCAAGAAACTAGCATTGCAAGCGCATGCTTGCTCCGCAACAGCTAAACAAGCGATTGAAGAAAACGGTGGAAGCATTAATCTTGTTTAAATTTGACGAATGAAAAATTTTATTGAAACACTTAGAAACATTTGGAGTATTGAGGAACTGAGAAATAGAATTTTACTCACGTTGGCAATCCTCTTTGTCTTCCGCTTAGGCTCATACGTTGTATTGCCCGGTGTCATCCCGAGTGTGTTACAATCCGTATCCAACCAAGCCAAGTCTAACGACCTATTAGGGTTGATTAACGTGTTTACTGGGGGTGCATTTAACAATGCGTCCATATTTGCGTTGGGGGTAATGCCCTACATCACCGCCTCCATTATCGTTCAGCTTTTGGGGTTCGCGGTACCGTATTTTCAACGCCTTCAACAGCATGAAGGAGAATCCGGTAGAAAAAAATTAAACCAGATTACCCGCTTCTTAACAGTAGCAATCACATTAGTACAAGCAAGTGGTTACTTAACCTACCTGAAGAGTATTAATGCAATAGATACGTCTAAAATATCTCTGGGGATGTTCTGGTTAACCAGCACGGTAATATTAGCTACTGGAACGGTGTTTGCTATGTGGCTCGGCGAACGCATAACTGATAAAGGAATTGGTAACGGTGTATCTCTCATCATCATGGCAGGTATCATTGCTCGTCTTCCAAGCGCGTTCATCTACGAATTTCAAGCACAAAACCCAATCGTGTTTGTTTTTGAGATGGCTATGTTGTTTTTGGTCGTTTTGGCAACCGTATTAATCATACAAGGTGTCCGGAAAATACCAGTGCAGTTTGCCAAACGAATGGTAGGAAGGTCTGATTCCTCCTTACCTAATTCGGGCAATCGCGATTATATTCCAATAAAAGTAAATGCGGCGGGTGTGATGCCAATAATCTTCGCACAAGCATTGATGTTCTTACCAGCAACCTTGTTCCAATTTATCAGTGGAGAACAGGTAACTGGCATCTCGGCATCTTTGATGCGCCATTTTAACGACTTTACCTCCATTACATACAATATATTGTACTTCTTGTTGATAGTGGTATTGACTTATGTTTATACAGCCTTGTTGGTGAATCCTAAAAATTATGCTGACTATTTGAAGCGTTCTAACGCATTCATTCCAGGTGTAAAACCTGGCGAAAATACTGCAGAATACATTGACGCAGTAACTACGCGCATCACATTACCTGGTGCAGTATTCTTAGGACTCATCGCTATACTTCCAGCTTTCGCAGCAGCATTTGGTATCAATCAAACATTTGCGATGTTCTTCGGTGGAACAACATTGCTAATCATGGTAGGTGTTGTTTTGGATACCTTACAAATGATTGAAAGCTATTTGTTAATGAGAAAATACGATGGCTTAGTACAGTCTGGACAGATAAAAGGAAGAAGCACCATGCAAGGAATAACAAGCGAGATGTAATTATATTTTGTAAACTGACGGATGATTTACTATAAAACACAAGAGGAAATTGAACTAATACGCGAAAGTTGTCACCTCGTTTGTAAAACGTTAGCGCAAGTCGCAAGTATGTTACAACCAGGAGTTACAGGTACGCAATTAGATAAAGTAGCAGAAGATTTTATACGGTCACATAATGCTGTGCCGGCATTCAAAGGATACAGAGGCTTTCCCGCTTCACTTTGCATTTCGATTAACGAAGCAGTCGTACACGGCATACCAAAAAAAAATGAACTCAAAGAAGGTGACGTAGTTTCGATAGATTGTGGCGTGAAAATGAATGGCTTTTGTGGAGATTCCGCCTACTCGTTTGTAATCGGCGATATTTCTGACACCGTCATGCGGATGTTAGTAGCCACTAACGATTCGTTGTATAAAGCCATTGATACAGCAGTTATCGGAAAAAGAATTGGCGATATTGGATTTGCTGTACAGGACTACATAGAACGCAGTTGCGGTTATAGTGTCGTGCGTGAATTAGTGGGGCATGGTTTAGGACGCGATATGCACGAAGAACCTGAAGTACCAAATTACGGTAAACGTGGGCAAGGTACAGTACTTCGCGAGGGCTTAGTGATAGCCATAGAACCAATGGTGAATTTAGGCAAAAAAGATGTATTGCAAGAAAACGATGGGTGGACAATATATGCAAAAGACAGATTGCCGTCTGCACATTTCGAGCATACAATTACAATAACGAAAGAAAAAGCAGATATTTTGTCAGACCATAGTTTTATTGAAGCAGCTATCGTTAAAAATACAAACCTCAGACCAATCGCAATATCATCGGTTGTACTGAGTTAAGAAACGGATTATACAATTTATACTAAAGTATGCCAAAAGAAGACTTGATTAAACAAGATGGAGTAATTGAAGGGGCTTTGTCCAACGCTATGTTTAAGGTGCGATTAGAAAATGACCACACCATATTGGCGACCATCTCCGGCAAAATGCGAATGCACTACATCCGAATTTTACCCGGCGATAAGGTATCTGTGGAAATGTCCGCTTACGATTTATCCAGAGGAAGAATTATCTATCGCTATAAATAATTAAACAAATATGAAAGTTCGTGCATCTATTAAAAAGCGTTCCGCAGACTGCAAGATTATTCGCAGAAAAGGAAAGCTCTATGTCATCAACAAGAAAAACCCTAAATTTAAACAAAGACAAGGTTAATTCATTTAATAAAAAATAACGAATAGTTTTATGGCTCGTATCGCAGGTGTTGATTTGCCAAGAAATAAACGTGGCATCATAGCTTTAACTTACATTTACGGAATTGGCGCTACTTCAGCAAAAAATATTTTAGCCAAATCTGGTATTGACGAAAACACAAAAGTTAACGATTGGAACGATGACAACGTCCGTTCTATAACGCGTATCGTCCAAGACGAATACAAGACAATGGGTGAGCTTCGCTCCGAAGTTCAGTTAAATATCAAACGATTAATGGATATTGCTTGCTATCGTGGCTTGCGTCACCGTAAAGGCTTGCCGCTAAGAGGGCAACGCACTAAAACCAACGCACGTACCCGTAAAGGGAAACGTAAAACCGTTGCAAACAAGAAGAAGGCAACTAAGTAATCACATTTATAACCTATTCGTTACATTATTTTACGATAAAATTCTTCTCCTAATATTATGGCAAAAGCAAAAAAAGTAAAAAAGAGAAAAGTACGTGTGGAGCCGGAGGGTGTAGTGTACATCTCGGCAACATTCAACAACATTATCATTTCTATTACAAACAAAATAGGTGAAGTCATCTCTTGGGGATCTGCCGGTAAAGCCGGATTCAAAGGTTCAAAAAAGAATACACCTTACGCAGCTCAACTCGCCGCGTCTGATGCCGCAAAAGTAGCTTACGATGCAGGTATGAGAACAGCGGAGGTATTTGTGAAAGGTCCGGGTTCAGGTCGTGAATCGGCTATACGCGCAATAGATGTTTCGGGTATAAAAGTTTCAACTATTCGTGACGTAACGCCTATCCCACACAATGGCTGCCGTCCGCCTAAAAGAAGAAGAGTCTAATTCAATTTTTTAATCATTTAGTAAGCTAAATCAAGTAACAACAATGGCAAGATACACGGGTCCGAAAACTAAAAAAGCAAGAACATTCGGCGAAGCTATTTACGGTTTTGATAAAGATTTTGACAAAAGAAAATATCCGCCAGGGCAACACGGCTTGACGAGAAAGAAAAAACAACGTTCCGACTACGCTATCCAGTTGATGGAAAAGCAAAAAGCGAAATATACCTACGGCATATTAGAGCGTCAGTTTAGAAAAACTTTTGAAAATGCCGCCCGCAAAAGTGGTGTAACAGGCACAGTATTGCTTCAGTTCTTAGAAGCACGCTTGGATAACACCGTATATCGCTTAGGTTTAGCTACATCAAGAGACGCTGCTCGCCAGATGGTTTCGCACAAACACATTACCTTAAACGGTGTAGTAACAAACGTACCTTCGGCGCAGTTGCGCCCGGGCGATGTGATTGCAGTAAGAGGTAAATCGCAAAGCATAGAAAACATCAAGTTACACGCAGCTTCTAAAACAGAAGTGAAAAAGCATCCGTGGTTAGAGTGGAATCCTGATAAAATGGAAGGCGTATTTCTCGCATTCCCTGATAGAGAACAAATTCCGGAAAAAATTAACGAGCAGTTAATTGTCGAATTGTACTCTAAGTAATGAGTAATGAAACTAAATGTTGCATAATTGTGAAGCTATGCAACATTTTATTCATATATTTGTACGTTTTTTTTAATATCTAATCAAACACTCTATCCCGCTTTATATATGACCATACTTAATTTTCAGACGCCAGACAAAATTTCCCTTCAAAAATCAACCGATTTTGAAGGCATTTTTGAGTTCAAACCATTAGAGCCTGGCTTCGGACAAACAATAGGCAACTCGCTCAGACGCGTTTTGTTATCATCGTTAGATGGCTTTGCTATCTCAGCTGTACGTATCGGAGGTGTCGAGCATGAGTTTTCAACAATACGTGGCGTTGTGGAAGATGTTATTGACATCATCCTCAATCTAAAACAAATTCGCTTAAAGCAATTAATTGTTGGCGAAGAAATCTCGCAAGAAACCATCTACTTAACAATTAGCGGAAGAGAAGAATTTCGCGCTGGCGATATCGAAGAGTTTACCAATGTATTTAAAGTGATGAACCCTGATTTGTTGCTTTGTAGAATGGAGCCTTTCGTGACCCTAGAAGTAGAACTTACCGTAACTAAAGGTCGCGGCTATGTTCCAGCTGACGAAAACCTTCCAAAGGATGCACCAATCGGCTTAATTCCAGTTGATGCAATCTATACACCGATAAAGAAAGTAGCCTATAAAGTTTCCAATACTCGTGTTGGGCAAAAAACAGACTACGAAAAACTAACAATTGAGGTCAAAACTGACGGAACAATACATCCTGAAGAAGCAGTTAAGGAGGCTTCTAAAATTTTGATTAAACACCTAATGCTCATCACCGATGAAAATATTTCATTCGATGATGCGAACAGTCGTGAAGATAATATCGTAGACGAGCACGTATTATATATGCGTAAACTCCTCAAAACATCGCTCGAAGATTTGGATTTGTCCGTCCGTGCTTACAACTGTTTGAAGGCTGCAAAAATCAACTCCTTAGGCGAATTAGTCCGTTTCGATACACATGAGTTACTCAAGTTCCGCAACTTCGGTAAAAAATCCCTCGTAGAAATAGAAGAGCTTTTGCAAGAAAAAGGATTGAGTTTTGGAATGGATTTATCAAAATATAAATTAGAAGAAAACTAATTAATAATTCATTAATCATAATTGCAAAAACCGGCACCTATATTTTAGTGTGCGGTGTTGCGAAGTTAACAACATCTATTCATGAGACACGGTAATAAATTTAACCATCTCGGCAGAACAGCCGACCACAGAAAAGCGTTGCTGAAAAATATGGCGAATGCTTTGATTGAACACAAGCGTATCAACACCACTTTAGCAAAAGCGAAAGCATTGCGTAAGTACGTCGAACCATTAGTGACAAAAGCAAAAGACAATACAACACATTCGCGTAGAACGGTATTCAGCTACCTGCAAAGTAAAGAAGCTGTAAAAGAACTTTTTGGTACAATTGCAGCTAAAATTGGTGAAAGACCTGGAGGTTATGTTCGTGTACTCAAAACTGGATTCCGTAGAGGTGATGGTGCAGAAATTGCTATGATTGAGTTTGTAGATTTTAACGAAATCTATAACCCCAATGGGGCAAAAGATAAAGCAACTCGCAAGCGTACGCGCCGCGGTGGAAAGAAGAAATACGAAGCAAAAGTGGTGGAAACGTCCCCTGCTGCTCCCGTAGTTGAAGAAACACCAATAGTGGAGGATGTTGTAGAAACAGCGACAGAAACGGCGGTAGCCGCAGATGAAGTTGTAGATAATTTACCACAACAAAATGATGTTGCTAATGCAACTGAAGAAAAAAAGGATGAAGAAAATGCTTAGTAATTAAGCTAAAAGGATATTTCAGAGGCTGCTAAACAAAAACGTTTAGTAGCCTCATTTTTTTTGAACTTTATATATCATATCTTACTGAAAATCAATAAATTATGATTAAAATATTAGTGACTGACGGTATTCATCCTGACGGTAAAATGCTACTTGAAGAAGCAAATTATCAAGTAGATGTACAAAAAGTACCACAAGAAGAATTGGCAAAGGTGCTTAAAGCCTACGATGTTATCATAGTAAGAAGCGCAACTCAAGTGCGTAAAGACGTCATTGATGTCTGCCCTAACTTAAAAATTATTGCCCGCGGAGGCGTAGGGTTGGATAATATTGATGCTGAATATGCCCAATCGAAAGGTATTACGGTAATGAACACACCCGCATCATCTTCTAAAGCGGTAGCAGAGTTGGCATTTGCCCATATCTTTGCATTAGCGCGAAACCTGCATTTGTCAAATCGTGAGATGCCAAGTAAAGGAACTTCAGAATTTGATAAACTGAAAAAAAATTATTCGCAAGGTGTTCAGCTTCGCGGCAAAACTTTAGGTATTATTGGCTTCGGGCGCATCGGGCAAGAAGTAGCGCGTATTGGTGTTGGTTTGGGTATGAATATTCTTGCTACCGACATTATGATAAATGAAACTAACATTGGGTTAAACATATTTAAAAACGATGATGTAAGTCTTTCTCTACGCATCAAAACAGAATCCTTAGAGCGCGTATTGCGCGAAAGCGATTTCATTTCCTTACACATTCCATCTGCTGATAAACCAGTGATTGGTGTCGAAGAACTCTCTATCCTAAAAAAAGGTAGTTACTTAATCAATACAGCACGAGGTGGTACAATAGACGAAGAAGCACTTCTCAATGTGTTAAGCTCAGATATGGTCGCCGGTGTAGGTTTGGATGTTTTTGAAGACGAACCCACACCGCGTGTAGAGTTGTTGAATCATCCAAAAGTATCCGTATCGCCCCACATTGGGGCATCTACATTAGAAGCGCAACAAAATATCGGTTATGAATTAGCCGACCGTATTATCGCATTTTTTGGCGATGATAAATAAATCCACCCGATAATAATTTTTTTTAAAATGAAAGGCATGAAGTATCTTTCGACTGCGAACTGCTTTCTGCCTTTTCTCTTTATATGCGATTTGGAGGTAATAAAGATTAATTATGAGCAAGAAGAAGTACATTTGCATACACGGGCATTTTTATCAGCCCCCACGAGAAAACGCATGGTTAGAAGTTGTTGAACAACAAGAATCAGCCCATCCTTATCACGATTGGAATAGCCGCATCAATTTTGAATGTTATGCACCCAACGCATCTGCGCGTGTTTTGGATAGTACCGGAGCAATTATTAATATAATCAACAACTACTCAAAAATTAGTTTTAATTTCGGACCCACGCTCTTGTCGTGGATGGCAGAAAATGATAAAACTACCTACAATGCCATTTTAGAGGCAGACAAAATCAGCCAAACAATTTATGGCGGCCACGGCAACGCATTGGCTCAAGTACACAGCCACGTAATTCTACCGTTGGCAAATGAGAACGATAAAGAAACACAAGTGTTGTGGGGTATTCGCGATTTTGAATACCGCTTTAAACGGAAGCCCGAAGGAATGTGGCTTGCCGAAACTGCCGTAGATACCGCTACGCTCGAAACTTTAGTGGATAATGACATTAAGTTTACCATCTTAGCACCGCGCCAAGCAAAAGCATTTCGAAAGGTAGGTTCAAAAGAATGGGAATATACGCATAGTATTGACACACGCCGCGCCTACCTGTTTAAACTGCCGAGTGGAAGAAGCATTATTTTATTTTTTTATAATGGTGATGTAGCGCAGGATGTTGCATTCAATGGGTTGCTCAACAACGGCAAAGCCTTAGCGCATCGCTTAGTGTATGCGTTTTCTTCCGATCCAAAAGTAGAATTAGTGAACATTGCAACCGATGGTGAAAGCTACGGACATCATCATCGTTTCGGCGAAATGGCTCTTGCCGACTGCCTTTCCTATATCGAAGAAAAAGAATTGGCAACCTTAATAAACTATGCCCAATATGCAGAACTGCATCCACCGCAAATGGAGGTGTTAATTCATGAAAACAGCTCATGGAGTTGTGTACATGGCGTAGAGCGTTGGCAGAACGATTGTGGTTGTAGCAGCGGAGGTCATCCAAAATGGAATCAACAATGGCGAAAGCCCTTGCGCGAAGCATTGAATTGGTTGCGCGATGAACTCATCGTAATCTTTGAAAAAGAAAGTGCCAAATTTGTCAAATCTCCTTGGGATGCTCGCAATGGGTATATTGATGTTATCTTAGATAGATCCGATTTAAGCATCGAAAATTTCTTAAAAGAAAATAGCAGAAAGAAACTTACTGAAGAGCAAAAAATAACCCTCTTGCGCCTGATGGAAATGCAGCGAAATGCCATTTATATGTTTACGAGCTGTGGTTGGTTTTTTGATGAAATTTCGGGCATCGAAACTAATCAAATTTTGCAATATGCTTGTCGCGCAGTAGAATATGCCAAGCAGGTGGCAGGCGTTGATTACCAAAAAGATTTTATCAAACGATTGGCACAAGCTCCCAGCAATGTATTTAGTGATGGCGCATATAGCTACAAAAAACACGTACTCACTGCACGTGTAGACTTGATGCGAGTAGGGATGCACTATGCAGTTTCTTCACTATTTGAGGCTTATCCGCAACAGCTTACCTTTTTTAACTATATCGCTACCAGCGAGTTATATGAAAATAAAGAAGCTGGAAATTTCATCCTTGCAGTAGGGAGAACAAAGGTGAAATCCCAAATTACCCTTTCCGAAAAAGACTTCAGCTTCGCTGTATTGTATTTAGGGCAACAAAACATAATTGGTAATATCGCCTTAGATTTGGAGCGCGAAAAGTTTGATGATATGCAAGTGCAAATTTTCAAGGCATTTGATAAAGGAAATTTGGGCGAGGTTATTGGTATCATGCAAACCTATTTTGGCACACAAAAATACAGCATCAATCACCTCTTCCACGATGAAAAACAGAAAGTAATGACGCAAGTTATGTTGCGTAATTTCAACGAAGCAGAGGTTGCCCTACGTGATATATACAAAAACAACTACCAGCTCATGACGAGTATGTTGCAGAGCAATTTTACTATCCCGAACGCTTACAAAAACGTGGTGCAAATAGTTGTTAATGCAGATATGCACAACTTCTTTGAGCGCGAACAACTTAACATAGAGCGTCTGCAACGTTACGCTGACGAAATAAAAAAATGGAAAGTGTCTGTAATCAACGAACAGTCGCTGCGCCTTACTGCAAGTGAGCGCATCTTCCGCGAAATAAAAGAACTGGAACTTAACAATGTACCCATTACGAAAGTGCAAAATATTAATAGCATCTTGCGTATTATGCAAGATACTGGCGTTGAATTGGACATTTGGCAATCGCAAAACGTGTATTTTTCCATGTTACAAGGGCTAAAAGCAGGCAGTTGGGTTTTTGCTTCTGAAGCATGGCGCGATGCCTTCACACAACTCGGTGAACTCCTCAAAATGAAAATGATGAGTTAAAAATTAGGAAGCAATATTTATTGTTATTTGCCATTTTATACTATCTTTATTGTTAAAGCATCGGCGAAACACAACGTCACCAATCAAAACAATAAACATGGAATCATTTCAACGGCAGCCACAAACATACAAGCTCAAATTTAATGGAGCGGGCAGCGAATACTTCGGTATCTTCATCGTTAATTGGTTGTTTATGGTACTAACACTTGGTTTGTACTACCCGTGGGCAAAAGTCAATCATCTACAATTTCTTTACGGAAACACTACCTTGCAAGATGAACCGTTTACCTTTCAGGGTACGGGCAAAGAGATGTTCAAGGGCTTTATAAAAGTATTATTGTTATTTGCAGCAATATTCGCCATCGCCTTTTTGATAATATCAATTGGGTTTCCCACTATGGGCATAATTTTTATCTACCTTAGTTTTATCGCAATTATTCCATTTGCACTACATGGTGCATATCGGTATCGCTTATCGCGGACAACGTGGCGAGGCATCCGCATGGGCTATCGTGGCGAGCGCAGCCAACTGATGGATATTTATTTCAAAGGTTTATTATTTACTGCTTTAACATTTGGCATTTATGGTGCATGGCTGGCTATTGATATGCGAAATTATTTGGTCGGCAATAGCCGATTGGGAAATGTAGATTTTGAATCACACGGAAAAGGAGGAGAGTATTTATGGATTATCATAAAAGGATATTTACTTACCATCATCACATTGGGGTTATATTTTCCTTGGTGGCAAAAAGATATGTTTGCCTACTACGTAAATAACATAACACTGCACAAAGGTAATGATTCCATACAATTACAATCAGTAGCAACCGGCGGCGGTTTTTTCAAACTTATTTTGGCAAACATATTTATTTTGATTTTTACTTTAGGCTTAGGCTACCCTTGGGTTGTTACACGCACTATGAAATATATAATAGGTTCTATTTATATGGATGGAGATATTGATATGAATACCATCTCACAGACTGAGGAATCATACAAAGATGCTACTGGCGAAGACTTGGTTGATTTCTTTGATACCGACCTAATAATATAACCATGGCAACCACCGGAATATACTATGATGGCGTTACAGCAATACCACACCCTATCGGCATAACATTAAACGATATTAACCTGCAAATCAATTTTGACAAACCCGTCAATGGTGCATCTATGTGGCGATTGAATGATATTCATTTAGATACTATCGGCGATGTTATTCATCTGCATTGTGGCAACGACACTATGGAATTTGTCAAAATATCCGACCAAGCATTTATTCAATCTTTGCGAAATACCCTAAAATCAACTCACAGAGAAAGCTGGTATCAGCGGCTTATCAATCTTGGGTTTTGGGGGCACATAGCTATTGGTTTAGGTATATTAGCTTTTGTCGGGTTATTATATTTCTTAGTAGTGCCATGGGCAGCCGCTCGCGCAGTAGCACTTATACCGGATAGCTTCGATGATAAAATAGGGCAAACATTTTATAGTCAGTATATAGCGAGTAACGAAGTGGATACGGCAAAAACAGCGTTGCTAAAACAATTTACAGCGCAACTAAATTTAGAAAGGCGCAAACCACTAAATTTCACAGTCATTCATTCCGAAACTATCAATGCTTTCGCTTTACCTGATGGTAATATTGTGGTGTTCAGTGGCATTATAGACAAGATGAAAAAATATGATGAATTAGCAGCATTAATCGGGCACGAAGCAGCCCACATCAATAACAGACATTCTTTGAAACTACTCTGCCGCAACTTATCCAACTATCTATTAATTTCGGCATTGTTGGGTGATGTAAATGGTATTATGGCAATCATCGGCGATAACGTAAATAACTTACAGGAACTCTCGTTTTCGCGGCAATTTGAGAGAGAAGCAGATATAGAAGGACTGATATTATTACAAAAAAATAGAATTGATCCTCAAGGTATTTTACATTTAATAGAACGCTTAGACAGCGAAAGCGACAGTACAATCCCTGCTTTTTTGAGTACCCATCCGATGAACGAAGAGCGTAAAAGCTACCTCGAAAAAGCTATAGAAACAACCATTTATGAATCAACGGAACATCCAACCTTAGCAGATATATTTGCAGCACTAAAGGAAGAAGTAAAAAGCACAAAAGAAGTGAGCAATGAGCTAAAAAAGCAATAAGTAAACTAAAACTAAGGGGTGACAAGAAAATTAAGATGGTATAAGTAATAGATAAAATAAAGCTATTGTCCAACCAACCTATATTTAATAAATATTGTTTTAACTTTGTACGATAAAAGATAACTGCAAGTTGTTCTATCGCTCTGTAACGGAGAGGAAAGTCCGGACAACGCTGAGCACCACACTACCTAACGGGTAGGGTTATACTTTGGTATAACACAGAAAGGGTCACAGAAAATAACCGCCATCGCCCTGCGGTGGTAAGGGTGAAAATGGGTGGTAAGAGCACCCGGTACCAATGTGCAAACATAAGTGCGGATAAACCTTGTGGGTTGAAATGCCATGTACACTCCAATCTCTTTCAGGAGCTTAAACTGCTCGTTTTGGTCGCCAATCGGCGAGTTGGAGGGGGTAGGCAGCTAAAGCGAATTGGCGACATTTCGCTAAGATAAATGATAGAAATTTTGCGTAAGCAAAACACAGAATCCGGCTTATAGGCTTGCAGTTTTTTTGTTTGAAGGTTTAAAATATGGAAGCAATTTTTTCGATACGTATTTGGGATGTAATAGATATTTTAGTAGTGGGCTATCTTATCTATCACATTTTCAAACTATTACGCGGTAGTATTGCTTTTAATATATTTATTGGCGTTGTTTTGCTATATGCCGTATGGTGGTTGGTGAGGTTATTGAAGATGGATTTGCTTTCTACATTGTTGGGGCAATTCGTCAGTGTAGGGGTAATTATTATTGTCATCATTTTTCAACCGGAAGTGCGCCGATTTTTACTACTGCTTGGCAACACAACCCTAAAAGGTAGAGCGCAGTTTCTTAGTCATCTATTCGACCAACGGTTTAGTTTTAATGAAAAACGACAAGTAGATTTACAAGCTATTCGGCAAGTATTAATTAAATTAGCAAATCAAAAAATAGGTTCGTTGGTGGTTCTATCCGCCGACCTCAACCTGCAAAGTTTTAATGCTACTGGCGTGGTGATAGATGGCAACATCAGTACACCGTTGTTAGAAAGTATCTTTGCAAAAGATAGTCCGTTGCATGACGGCGCAGTTATTATTTACCAAAATAAAATTCATCTGGCGAGTTGTATTCTGCCTGTTTCGGATAGCGAGGAGCTTCCGCAAAATGTAGGGTTGCGCCATCGCGCTGCGGTAGGCGTTACAGAAAGTGCCAATGTAGTAGCATTGATTACTTCAGAAGAGCGCGGCAGCATATCCTATGCGTACGAAGGCAAGTTATACTATGATATTTCGATGGAGGATTTAACGGAGGTATTAGAAAAATATTATTAGCGAATATACTCACCATCTGTAGTATCGGTGATATCATCGTTACCCATTTGTCCTTCATCGTGTAGTCGTTTCATCAAGGCATCTACCCGATACATTTCATCCAAAGTGTCATCCAAATAAAATGCTATTTCAGGTATGCGGCGCACTTGGTTTTTGATGCGTGCCGCCAACAGTTGTCGAATACGGGTGTTGTTCACTTCCAATTCTAAAATAACGGTTTGTTTATCTTCGACGTTATAAACGCTGATATAAATTTTTGCCAATGAAAAATCGGGGGACATTTTCACCTCCGAAACTGATACTAACGGAGTTGCTCCATAAATATAAGTGCCTTCCTGTTGTAACGTGATACTTAGGTGGCGTTTGATAAGTTCTCCTACCTGGCGTTGTTTTACGGATTCCATTTTTACCAAAATTTTGCGAATAGATTTAATTGCAAAGATATGCATAAGCACCTACATTTGAAAGAGGTCTAAAAGCTAACTCCCCCACATAGTGAAATATGCTCGGCAGTGATGGCGTGGGCTTTTAACGATATGCCAGTAAACAAGCATATATTTTTCTGTAGCGGGAGGTAATACCGAAGGTTGAGTTTGTTATAAAATGTCGGTAGCAAAAAGGCTGTTTGATGATTGATGTAATAACCCGTTTGTAAAAAAATGCCAACCCTTCGCACACGCCATTCGTAGCCCAGAAATGCCGAATAGCGCGATGCGCCTCTCCGCGCAGCAGCCTCATCGCCAAAGTTACGGTTGTATAATCCAAACGCATACACGCCTTTGCTGAATTCATACTCGCCACCCAAATAAATTTTTTGCTCTCTAAAAGTTTCAAATGTTGTGGCAAATGCAGCGATGTAATACGGATATTTCGGACCTCCAATACCAATTAGTTCGCGTAATGCAATTCCTCCTTGCGCCATCCCGCCCCAGCGGTTTTGCCTAGCAACTTGTTGTGTTAAATATTTTTCGGGAATGTTTTTTTTAACTACCAAGTATTGAGCACCAAAATTTATTGTCGAAATGTTCAGCCCAAAATTGGGCAGTTGCATGCCACCGTTGGAGTAGTGCGTCAGGCTTGCGCCAGCGTGAAAAAGCAATTTTTCGGAGTAGCGATAATTAAATAATAGTTGAAAAAATGTAGTGTTATTAAAATGCGACCCAATAGCGTTGTTTTGCGGGTTTTGCAACTCGTTGTAGGGATTAGTGATGAAGGCAATGCCTGTTCCTAATTGAAAATCGGTATAAAAATTATTACTACTAAATATCGGGATACGGATGTTTGGGACGATACTCCATGCTTGCCCTAATGTATCGTTGCCTAAGTTGAAGTAGGTTGCCGCCAAACCAAATTCTGGTTGCTGCTGCCAACGTAGCCTCACCGTGTGATCATTTTTATCAAAATATTGCCACTTGTAATTGCAGAATATCCCCCAACTTCGTTCGGGAATGATAAAAGTGAGCTTGGGTGTATGCCGCAATATTCTACCGACTTGAAGTTGTGTTTCAATAGCATATCGCTGTGCAAACAACCCACATTGCAAGCATATAAAAACGAGAATTAATTGGAATCGCATATAACAAATGTATTGAATTTACACGAACAAACACTACCTTTGTGCATCATTTTACCAAATCTATTTTCAGAACAATGAAACATAATTTTAGTGCCGGTCCTTCCATCCTACCCAAACAAGTTTTTCAGCAAGCTGCCCAAGCTGTCTTAGATTTTAATGGCTCGGGGCTTTCTATTCTCGAAATTTCGCACCGCACCGCACCATTTGAAGCAGTGATGAACGAATCGTGCGAGTTGGTAAAATCTTTATTAAACTTGAATGACGACTATCACGTCTTATTCCTTGCTGGTGGTGCGAGCACACAGTTTTTTATGCACGCCATGAACTTGCTGGATGATGACGAGACCGCAGCTTATACTGATACTGGCGTTTGGGCAAATAAAGCAATTAAAGAAGCAAAAGCATTCGGCAATGTGGCAGTAGTGGCATCATCCAAAGATGATAATTATACACATATACCTAAAAACTTTACCATTCCCGCCGATGCAAAGTACCTGCATTTGACGAGTAATAATACAATTTATGGTACACAACTTCATGTCTTTCCGGATGTAAATGTTCCGATAGTTTGTGATATGAGTTCGGATATTTTCAGTCGCCCGATACCGATTGACAAATTTGGAATGATATACGCTGGCGCACAAAAAAACATGGGACCCGCAGGTGTCACCTTAGTCATAATCCGTAAGGATATGCTCGGCAGAGTCAAGCGCTATATACCGCTTATGCTCAATTATGAAACGCACATCAAAGACGGCTCTATGCATAATACACCACCGGTATTCCCGATTTACGTTTCGATGTTAGTGATGCGTTGGATAAACGAAATGGGTGGATTGCCGATAATCGAACAACGAAATATTGCGAAAGCAAAAGTTATTTATGACGAAATTGATGCTAATCCATTGTTTAAAGGTACGGTAGCTGTTGAAGACCGCTCGCTTATGAATATTTGTTTCGTCATGCAAGAGCAGTACAAAGATTTAGAAGGAGAGTTTATGAACCTTTGTAAAGAAAACAATATGGTAGGCTTGAAAGGGCATCGCTCGGTGGGCGGTTTCCGTGCTTCAACCTACAATGCATTACCATACGAAAGTGCAGCAGCCTTAGCCGATTTGATGCAACAATTTGCCAACGCGAAAGCATAAATGAGTACTTTGCAACCTAAACTGTTTTGGCGTATTGCCGGCTATATAGTTTGGGTAGTGTTGTTGATATTGGCAGTTTACTTTTTTCGAGAGCGGACGCTTTTTGTAGATATTGCTTATCAAACTTGCTTGATGATTCAGAGTGGTACGTTTGCTTGGCAAGTGGATAGATACGGCGCTGCATTGGTGCAAGCCTTGCCGCTTTTAGCTATAAAGTGCAATCTGCCATTGTTTATGGTACTGATGGCGTATTCCGTTTCTTTTATTTTTGTTTACCTTTTTATTTACATTTTGCTTGTCGAACGCCTTGGACAGCTCAAGTTAGCTTGGGTGTTAGTGGCGTTATTTACAATGGCTTCCGCCAACGGGTTCTATTGGACAACATCAGAGTTACAGCAAGGACTGGCATTTTTACTATTATTTTTTGGTTGGTGGTTGCAGTTGCAGCACAGAGGGATTTGGGAATTCGGCATAGCTGGTTTGTGCATTATTTCATTGGTATATTATCATCCGTTAATCATCTTTCCGTTTATATTTTTGTGGATATTTTTTTTGTTTGATAATTCGCTTCCTCGAAACCAATCGGCAACGTATTACATATTATTAGTATTGGTAGTAGTCGCTATCTTAAAAAGTATTTTTCATGGCAACTGGTACGATAACCAAAAATATGCAACCTTTTTTGCCAACCTCGTTCGATACTTCCCAGATTATAGCGTGTTGAAGAGTAATCAAAAATTTATATTTCAATATCTTCCGCAGTTTTTTTGGTTACCGATAATTTTATTCATCACAGCTGGCAGTTATGTTTTGCGAAAGCAATTTTTAAAATGTATTTTAATGCTTTCATTTACAGCGGGTTACATCATGTTGTTAAATATATCATCGCCTAACCAAACCTACAAGGTATATGCTGAGGTGAATTACATGCCTATTGCCATTTTTATTTGCGTACCCTTTATTTGGGATGTGTTGCCGAATATTCGTTTTTCAAAAATAGCTTTTTATCTTGGTGTGTTAATTATTGCTCAACGCCTTTTTGATATTGCTCAAACGCATCAAACCTACACACAACGGCTTTCATTTTTGCAACATTCTTTGAACGTAAACCACGTGCCAAAACAAATTTTACAACCTTCACAACAACAACTTAACACATTAATTTTTGATTGGGGTGTACCCTACGAAACGTTGTTATTATCTTCATTGCAGCACCGCGATAGCGCCAAAACAATTTTGGTGTGTACAGATTGTTCCGCTTTTATAAACTATTTAGATAAGCCTAACTTCTTTCTCTCCAACTTCAAAATTATTAATACGGATACTATGCAAACGAAGTATTTCAACTTGCCCAAAGCAGTTTATAAACGTTAAAAAATAAATTGTTTATGGTTGTGCATAGTTGCATTGCCTTGCAATCCGCCAGTATGTATTACCATGATGGTGCTGCCTCTTGGCAAGCAGTTTTTTTTAATCAAATCAAACACACCAAACAGCATTTTTGCGGTATAAACTTTATCTAACGGAATATTATATAGTTGATAGAATCGCTTGATGAAATTGAGCAATTCTGGTGTGGTTTTGGCGTAGCCGCCGAAGTGATAATCTTCCCAAACTTTGTAGAGAGATAGGGCAGTGGTAGGTAAAAAATGTTCAACTGCTTTTTGCATAAACGTACCTTTTAGAGCGGGAAATATCCATACGTCCGCTTTACTTTGTAATGCGCTTATCATGCCTGCTGCGGTAGTGCCGGTACCGGCTGCTACACAAAAAATATCCGGTAATGCCGGAAGTTGCATCCGTACCTCCTCAACAATATCTTTACAGCCCAGTACACCGAGTTGATTAGCTCCGCCCATTGGTACGGAGTAGGCATCGGGATATTGTTGCTCGAATTGTATAAAAAGTTGTTCGTGAAAAGGAGTATAACCCGCAAATTGCAACTGCATCCCTTTCGATTGGGCGAATTGTAGCGTGGGAGAAAGAAACGTAGGTTCAGTACCTCTGACGATGCCAATACTCTGAAAACCATTTGCCTGTGCAACTGCTGCCGTTGCTGCTAAGTGATTGGAAAACGCCCCTCCAAAAGTGAGTAGAATATTTTTGTTGGCTGCCTGAGCTGCAGCAAGGTTGTGTTGCCACTTTCGCCATTTATTGCCACCATAATCAGGATGAATCAAGTCATCACGTTTCACATAAAGCGTAATTTCAAGCTCGGTTAATAATGCCGAGTTAAGTTGTATGATGGGCGATGGCAGCAGCAGGTCTTTCATAAAAATTAAGACGAAGGATTCATTACATAAACTTGCATTGGTTTTATTGCTGTACCGTCGCTCCAATGCCCAAGATTTTTTAGTGGGGTATTGGGGCTAAAAACTTGGTCGCAATGCAAGCTGCCAAAAGTACAATCCATCAACGCATCTGCGATTTTCCAATAGCCGTTATAATCTATTACATCCACCTTTGAGGTACGCGACGCTCGCCAAAAAGTATAATTGCGATAGCCATTGTCCAAATCTGCATCCATACAATACGGCTCACTGTGCATAGCTGTTATTGCCGGACTGCCGTAGCTGTCTGATACATGACGAATAAATATTTTGTTTAATATATTTTTTGCTGTCATAAAAACACGCGTACCCATTTCATCGCCAACGATGTAGTCCTGTTCACCCACAATTACCACCAAGTTGATATCGCTATCCATTGCTTCGTAGCTATCCAAACGACCTCCTTTTAAGGGTCCCGTACCAGGTTGGCAAAGCATTACCGCTTTAGGTTTTGGAATTTCATATTCGCGATAACTTACAGCCAAATTTGCGGCCGTAGCACCGCCATAGGAATGCCCTATAAAAGTGATATTTTCTAAGTTAGGTTGAACATGTTTATTACTATCGCTCACCAATTCTGCTATAGCATTTTTAATTGCTGTTGCCGCATTAATAGGAAACAAATCAGCAGCTGGTGCCAGTATGTTACGTTGGTATCGAGGAAAAATAACGATGTTGCCATTCCCTACTAAGTGTTTAATCCATTTACCATATACCATAGGGTTAATTGCGCCGTATCCGTGCATGAACACGACAACATTTGCTTTGACGTTTGCCGGAAAATCTACAGGTTCATACAAGAAATACCCCGTTTCGGTTTGGTAATTGTCAGTAGTAGTAAACCTTTTGAACGAATAGTCGCAACTGCCATATCCGACAGTAGCTTGTGCAGGTTGCTTAATGATTGTACTCATCTCTTGCTGTGTGCTGTTATTCCAATTAAAGAAAAAAAGCAAGAGCAACCCTAATGATGATAGGTATTGGCTCATGACTATAATTTTATTTGTTGCTAACTAACGTAACTTCTGTATGTATAAGTGTGGGGAGCGCGACTGTTTACATATCATTAACGATTAACTAACAATTTTCGCAGCTTAAAAGTGCCACTATTTAACCATGTTTTTCAGAAAAAGTTGAGAGAGTTGTTATCTTTCGCTTTTAATATTGAAAAAATGTAAATTTATGGATGCACAAACTGATTTAGCAATGGTGTATTTATCAAATGTCACCGATTTATTTAAATACTACAAATCGTTAGGAGAAAAAGCAATGGCACAACTAAGCGATGATGAATTACACATTCAGTATGGAGAAGATGCTAATACCATTGCGATAATTGTGCAACACCTTTCGGGGAATATGCTTTCGCGATGGACAGATTTTCTGACAACCGATGGCGAGAAAACATGGCGACACCGCGATACAGAGTTTGAAGAGAATGCGTTAACAAGAGTACAAGTGTCGGAAAGGTGGGAAAAAGGCTGGAGTTGCTTGTTTCAAACATTGACATCGTTCACATCAGAGGATTTATTGAAAACAATAACCATACGGCAACAAGCACAGAACGTAACAGAAGCTATCAACCGACAGTTGGCGCATTATGCATATCATGTTGGGCAGATGGTGTACATTGCGAAAACCATCAGAGGCGCGGCATGGCAATCGCTATCTATCCCCAAAGGAAAATCATCGGAGCATACGC
>JAGOHC010000155.1 GCA_017996375.1 Saprospiraceae bacterium | reverse complement strand
TTTATTTGTGGTGAAACAAAAATAATCAATTTATTTACCTTCCATTCCTTTTGGCTCAGTTTCGGCTACGCCTTCACTGAGCCAAAAGGAATGGAAGAACCATCAACAACGTTGTGAAACTTGACATATAGTATTTCAAAAAAAGTTGTTTATATCAAATGTTTACTTGTTTATTTGATGCAAAAATTATCTAATAACTATACAAAACAAACATTTAATGATACTAAAGTGACTACTAAGAAGTCTATGTATCAATAATTTGTCACATATTATGAGGTATCATGATATTTTTTTATAATCTTGGTATTTAATCAAAGATATTTGGACAATCAAGGGATGTATTGTATTTTCAGCACATCAAAATATCTAAAACTGAAGCAACTATGAAGGTTACACGTCTTTTCGATTGTATTCACCACCAATTACAAACCGCACCCATGGAAAAATCTATGGGACACAACCTCAATAATCAATGGACATTTTACAGTACGCAAGAGATAATTACACAGGCAAAGGCACTTACAAACGGATTGTTGCAATTAGGACTAAAACCACAAGATAAAGTCGCCATCATTGCTCCTCAGAATAGAGTAGAATGGTGCATCATAGATTTGGCGTTGCAGCAAGTAGGAGCAATTTCTGTACCCGTATATCCTACCATTAGCATAAATGAATACAAGTATATTTTTAACGATGCTACTGTCCGTTATTGCTTTGTGGGCAGCGAAGAGTTATACAACAAGATAAGCTCCATCCAACCGGAGATACACTCACTCGAAGCGATTTTTACTTTTGATAAGCAACCGGATGTTCCACATTGGGAAGACCTAAAACAAACGGAAGCAACTATCAACACACAGGCATTGGTGGATGCCATACAGCCTACCGATGTTGTTACGATTATCTATACTTCGGGCACCACCGGATTCCCGAAAGGTGTCGTACTAACGCATCACAATATTCTCACCAGCGTGATGGGCGTATGCGAACTACTACCTTTGCAACCTTACGATAAAGTATTGAGCTTTTTACCCGTTTGTCATATCTTCGAACGTGCAGCATCGTATGCGTATATGTATTTTTCGTTGAGTGTGCATTTTGTAGCTATTGACAATATTGCCGCCGATTTAAAAGCCGTGCAACCGCACTTCTTCACTACCGTGCCGCGTTTATTAGAAAAAGTATATGACAAAATTTATGCGAAAGGGTTAGGGCTAACAGGCATCAAACGCTCCTTATTCTTTTGGGCATTATCGCTGGCGGACAGTTATGAATACGACAAAACATACAGCGGTTGGGAAGCTATAAAAGTAAAGATTGCCGACAAGCTCATATTCAGTAAATGGCGCGAGGCTTTGGGTGGCAACGTTAAAGGCATCATCACGGGAGCCTCGCAGTGTCCGGTAAAAATAGCTCGCATTTTTTCTTTTGCAAATATTCCCGTTCGAGAAGGGTACGGATTGACAGAATCCTCACCTGGCATTACTATTAACAGGTTTACAAAAGGTGGCGCAAAATTAGGTACTGTAGGACTCCCCGTTAGTGGCGTGGAGATAATGATTGATACACTTGATAATGCTTATGGACCCGGCGAAGGCGAGGTGTTAGCCGCAGGCGACAACATCATGGTTGGTTATTATAACAAACCGGAAGAAACCCAGAACACCTTGCGCATTATTGATGGCAAAACTTGGCTGTGTACCGGCGATATTGGCACGCTCATTCCTGCTGGTGGCGATAATTTTTATCTTAAAATAACTGATCGCAAAAAAGAGCTGCTCAAAACATCTGGCGGTAAGTATGTTGCGCCGGCACCTATTGAAGGCAAGTTAAAAGAAAATTATCTCATTGACCAAGCGATGGTTATTGGCGATGGGCAAAAATTTACCGCCGCTCTGATAGTGCCCGCCTACGAAGCATTGGAGGATTGGTGTACTAAAAATGAAATTACTGGCGAGCGAAAAGACATACTGCAAGATAGTCGCGTACAACAACGCTATCAACAAATTATTGACAAACTGAATTCTGACTTAAATCATGTTGAACAAATTAAAAAATTTACCCTCGTAGCGCAACCTTGGGAAGCCACCAAGGCCGATGGTTCAGAGGCTGAACTCACTCCAACCATGAAATTGAAGCGCAGAGTTATTTTAAAAATATGCGCGCCACTTATCACCAGTATTTACCAATAACAATTTGTGTACATTATGTATAAAAAAAATTATATCGCCTTAGGGTTAATGTCCGGCAGCTCATTGGATGGACTGGATATAGCATTAGTCCGGTTTCAAATAACACATCAAGGCGATACTTTATCCTTAAATAATATTTTAGCAAAGTGGGATTTGCTCGCCGCCGAAACAGTTGAATTTAAAGATAATTGGGTACAACGGCTACAAGCATTGCCAAACGCTGATGCAAAAACATTGTGGCAAACACACGCCGATTTCGGGCGATATATGGGTGCTATCGTTAATACCTTTTTGAAGCAAAAAAACTACCACCCAGATTTTATTGCTTCGCACGGGCACACCGTTTTTCATCATCCGCAGCAAGGGTTTACTTGCCAAATTGGTGATGGTGGCAGCATCGCCGCCACTACCGGTATCACAACTATTTGCGATTTTAGGAATACCGATATTGCATTGGGCGGACAAGGTACGCCGCTTGCTCCGTTGGCAGATAAACTGTTGTTTTCTGACCACACTTTTTGTTTAAACATTGGTGGCATCGCCAATATCACCTGCATTACTGATGATAAAGTTGCTGCTTTTGATGTAGCCCCTGCTAATCAGGTATTAAATTGGTTGGCACAACAACTTGGCAAATCGTATGACGACAAAGGCAATATTGCCGCTACGGGACAAGTAGACAGCGACCTGTTCAGCCGTTTAAATAGTGTTGATTATTATCATAAAAATTATCCCAAATCTATTGATAATCAATGGATTAAGGAGCATTTTATCCCGATTGTCGCTACCGCTAACTGTAGCGTGCAAAACAAACTCCGCACCTTCTGCGAGCACTTTGGGTATCAATTGGCATTAGCCGTAAAAAGGATTATCTCAAAGGAGCAGTTACAACTCACAGATGCCTCTATGATTGCTACGGGCGGTGGTGCGCTCAACGATTTTCTGTTGTCGTGCAGCCAAAAGTATGTCAATAAAATTCTTCCTGTAAAAATTGTCGCCCCTGATTTATTACTCACCCAATTCAAAGAAGCAATATTGATGGGCTTGATGGGTGTGCTACGTATGGAACGCATCCCGAATGTGCTGCACGTTGCAACTGGCGCATCGCACGATAGCGTCGGTGGTGCAGTATATGTGCCATGATGAATAACGCAGCCGGACACAGCTACAGGACACAGTTGGACGTGTCAATATTTAAAAAATATTATTTTTAAAAACGCTAAGTAATATATAAAAAATGTACTAAAAACAACATCATACTTTTTTGCATTTTTCTTTGAGCCACGCCTTTTCGTCAGCATTTAATTTTGGCGACAGTTTGCGGTACACTACCTTGTGATAATTATTCAGCCAATCTTTTTCTTCTTTAGTCAGTAGTGCTTTTTTCACCAAAGTAGTATCTATCGGAAACAGCGTAACCGTTTCAAATTTCAGAAATTCGCCATACTCAGTTTTGTCGTGCTCTACGCAAAGCACCAAGTTTTCGATACGGATACCGTATTCATTCGTTTTATAAAAACCCGGTTCGTTTGATGTTAGCATCCCTACCTGCATTACGGTGGTGCCGCGCACACCTAATCCGGCAATGAAACCTTGTGGAGGCTCGTGAACGTTCATAAAAAAGCCAACACCGTGTCCTACTCCATGCAAAAAATTAAGCCCTTGCTTCCACAAGAACATTCTTGCCAATACATCCATCTGTACACCTCGCGTACCTGCAGGAAACACCAAATTAGCCAATGCGATATGCCCTTTGAGCACAAGTGTATAATTGCGACATTCCTCATCAGTAGGTTTGCCGTCTAACGAAATCGTGCGCGTAATATCGGTAGTGCCATCGTGATACTGCCCGCCAGAATCCAGCAGCAGTATCCCTTCTCGCTTAACCGTAGCACAAGTAGCCTTCGCTGCATGGTAATGGATAATTGCGCCGTTGCCTTTGTAGCCGATTATGGCATTGAAACTTTCGCCAAAATAATCTATCTGTTGCGCCCGACATTCGGCAATTTTTTCGGCAATCGTCACCTCGTCGGTAGTGCCGCCATTTGCAACTTTTGCCTCCAACCAACGAAATGCTTTGACTAATGCCACACCATCTTTCACCATTACGTTGCGGATGTGTTTCATTTCCGTTTCGTTTTTGATAGCCTTTAGCTGTAGCGGAATATTTGCTCCTTGAATAATGTTTGACGAAGCGATACTTCCGTAAATACGATAGTTTATTGTATCGGCATCAATGAGCAAAGCTTGTTTGACGCTTAGTGAGCTGAGGTAGGTATAAACATTACCGTAAGGCTGAAGTGACACCTTATCTTTTTCTAATTTTCGTGCAATAATCGGCGATACTTTGGCAGGGTTAATGAATAAAATTGCACTACCCTCCTCTACTACCAAGTAGGCGATTGCCACTGGATTACTCTCTACATCGTTGCAGCGAATATTGAGCGTCCAGCCGATGTCGTCGAGCGTTGTGATGAGGAGTTTTTGAGCACCCATCGCTTTCATTTTTTCACGGACGAGTGCTAATTTTTGAACAACAGTTCGTCCGGTAAATTTTGTGGCGTGTTCAAAAATCGGTGTCAGTGGCAACGAAGGTCTATCCGTCCAGATGCCCGATATGAGGTCGCTATCTGTTTTGAGTTGTATGTTTTTGCCGGCAAATAGTTTTTGCATCCCTTTTACTTGTGCGAGCGAAAAAAGTACGCCATCAATGCCTACGGTGCTGCCTTCGGGCAGGCTGCTTGCCAACCACTCCACATACTCTGCATTACCTTGAACTTTCAATTTATGTAGCACAAAGCCTGTTTTATTTAATTCTTGTTCTGCTTGTAAGAAATAACGCGCATCCGTCCAGATGCCCGCGTGGTTGCTAGTTACAACCGCGGTTCCCGCCGAACCGGTAAACCCGGAAATCCACTCGCGCACTTTCCAGAAATCGGGCAGATATTCGCTTTGGTGTGGATCGGCACTTGGAAGGATATAGGCATCAATTTTTTGGCTGTGCATAGCTCGGCGCAAGGCCTCAAGTCGAGAAGGAATATTCATATTCAAAATATTGATTTTAATAGTTTGTTTAAAAAGAATTATTCGTTTTTCGTGTTATAAAAGTAGAATCACATCAATATATTATCACAACACGCCCACGATTTGCGCAGCAATAAGTTGCGAAGCAATGCCCACCATGAGACCGCCATAAATATCGGCAGGTTGATGTGCTTTAAGCTGTAAGCGAGCAACGGCTACTATACCCCATATCAGTATAAACAATACCCCAAGCAGCAATACGCTTGCTTGAATGTTGCCCCAATACAGCGTATCAAAATTGGGTGTTTTATATAATAAAAAAAGAAGTGTGGTGCAACCAGCGATTCCTACCGAGTGAATACTTATCTTAGTAAATAAATTGATGAAAAATGATAAGAACAGTGCTATTGTTGCCCCTAACATAAATGAAGTATAAACTAAAGGAACTAAATCATTTTGGTACATACTCCTGAATGCCCACAGATACAAGATGCCAGTTATGAGAAACGGCCCGATG
>JAGOHC010000154.1 GCA_017996375.1 Saprospiraceae bacterium | reverse complement strand
CCGAAAAATAATCTGATTTTTTGTACACAGAATCATAAGGCAATACGGTTAGTGAATCTACCCCACCCAACGAAGCACTCATGGCTTCCGTTTGTGTGCGAAGCATATTTACATTGGCATCATATACTGTTTTGTTAAATTCCGATGTTTGTGCATGAATGCGTATTCTGGCAGCACATTTGCAAATACCATTTACTGTATTATCACAATCAGGACGACGACAAATTGGTTGGTACGCATCTACAATCAATGCCCACAACAATTTGGCAGCACGGAATTTGGCAATTTCCATAAAATAATTGCCACCTACACCAAAATTAAATTTAATTTTTTTAGCAGCCAACGATGTATCAACACCTGCCTCTACCAATAATGAAAGATATTGATTTCCCCAAGCCAATGCATATCCTAACTCTTGAGCTATATAAGCTCCAGCATTGCTTAAGGTTGTAGCATTAACACCCACAACACGGTAAAAAGGAAGAGGAGCAATTGCATCAATAATTGCTTTTGCCATCGATACGATACTTGCTTTATCATATTCTTTACCACGCAATAACATAGCATTCATAGCATCAAAGTTGATGGAGCCATGCAATTTAACTAAGTCATATCCTTTTGACTGAAAATAGGCTACCAATAAACGACCTAATTCAGCAGCATGATCGGTGCAAATACTAAAATTTAACTCTACACAATCAGCAGCAATACCTTTTAAAAGTGATTGGATATAGCTACTTGACAAATCTTGATAGCTAATTTTAAAACCAAGCGAAGTAATTCCCTTGTTAAGAACATCCAATGCTTTTTTGTTCGCCTCATCCACATTTTCTACTACAATATCCTGACGAACATACCAATCATTGTTAGCCTTTGTACCCCTTACAAACGGAAACTTTCCTGGAATAGCCTCTGTGTTTTTCAAAGTCTCAATATCCTCTGCACGATAAAACGGCATTACATCAAAACCCTCATTGGTTTTCCAAACTAATTTTTTACTAAAATCAGCACCTTTCAAGTCAGCCGTAATTTTCTCCATCCACTTTTCGGTTGTTACCGGTGGAAATTCAGCCAATAAATTCAATTTTTTTTCTGCCATAATAATATAATAATTGTATAATTTTCTAAAACTCAGCAAAATTAGTTGTTTTAATTAATATAATGAATTTTTAGGCTTGTAAATTTTAATAAAATAAGTACTTTTGTTGTGAAAATAGCATTCAAAATGACTGAATTAAACAAAGAAGAAGAAAAATTTATCGTTTCGTTAAAACGGAAGTTCAATAAAGCTATCTATCAGTACGGTTTAATTTCAGATGGAGATGTTATTTTAGTGGGGCTTTCGGGAGGGAAAGATTCATTGGCTTTGGTAGAATTATTAGGTGAGCGAAAAAAGATATTTAAACCTTCTTTTAAGGTAATTGCAGCACATATTACATTGGATAATATTCCTTATACATCAGATTTGGCTTATTTAAAAGCGTTTTGCGAACAGTATGATGTACCTTTTGTTCATCGCAATAGTAGTTTTGATGCCAGTACTGACACCCGAAAATCACCTTGCTTTTTGTGTTCGTGGACACGCAGAAAACAGCTTTTTGATATTGCCAAAGAGTTGGGTTGCAACAAAATTGCATTGGGGCATCATCAAGACGATATATTAGAAACATTGTTGATGAATATGAGTTTTCAAGGAGCATTCTCGACCATGCCTCCTATATTGAAAATGAACAAGTTTGATATGACGATTATACGACCCATGTGTTTGCTACGAGAAAATGAATTGATACAACTTGAAAAAATCAGAAACTATCAAAAGCAAGTAAAAAATTGTCCCTATGAAAAAGACTCATTTAGAAAAAATATGAAACAGCTTATCCAACAAATAGAAAAAATGAACCCAGAAGCTCATTTTTCGATGTGGAAAGCTATGACGAATATACAAGCTGATTATTTACCAAAAGAAATGAAAGAAAATGAATACAGAAACTAACACTCCGCTATTGGAATTAGAAAACCAAATTGTACGCATGTTGCGTACCGTATTTGACCCAGAGATTCCAGTAAATATTTACGATTTAGGTTTAATTTACAAGATAGAAGTAAGTGATGACAACATCGTAGATATTGAAATGACCTTAACAGCACCAAGTTGCCCTATGGCTGATTTTATTTTAGAAGATGTAAAAATGAAAGTAGAAGGCATTGAAGGTGTTAAAGGATTGAATATCAACCTTGTTTTTGATCCACCTTGGGACAGAAACATGATGTCGGAAGAAGCACAATTAGAACTAGGATTTTTGTAAGGTATGGCAAAAAAAACGTATATTTCGGGTTTATTTAATGGGATTGCCTCAAGCTACGATACGCTTAACCATATTTTGTCGTTGTCGGTAGATAAACGTTGGAGAAAAACGGCTGTTAAAAAAGTAATGCAGGTACAACCACAAAAAGTATTGGATGTGGCGTGTGGAACAGGAGATTTTTCGATAGCACTAGCCAAAGCAGGTGTTGAAAAAATTATTGGCATCGACATTGCTGAGGGTATGATAGCTGTAGGCAACAAAAAAGTTTCGCAGCTACAATTATCCGATAAAATAGAGCTTTTGTATGGTGACAGTGAGCATATTGCATACGAAAACAACACCTTTGATGCTGTAACTGTAGCCTTTGGAGTTCGCAATTTTGAAAACCTTGAAATTGGCTTAAAAGAAATGCGAAGAGTTATTAATGATAATGGATTATTGGTCATTCTCGAATTGTCTGTCCCTACCAATAAAGTGTTATTCTTTTTCTACAACCTTTATTTTAAACATATTATGCCTTTTATTGGAGGACTGATATCCAAAGATAAATCTGCCTATAAATACTTATATTCGTCGGTTATACATTTTCCTAAACCACACGAATTTATCCAGCATTTACAAAATGTTGGCTTTTCGAGTATTGAACATACTGCCTTTTCGGGCGGATTAGCTCGTATGTATGTGGCAAAAAAATAATCAGCTTATTTTAGTTTTTTAGGAAATAAGAAAGCTCCATTCTCAAACTTAGTTGTATTTTTGCGTAAAAATAAACACAACCGTGAACTACACTGAACTACTACATACATTTTCTGAGTTTCCTATTGTATTAGCCTTGCTACTTGGGTTGCTTGTAGCCATAGACCCCTGCCCTTTGGCAATGAATATAGGTGCTATTGCCTTTTTGGGAAAGGATATTCAAGATAAACGAAAAGTATTTATCAACGGCTTACTCTATACTCTTGGTAGGGTGTTGAGCTATACAGTATTAGGCATTGTATTATTATTTGTGCTACAAACCACCACCAATTTACACACCTTGCAAACCTTTTTCACTTCGTATGGCGAATTGCTCATTGGTGCCATATTTTTAGTTGTAGGTATTTTTATGTTAGACTTGTTAAAACCGCACAAACACGAACATTGTGATGCTAATCACGAAGTAAAAACATTTACAAATAAACGAAATTTAAGTCCTTTTGCATTAGGCATTGTATTAGCATTGGCATTTTGTCCGTATGGTGCTGCCCTCTTTTTTGGGGTGTTAATTCCTGTTTCAGTCGAATCAAACGTTGGCTACTTACTCCCCATTTTGTTTGCGATAAGCACCAGCATTCCTGTTGCTTTAATGGCTTGGTTATTGGCATTTAGCGTTTCTAATTTGAATATAATAAACACAAAAATTCATGCATACGATAAATGGATTAAACGTAGTGTTGCCATTATTTTAATTGTTGTAGGGATTTATTATGTATCAAGCCATTTTATAGGTCATACTCACGATCACCACCTCCATCACACCGAAGAATGTACGCATGACCACGAGCATTGAGCTATTATCTCTATTTGATTTTCCGACAGCTACACTTTTCTTTTAAATCTAAAGAAAATTGCCTATCTTTGCGGTCGCAAAAATAAAACAAACTTACAATAGACATGATTACAGTTTCAAATTTGGCCATTCAATTTGGCAAACGCACTTTATTTCAAGAAGTTAATTTAAAATTTACTGCCGGAAACTGTTATGGCATAATTGGTGCTAATGGTGCAGGAAAATCAACCTTCTTACGTTTGTTAAGTGGCGATTTAGACCCAACAAAAGGTTCCATTCATTTCGGTTCAAACGAACGTTTATCTGTATTAAAACAAGACCACCACGAATTTGATGAATTTACTGTACTTGACACCGTTTTAATGGGACACACCAAGTTGTGGGATATTAAAAACGAGAAAGATGCTATTTACATGAAAGAAGATTTTTCGGACGAAGATGGTATAAGAGCATCTGAACTAGAAGAGGCTTTTGCCGAACTCGACGGATGGAACGCCGAAAGCAATGCAGCATCGCTACTGAGTGGTTTGGGTATAAAAGAAGACTTGCACTACTCGCTAATGAAAGACATTAGTGGAAAAGAAAAAGTACGTATATTGTTGGCAAGGGCTTTGTTTGGAAACCCAGACAACCTATTGCTTGATGAGCCTACCAACGATTTGGATATTGACACCATCAACTGGTTAGAAAATTATTTAGCAAACTACGAAAATACCGTTTTGGTAGTATCGCACGACCGTCACTTTTTAGATGCTGTAAGTACCCATATTGTGGATATTGATTATGGCAAAATACAATTAGTGCCAGGTAACTATTCTTTCTGGTACGAATCTAGTCAGCTCGCTTTGCGTCAGCAACAAGCACAAAACAAGAAAGCGGAAGAAAAGAAAAAGGAATTGGAAGAGTTTATTCGTCGTTTTAGTGCCAACGTGGCTAAATCAAAACAAGCGACTAGCCGTAGAAAAATGCTTGAAAAACTGAACGTAGAAGAAATTCAACCTTCTACCCGCAAATACCCTGGTATCATTTTTACACCCGATCGCGAACCTGGCAATATGGTACTGGAAGTGAAAGGACTTTCGCATAGCATGGAAGGTCAAGTATTGTTTAAAGATGTAAACTTTAACGTAGAAAAAGGGGATAAAATTGTATTTTTATCCAAAGACCCTAGGGCTATGACTGCGTTTTTCGAGATTATCAATGGCAATATAAAACCAGACAGTGGAACATTTAACTGGGGAGTAACCATTACCTCAGCCTATTTACCGCTTAATAATGTTGATTTTTTTAATACTGATTTGAATTTAGTAGATTGGTTGGGACAATTTTCTGACGATACTACCGAATCATTTATACGTGGCTATTTGGGCAGAATGTTGTTTTCTGGCGAAGAAATTTATAAAAAAGCAGGCGTATTATCAGGAGGAGAAAAAATGCGTTGTATGATTTCGCGTATGATGCTGAAAAATGCCAATGTTATGGTGCTCGACTCTCCTACCAACCACTTGGATTTGGAATCGATTCAAGCATTTAACAACTCGCTAAAATCCTTTAAGGGAAATATCCTGATGTCGTCTCACGACCATGAGTTTATTCAAACAGTATGTAACCGTGTAATTGAACTAACGCCCAATGGCATTATTGATAAAGTTATAGAATACGATGATTACTTAGACGATATGCACGTAAAAACTCAACGAGAAAAATTATACAAATAAATTTGTTATAACAAACAATAAAACCTCCTATACTACTTTGTTTAGGAGGTTTTTTTATTATTTTAATAATCGATATACTATTATTACTCTTTTCACGTTTATAGAAGTAAGTTGAAAGACACAATTATTGACATTATAATGAATTAAACTTCAAACCAAATAATATGAATGTATGAAAAGTATAAAATTTGCGAACACATTATTCTTATTTCTTCTTATTCTTCAGGTAAGTTGTACAAAACAAAA
>JAGOHC010000153.1 GCA_017996375.1 Saprospiraceae bacterium | reverse complement strand
GTGATTATCTGCCATCAATACATTAACAGAGCGATGATGCCCACCCGATTTAATTGTATTTATAACCTTTTCTAAACTGCCGGTTTCGCCATTCCAAATTTTCATTGTTTTGTCGCGGCTGGCTGTCGCAAATTTTGTACCATTGGCGAGTAATGCAATATCATTGATAGTGTACCAATGTGCTGGCACTTCTTGAATAGTCTTCCAAGTGGATATGTCCCAATAGCGCAGTGTAGCATCGCGCCCACCAGAAACAACTGAGTTATAATTTGGCAAATATTTTAAACAAAAAACACTATGCTTATGCGCTTGCTGTATCTGCCGCACCACCGTCATAGTTGCTAAATTTATGATGTAAATACTACCATCGCTACCACCAATAATGGCTTCGTTTGTAGCTTCTAAAAAATCTATACTCCGCAGAGAATTTGCACTTACCTGCAGCGTTTCGGCAGGTCGCATTTCTGCAGCATCCCATTTGGTTAAACACCCGTCACCACCTAACGAATAAATATGTTGTTGATGAATAACAATGCGAAAAACACCTTTGCGATGCACAGCATAATTTTTGAGTACCTCGCCACTACCACGCTGAATAACATACACGTTACCGCTAAGTGTGCCGACCAACAACCTGCCATTGCTATAAAGCAATGAAAACACCGAAACATCTGTTCGAGCAATTAGTTTGCCGAGTTCAGGCTTCGTCAAATCCCACGACACTATCCACCCGTTGCCATCGGCAGTAAGGAGTTCGTCGTGTGTATCCGTAAGTGCTAAGGCATATACGGCGGCGTTGTGCCCGGCGAGTGTAGCAATTTTATGTATTTTCAATCATTCAATTTTTCATTAGCGGAATGGTTTGCTTTGTGCTTTGGGAAAGTATTTCACAGAAATATACACCACTCGACAAATTACAAACCTGTGGAAGTGCGTCGAGGGGTTGCGGAGGTGGCGTTTCGCAGGGTAACGCTGCAATGTTTATTCTGTATGGATAAACAGGAGAATTTCTTTGCTGTCTTTATCGTAAAAAATTAGTTTTTTATCCGCTACCGCAAATGTTATTGCTTCCGCTAATTGTCCAAAATACTCTGACTCAATATTTTTGTTAATACAAGCCATTTTGGTACTCACAATAGGCGACAACTCTATTGCATTGGTGCTCATGTGTTTTATCTGTGCAGAATACCTATTACAACCACCGCTACCAGAAAACTGCTTTTGTGCTAAGTCAATTTCTAGAGTTGGCAACGGAACGGCGCGACTTATAGGTGCATTGTTTAACTTCGTCAGCGTCCATTTTCCTGAAAGCGCGGCGCGAGGGGCCGGTATGCGTTCTAATTCTTTCACCAACTTGTACTTTATAGATGAAGCATCGGCGGGAACATTTTCCTTGTCAGTCTGTTGTACCTTTACTTGTATTTTTTTAAAAACGCCTTCTTCATAATTAAAGCCTTCTATGGGTGCATAAAAATTCTCCCACGTTGCATTTTGCAAGTTTTCATTTTTTGACACCAACAAGCATTTGGTCTTACCGGCACCAGTTGAGCAGTCTGTTTTCACACCACTCACCCATAATTTTTGCCTACCGGTGCAGCTTTGTAACAGCAACGATAATAGCAATAATGAAATGATTTGGAATATATT
This sequence comes from Saprospiraceae bacterium, assembly GCA_017996375.1. GTDB lineage: Bacteria > Bacteroidota > Bacteroidia > Chitinophagales > Saprospiraceae > JAGOHC01. Next base: position 4,216 of record JAGOHC010000153.1, on the reverse strand, counting down.
CGTGTGCATGATGCAGTTGTTTAAAAAAATTCTATGTGTTAATGCGCTTGTCTAATTTCAAAAAATCGCCGTCAATAATCAACAATTTTACTCCACTTTCGGAAAACGAGCGGTGTGTGCTAAGTTCGTCAGATACGATATATGTTCCGCCTTGCGCGAGAGTAGTTTTTTTTCCTGTGTCGAGTTCGGTGACAAACGCCCCTTCTAAGCAGTGAACGATATGTCCTTTTTCGCACCAGTGGTCTGCGAAATATCCAGCCGAATATTCCACTATGCGAATGCGAAGCCCGCTAAACTGTGCCGTTTGCCAAAACGCAACGCCACTTTCGCCTGGATGCACGGTAGCAGCTATTGATGCCCAATCTATCGTCTGAAATGGTATATTGCTCATTTAAAATTTGCTTTTTTGCCTATTGTCTCAAATTATGGTCAGTCAAAATCTCCCAAGTGGCTACTTCGCCTTGCACAATTTCAAATAGGGGATGTTGCTCCACCGTTGATACCGTTATAAATGTCTTACATTTTTCGTAATCCCGTTTTTCGAGTTTCCTTAAAAGATGAGCTGCTTCAAATTGCAGTTGCCCAGAGGTGACCAGAATTTGCTGCTTTTCAAATATCCAATTAATTTTCTGTTTATCAAAATTAAAGTTTCGGTTTATCGCCTCCCAATATACGTCAGTTAAATATTGATTAATCGCGTCAAGCGGAAATTTTGCTTGCTTAAATCTTTTGAGTTGCGGATGGTGTTTGTAGCCCTTTGTTTTGCCTTCCAATACGTGCTTTGCTAATAGTGCCTCTCGCCATAATGCGACAAGCCCTTTGGCATCTAGATATTTTGGGTGTAGCGACCAGAGTCTCATTTGTGTGTGTTCCCTTTATTATATTAGATTGCTTTTGTGGGAGATGATAACTGTGCTACGGCAACGGTGAGATTTAGTTAAAATTTCACGGTTTTCACAAAGTGCAGTTTTATTAATTAATGCTATCAAGTGATGAAGTTACGGGTTTTGCGCTTTCGTAAGTCTGATTAACATAGTATATTAATAACAAGAATTGGCGTTGAAGGTTTGCAATTTTTCGCAGAAAGCAGTTTCTTTGTAACTCAAATCAGCATTCGTCGTAAGAGGAATAAAAAATCATCAAAAATTAAAGCATAAAAATTATATGGGAAGAGCGTTTGAGTATCGCAAGGCTACCAAAATGAAGCGTTGGGCAAATATGGCACGCGCATTTACTAAAATCGGGAAAGAGATTTCTATTGCCGTGAAAGAAGGCGGTCCTACACCTGAGTCGAACCCACGTTTACGCATCGCTATTCAAAATGCGAAAACGGCAAATATGCCAAAGGTGAATATTGAAAATGCAATCAAAAAAGCCTCGTCTAAAGATGCCGAAAATTATACGGAGTTGGTGTATGAAGGCTACGCGCCAAACGGCATTGCGGTTTTGGTAGAGTGCGCTACGGATAATACCAACCGTACGGTGGCGAACATCCGACACATATTCTCCAAGTTTGGGGGTTCGTTGGGTACATCCGGCTCGGTAGATTTTATGTTTGACCGCAAAGGTATTTTTCGCATAAAAAATGACGGACAGGATGCGGAAATGTTGGAGTTAGATTTAATTGACCACGGCTTAGATGAATTAAAAATAGAAGACGAGGAAATTGTGCTTTATACTGCCTTTCAGGATTATGGAACGATGCAAAAAGCATTGGAAGATAAGGGTATCGAAACGGTAAGCACCGAGTTGGCGCGCATTCCTACTGTGCTGAAAAAATTAACTGATGAAGAACAGGTGGAGGAGGTCATTAAAATGATTGAAAAAATGGAGGACGACGACGATGTGCAAAATGTGTATCATACGATGGATATGAGCGAATAACAATACACCTTACAAAAAGTAAGCGACTATCCCACAAAACAGGAGTAGTCGCTTGATGATAAATAAACCCTATAACACATTAATTTTTTAGCTTCTTAGGTTGGTTTGGGTAAAAATGACCGCTATTTGAAATATTACAACCCAAAATGAGTTGCAAGTTACGGTTTTATTCAATTAAATTTTATTAAATATGAGTATTTTATTTACTCAATAAATAGTTGATAACTCACCATACACAAAAGAGCCATGCAAATGTTTGCATGGCTCTTTCAATATTTTTATAAGAAAGAAAAACTTTCTTTAATTTTTCTTCCAGTTTAATTTATTCACACGTTCGCCACAAAGTTGTCCTAAGTGTAAACCTGCTTCACTGTCCATACGGAAGTGTACGCCAAGTGGAATACGAGATAGGGCATTTTCTTCTGCCATTTTATAAAATGAGCTAAACGTTGCAGCTGCACCCGAAAATTCGTTTCTGTTATCGTGGCAAGCATCCGTAATAACATAACCTAACCCGAATATATCTGTCAAAACTTCTGCAGCAGCAGCACCAAAGGTAGCGTGACCAGAAGGGAAAGCAGGAAATGATGGTGTTAAGCTTTCCACAGTTGGTGTATATGGGTTATCCAAGCGCGTAGTCCAGCTTGGATCAATTAAACGATGGATAAATGAGAATGGGCGCTCTATGTTGTAATGGAATTTGGATTTCCAAGCAGCTACACCTGCATCGTTAATCGCTAAACCTACTTTTACATTACAGTAGATGGCTGTTTCAAGAGATACATTATCATTAGTATATACTTGGTTAGAAATAGCAATCCAACGTGTAGGCGGACCAAACGTAAGTGTAACAATGTCATCACTCCAAAACTCAGCTGAATGCTCATCTTCACTTGTAAAATTGGCACTATTGGTTTTAGTATAAACCTCTAAAGCTTGGGAATACAAAGTAGATGTTTCTGCTGCTTCACCATAAACTAATGGGGCTTCAGATATTTTATCAGTTTCTCTGATAGCAAATGTTCTGAAATCACCTCCGTAATTGAACAAGCCATTACCGCTTGGAGAAGATGGTTGCCACAAGCCATGATCCACAGCAGTATAGCCATATCCAGCACCCGGGTTAGCTTGCCAGTTGTACGCTCTGAAAGGATCTACGTGACCTCTGTTCCCTATAGCATCCGTTTCAGCATATTCAAATACGGCGTTAGCTACTGCCTCACCATAAGCTTTTGAACGATTAAATACATCTTGAGAAATCTCTGACTGGAATTGATTATTGATGTTAGCGCGATGCGTAACAATATTCAATAGCTCCTGAGCAGTAATATCTGCACCAGAAGGACTCACCAATTGCACGTCTTGACTAAAGAAACTGTACATCAGCGCACCGTAGATGTTATTTACAACTGTTGGGTAGTGATATTCCTTCGTTAAATCTTGTGCCGGTAGTGTTAATCCCGGATATTGATTGATCATAGAATTGTAATCAGGCATACCCTTGATACAGCCTTCGTATAAACCAATGCCGATATATGCTAAGGCGCGTGGTGCTGGAAGTGGGCGGAAGAACTGAGCATAACGCTCAACCTCCATAAATTTTTCGTTCCATTGAACTAGAACATCACTATTGTATGTGTTAACTGCGGCACTCACAGAAACTGGATCAACCGGTGGATCAACCGTGCTGTCACAACTAAATTGTGTTGTTAACATTGCTGTGCCTAATAGGAAAAGTATTATCTTCTTCATGGGCCAAATTTACTTTAGTTTAAAAGTTAAGTTATTAAAATAATAATTATTGCTCAGTTAATACGGAATTCAAGAAGCGTGTTTTCGGGTGCAATCTCACAGAATCCCCATTATTTCTCTCTCTCTATTGCTAAATGTGTTTGCAAAGATGATTCCAACTATATCACAAATGTCAATATTAGTGAATAATTTTACTCATCTTTTTTTCGTTTCGTATGCAAAGGTATAAATATTTGCTTATAATTACAAATTTACACGAAGACAAAATGAAGTAAAAATCCCTAAATTATCGAAATATACCCAAAAAGTGGTAGTATTATTTTAAAAAAAAATCCTAATTATTCATGTCACAAACTATGAAAAAAAAGTTTTTATTACGCTTATCAAAATGGGTGCTCAGCATATTGCTTTTAATTATTGTGGCAGCCGTCGCATTACCGTTTTTTTATAAAGATAAAGTGTTGGCACTCGTAAAAAGCGAAGCCAACAAAAGCATCAATGTCACTCTTAATTTCAGCGACTTAGATATTTCGTTATTTCGACATTTACCGAGTGTTTCAATATTGGTGTATAGATTTTC
>JAGOHC010000152.1 GCA_017996375.1 Saprospiraceae bacterium | reverse complement strand
GAGCATGTGAAATTATGTGGATAGATACAGATTTGCTTCTGACGTGGGGAGCAGTTGCAAAGAAGCACGACAAAAACGAATTTATTTTTCGGGAAGGAGAGGAAAGTCGGTTCTACTTTCAAATTATTGAAGGTAGGGTGAAGATGTGTTGCTTTAACGAAGAAGGGCGCGAATTTTGGCAAGGCGATTTTTGCAAAGGCGAGAGTTTTGGCGAACCGCCACTTTTTGCAAACGAGCGATATCCCGCAAACGCCATTACGGAAACGGGTAGTATCATTATTAAAATATCAAAAATCACGTTGTTTAAACTTTTAGATGAATATCCCGACCTCAGAAAAGAGGTGATATATACTTTGGCAAAACGCTTGGTTATGAAGGCTACCCTTATGAAAGAGTTATTTAGCCAACATCCGCGTATTCGTATTTTATCTTTTCTGCAACGCTATAAAAAGGAGCATCTCAGACCAACACCTACGCCTACACAGTTAATACCTTATACACGACAAGATATTGCTAATTTTACAGGGTTGCGCGTAGAAACCGTCATACGCACAATTAAGCTATTAGATAAAGAAGGGTTGGTTATGATAAAAAACAGAAAATTATATTACTGATGAAAGCAACGCACGATTGGTTAAAAATCGGAATTTTCAACTTTTTATTAGTGAGCATACTGGGTGTTTTGATGCGCTATAAAATTGGATTTGAGTTTCCATATTTTGACCAAAAGCAACTCCTTCATGCTCATTCACATTTCGCTTTTGCTGGTTGGGTGTCGCATTTGCTGTATGTTTTATTATTTGGCTTTTTGTACGAATGGGCTGCCGATTCGGCGGTGGAATATAAAAAATACCATCGTTTGATTTGGGCAAACCTCATTTGTTCTTATGGTATGTTGCTCTTTTTTGCTTTGCAAGGTTATGGTATTATTTCGATTGCATTCTCGACAGCGTCGGTGGTAGTCGCATATTGGTTTGCATTTCAATATTGGCGCGATTTAAGCCGTTGTTCTCGTCCGCATCCTTCGATAGCGTGGTTTCGAGCGGCACTATTATTTGCGGTATTATCCTCCATTGGTACGTTTGTGTTAGCGTACATGATGGCAACTAAACACGTCGTACAAAACTTATACCTAGCATCTGTTTATTTTTATTTGCATTTTCAGTATAGTGGATGGTTTTTCTTTGCTATTATGGGCTTATTTATTAGTAAGTTGGCAATATTACCATCCTTTCGGTACGATAAAAAATTATTTGCTTACTTCTTTATAGCATGTTTTCCGGCTTATCTGCTTTCAATTTTATGGCTGCAATTACCGTGGTGGTTGTATGGTTTAGTGATAGCAGCAGCATTGTTGCAATTTGCAGGATTATACAAATTGGCTGTATTATTACGCGCTAACTTGCCTATAATTCGGGAACAATGGAATGGCACCGCCGTCTTCATATTAGGATTATCCCTGTTAGCTTTAATAATAAAGTTATGCTTGCAGGGAGGTTCGACGATTCCCGAAATAAGCCGACTAGCGTTTGGTTTTCGTTCCATCGTCATTGCATACTTGCATTTGGTTTTATTGGCGTTTACATCTCTATTTTTAATCGGATTTTTATTTTTGCAAAAACTGATTCCGGATACAGCATTAGCTAAAACAGCAATGTTGTTATTGGCAGTCGGTGTTTTTCTGAATGAATTTGTGTTAATGATGCAAGGGATTGTATCATTTAGCTATATTATAATACCGTATTTGAATGAGGTATTGTTCGGTATCAGTTTATTACTTTGTATGAGTATTTTTTTGTTGCTGATTGCTGTCACTGGCGGTGTTCGGCGGTAATAGCATAGTTTGTGTGCCTAATAATTTAACCGTCATAATAGTACCGATGCTATTAGCGCGTTGTTTGATATTTTCGGCATTTTCGCCTTCAAAATACTCATCAACTGTTGCGCAGAACAGTATTACCCATGCCTCAAAGTGTTGTTGTGTAAGTGAGTAGCGTTGATGCAAAAATTTATGTAACTCCATGGGATTGCCCATATAGCCGCCGGTATAAAAAACTGCGTTTTCCCAAAATTTGTACATTTTAGGCAAGTGCTCCGTCCAGTCAATTCTATCGTTTGAAAAAAAGCTACCAATGGTTGGGTCTTGCTTTGCCTTGTCATAAAAAGTATTGACTATTACTTTTATATCTTCAAGTGTTAGAAGGTCTGGTTTCATGGCTAATTTATTTGTAAAGAAATGAAAACATGAACAAATAATAGACATTAGGTTTGTTAGAGGTCTTTTTTATTAAACTGAAGCAGAGACCATGCAAACGGTACTATACACCACAAACAAAGTGAAACGATAGAGATTAAAATACCGGTTTTCGACCCTAAAAATTCTTTAAAAATGGCGCCTGTATAGCCCAATAATGCCGAAATATCTAATTGTAGCAGCACTAATATACGCGCTAAATCTACCGGATTGAACAGTATAAAACCTAGCAATATTTTTTCAATTGAATATTCGGAAAATTGGAACATGAAAAAGAGCAAAATGCCGTCGAACAATAAAGAGAAAAATAGCCACATCATTATTGAAATGCCGATTCCTTTGGCTTTATCGCGCGAAAGCACGCCGCACAACATTGCTAAGGCAATAAATATCACCGTTAGTAAGATACCGCCAATCACCAACATCAAGCCGGATATTTCCGTAACATAGAGGAGTATCGGAATACCTGCACCTACTAAAAATGCGCCCGATAGAGCTAAGGCTAAACCGATGAATAAACTTATCCATATTTTGGAACGCTTGACAGGTTGACTGACCATGAGTTCGATAAATTCGGCACTGTTGTAAATATAAATGTTCGAGAAAATTATTGACACCAACGGAACTATCAGTAACATACTATTCAACATCGAAATCACGCCTTTGGATGTGCTATCTTCCAATAGAAAAACTGACCATGCCAGCATTGCTAGTATAAGTGTATATGCGATAACAATTTTGTTACGTAGGATATTCAGCAATACAAACTTAATAATTCTGCCCATAATGTTGCGTGCTTAAAATGGTGGAAATCGCCTTGGAAATTTTCTGTTGCCCTGTTTTTTGTGTTAACTCTTCGATGGAATCGTACAACGATATACGCCCCTCTTGCATGAATATTATATGAGAAACCAAATCGTCTAATTCGCTCAACAGATGAGAAGTGATGAGAATTAATTTTCCCTTGCTTTTTTCCTGCTGTATTTTTGTGCGTAAAATTTCTGAAGATAAGGGGTCCAAACCAGCAGTAGGCTCATCTAAAATTAAAACGCTCGGGTGAAATAAAAAAGCTAAAACAGCACTCACCTTTTGTGTAGTACCGCCTGAGAGCGTACGCATTTTTTTTTCGGTCAATTTGTTCACCCCAAAGGCATAAAAAAGTTCCTCGTCCAACGTGCCCTTGTATTGTCGCAACTCTTTGAGCATCTCAATAACTTGCCCGATAGTCATGTTTTCGGGGTAGCGACCAATCTGGGGCATATAGCCAATTTTATGACGGTAGTCATTGTCACCTTTAATTGTTTTGCCATCGAACAAAATATCGCCTGAATTGGGCATCACCATTCCTAAAATTGATTTAATGAGAGTGGTTTTTCCACAGCCGTTTGGACCAATCAGACCGATACAACGATTAGTGGGCAACAGCACAGATAGGTTTAGCAAAACGTTGGTTTTCCCAAAAGATTTTTCTATATTTTTAAATTCTATCATAGGTGATGATGCGTCATGGCAGGTTTGTTATCAACAAATTCAACGGGTGTTAAGCTGGGGAGCATTTTTTCGGACTTATCTAATAGTTCTACCATAAAGCTCCGAAATAAAATCATCGTAACTGGATTTTTTTCTGTGATGACGGCAAACAAGCTCAACGGATGATATGGCACATCGCCGTAGTTATCTTTGTTCAGGTCGTAGCCTTGGTATTTATCCCAGTAGTTTTCGTTAAAAGTATTTAAGACCAACATACCGTTTGTGCTGATGTCAAATGTATTGCCTATAAAGTTGTTATATGCGATGCTATTGTCCATGCAGCTTGCCTGAATTTTTAAGCCCCACCCATTTCGTTTGAACTGATTTTTTTCGACTTTCATGCGGTTTGCTCCTTCGAGGTAGAGTGCTGCCGTATTTGCCAAAAATGAATTCCCTATTATTTCGCCATCGGATATTTCCTTTAATAAAATACCATACGCGGCTTCTCCCCAATTATTCTTGAATACGTTGTTGTACATCAGCACACTTTTTGAGTACATCACTGCCACGCCTGCGCCGTTGGCTTCAAATATATTGGCAATGTAGGCATCTGTATTGGAAAACATAAAATGCAATCCGTAACGTATATTGAAGTTGGAAATGTTGCGCCAGATGAGCGAGTTGGACACAAACTCGAAGTAAATACCATCCCGATGTCCTTTTATTTTATTGCCGATAATCAGTAAGCTATCGCTTTTCCAGCAATGGATGCCGTTCCCGATTTTTTGCTCTTCGGTGGCATACGCCGTGAGTTTGTTGTTTCGGACGATGCAGTTTTTGCCGTACTGAATATAGATGCCGAAGAAGTTATTTTCTAATATGTTATTTTCAATCAATACGCCATTGGAATCATATATCTTGATGCCGCCTGGGTCGTTTAAGGTAGAGTATCCTGAATTTTTGATGGTGAAGCCTTTTACCACAACGTTATCAGCTTTGACGGAGAGGATTTCATATTTTTGCTCGCCATCTAAAACAGGGTTATCTATACCGATGAGGCGTAATGTCTTATTTATAATAATATTTCCTTCTTTGTAGATGCCGGCATATACCAATACTGTGTCACCGTCGTGGGCTACCCGAATGGCTTCCTGTACCGATTCAAAGCGTTTATGTTTACCCACTACAAGTGTTGTAGCAACAGCCACTTCCGCGATTGGCAATAACAGTATAAGTAAATATAAAATTTTCATTCGCTTATTGATGATAGTTGCTCCCACGTTGCAATGTCAGCCGAAAGTGTGGCTTTGTTTGCCTCGGCATCTTTTGTGCTTTTAAACGCAGCTATATTGCCACTCATAGGGCTATGAATGCTGCCGCCATGCAAATAAAAAGCACTTTCGGCAGGAATGAGTTCATTGTTCGATAAGAAATTATGCACGTAGTGTCCTTTTATCGCTGTTTTTGGGTTTTCTTCTTTAAACTTTAACATACAGCGCATATCATCGAACTTAAATACTTTACCTTTTTGAGTGATAATTTCTGTGCCGAATTGCCCATCGACAATGGTCATTTTGCATAAATGGCAATTATCTTTATTCAACCGAATAGCTTCTGGCGCATCGGTTTGACAGGCGATGCAGTTTAGTAACATCCATCCGAAAAGTAAATAGGTTGCATTTTTATACTTTTTCGTAAACCAACCATAACTGAGTGCTACTGCTGCTACAATAAGAACGCCTGCTACCAACAGTAGCCAGCCACCAATATCGGGTATAGAAAATGCACCAAAATTTAATAATTGCTTGAAGCCTATAAGTGGTGGTTGATAGGCCATTCCGGGTACGATGATGGCAGCATTAGGATTAAGATTATGACCATAAACATATTCCCAATACCAAAAATCAATGATAGCTAATAAACCGAATAGTATGAAACTAAGCGCGACAAATAACAAGAAAGCTCGGTTGCGAAGTATCCCTGCTACAATAGCAAATACGCCAAATAAAGCTAACAGATAGGGTAGAAAGGTGAATTCGGGAAATTCTTCGGCGTGCAGAGTATTCATGCCGATATAGTGATTTAGCCCGTTGATTATTTCTACATCTCCGCCTAACTTATTGGCAAATATTGATAGTTTCAACCCTTCGGGGTATTGCGGCGCGTCCAATTCAATTCTCCACAAAGGCACAAAT
>JAGOHC010000151.1 GCA_017996375.1 Saprospiraceae bacterium | reverse complement strand
GTGGAAGCGGTGGCGGTGGCGGTGGAGGCGGTTCAGAAGCAACCGAAGAAACACCATCAACAACGGATGAAAAACCATCTTTGCTAACTGCAAAAAATGGAGCAATCGCACTAGCGGTTTTAGTAGGAGTATATGTTGCCTTTAAAAAATTAATCTAACCATGTCAGAAACAACTAATAAAAATGATTTTCAACAGTTCCTTTTACTAAAGGATTTTAATGCTCGGAATGTGGCAATGCAGACCAAGCTATTTAAAAAAGATTCGATAGTAGATGGTACAGTTCAAGAGCCACAAGCAAATACAAAACAATTGTTAGCGGTTATAACTTCGGATGGATATTTAATACCCGCTCAAGTACTGAACCCTGTTCCCGTTGTCACTTTGGATGCTAAAGATGATGTGCTTACAAAAACAGAAAACATCTTAAAGAATAACTCTTTTACAAAAGGAGCAATGATAGGTGTTTTTGGTGGTGCTGCTTATGGTTTTTTCAAAAACAAGTCAGTATTCTTAACGGCAATGATAGGCATGGGAGTAGGAGGCGTACTGTCTTACATGTACGAGAACAGAAAAAAAACAAAATAAATGATGGGAAAGGCAGCAGTGAATAAGAATTTAACATTTAGAACTACCTATAATAGAACTTCAAAAGGAGTAAAGGGTGGATTTGAAGAGAATCCAATTTACTTAAAATGTAATCAGGATACATACATTCATTCGGCAGACGGAGAGAAATGTAGTGGACTAGATGGAGATGCTTGTGCATTTAAAAAACCCGATGGAAGTATTGATACGGGTGTTGTACAGAACGGAGTATGTGTATTGCCTACTGCAACAAAACCACAACCCGAAAAAACGCCAAATCAAGTTTTCGCAGTAGCGGGAAGTGCTTTAGGTTTTGCGGGTGGTGTTTATTATGCCTTTAAAAATTCTACGGGATTTTGGAAAGGATGGGGAATAGCAATTATTGGAAGTATTGTATTGGGTGGTATTGGTTATGCAATCGACAACGCCTTAAAAACAGATAAAAAAACAAAGTAAAATGGACAGAGAAAAAGATGTATGGAGTACTCTTACGGGAGAACGAAACAGTTCGGCTGATGGCGATAATTGTGCGATAAAAAATCCCGATGACTCTATCACCGATGGCACAATGAAAAATGGAGTTTGTACTACTAAGCCAAAATTACGTGGTTTGACATTTGCAGAAAATGTATTAGGTACAATAAACACAATTTTCGGTAGCGACCTAATTAATCAAAATCAACCAACAACAATCCCAACAAGCACAGACGTTCAGCCAAGCAAAGGAATGGGTGCGTTAGGTTGGTCGGTAATCATACTTGCAGTAGCGGGTATCGGTTTTGGAGTTTATAAATTAACAAAAAAATAATTAGCCAATATGCGGTTAGATATTCCTACAAATGGAAATCCAATAATTGTTGACTTTAATGTTACGCCAATACAGCCACAACGTATTCGCATAGTAGCATTTGATTCACAATTTCCAAAAACTATCTATTCAGACCGCTCGGTTAATATTCATTCGCAACGTGATTTTGAATTAAGGCTACCCAAAACACCTGCAAAATTATCTTTAATGATAGTTGGTGGGAGTAAAGATTCTCTAAAAGTAAGCCAAGCTAAAATTAAAAAAGAAGTTGCGTGTAGTGGTTGGATGGATGAAAAAACAAGAGCATTTGTTCGATTTGCTTTTGATTTTTGCGAAAAGTCAAGTTATTTAAAGACGGGAGTTTATCATAGTTCTGATAATCAATTCTTAATTAAATATACGCCAACCATCATTGATAAAAAAACAGGACGACAACTCAATACCCCCGCTCGTATTGGACATGATTCGGGAAACATTGAAGTGGCTCAAGACAAGTGGATAAAATATAGTGTGTACATGCGGTTTATCATTCTACTTCATGAGTATTCTCATAAATACATGAATCATCAAGTCGGCAGAGAAATAAATGATGAAACTGCGGCTGACATCAACGCACTTTACATCTATTTAGGAATGGGTTGTCCACCGATAGATGCACGATTAGTTTTTGCGTATGTTTTTTATGGAAAAGAAACAGACCAAAACAAAAGAAGGATGAATATAATTGATGATTATATCGAACGCTTTCAAAGAGGTGAGGTGATACCAAAATGCAAATAGAAGCCAAACATAAAGTAGTTTTAAAAGAATACATTCCAAGAGAAGTTAATGGGAAAAGTCCGTTGGATAGCAACAATGTGCGTGAAAACGATAAAAAGTATTTTACCATATTCCTTAAACCAACTGCAACGGGTACAGCACCTTCTCCAATTCGTTTTTTTGACTACGAGAACTATATGGCAAATAAAGTTTGGTATGATACAGAAATAGTAGTCAATGGTGGCAAATCGTATGAATACATTCTGAATCAAGTTATCAATAACGGTTACTTACTATGGTGGATGAAAATAACATGGAGGTTTAATAACCTTACAGTCGAACCACAAATGAAAGTTCCGTTTATAAAAGTGTGGAAGGATTCTAATGGTAGAGAATGTCAAGATGAAATATTTACATGGAATAGCTTTGATATTTACCAACAGAATTTGACTACGTTTAATATTGATATGTCAAACAACTCTTTCTTATTGGATGGAGAAACATTTCTTCAATATGAATTAGTACAAGACCTTGCACCGATTGGAATGTCAATAAACATGTATTACAAAGAGTTCAAAAAATCAGACGCACTAAAATCAATTTTAGTAACAGATAAACTAACGCAATTTTAAAATTATCAAAATGTCAAAATATAGATTAGTAGAAGCATACAAGGATTTACCCGATTGGGCAAAAGGAGTCATTTTTGTTGGAGCGGCACTTGGCGTAACAGCATTAGCACTAACTGTAAAAAATGCAATTAAAAAGGGAAAGGAAAACAAGGATTCAAGAAATTGGGAAAGTGAAAAGGCTGATTTAGAAATGAAATTTCAGCCATCTTTTACTAATGCAGAATATTCGTCAATGTCAAATCAAATTTACAATGCCGTAAAACAAGGAATTGGGGATGATTATGGGAAAGTTGTTGAGGTTTTAAAACGGTTAAAAAATAACTTAGATGTTGCAAATATGGTAACAAGTTATGGCAAAAGACAAAGGTATGTATTTGGTATTCCAAGTGACGAACCATTGGATTTATTTACAACTGTATCGGCAGAACTTGGAAATGAATATGGTGGGTTGACATCTTACAGGGTAGGTCAAATTAATTCAGATTGGGCAAAAAAAGGCATTACATATAAAATATAAATATGCTAAAAATACACAAGAAATTAATAATCGGATTGGCGTTTGTCGGTGGAGTAGCATTGATTCTTTACCTATCAAAGCAAATAAGCATTCCAAAAATGGAAAGTGGCGGTGGAGTAGCACCTCCAACACCACCTCCAATACCTTCGGCAAGTGCAGCACCATCACCCGCACCCGCACCACCGATTGTCAATCAACCACCAATGCCAATATAGTTCAACCAAAAAAGACAACCATTAAAAAAATAAGAAAATGAAAGTATCAGAATTAGTAGTTATAGCACTTGCCGCAATTGGTATTTATGTAGTGGGTAAAAAAGCGATGGAAAAACTGCCTCAAATGATGGCGGCAAAACAAACTACGCCCATTGTAACAGAAAGCGACCAAGCAAAACAATTAGCCTCAATAAATCCCGAAGATATGATTCCAAAAACAGTGGAAGTAAATACGAAAGAGGCAGAAATAATGTTAGAAACACCAATGCAGAACGTTGGAAACAGTTCAGATGAAGTTAACTCATGGATTCATGGATAACAAAAATTGTTAATCGGATTATTTACTCGATTAACTTTTTGATTGCCATTGACCTAGTATTAATTGCAATTATCTTATTAATAATATTCACCTAAAAAAAACAAAAAAATGGAAATCACAGCAGATGTATTGTTCATGTTATTCATGGATGGAAACAAATGGGGCAAAGTAGTTGCTAACGCAGAGCGCAACAACATTACAGCAAGACAAGCCTTAATCAATGCTTCAAAAGATGTAGTAATCGAAAATTACGACTACTCACTTTTAGTTTCTTGGGCAGATGAAATCTGTAATTGGATGGATTCTCACTAACAAAATCACAGCCTCGTAAGGCTGTTCATTTTCTAAAAAAAAACAAAAACAAAATGAAATCAAAATCTATTTATCATCTTTTTTTATTAGTTATTTCTACCGTATCTATCTTATTGATTAATGTAAGTATGATGTATGGTCAAACGACTATAACTTGTCGTGATACGACTGTTCATAAAACAAAGTCTGTTACTTCGGTCGTAGTGACTCAAGTTCCCTATGACTCTACTTACAAATTGTGTGATACAATAATAGTAGTGCCACCAATACCTACGCAGATTCAAGCACATTATGACAATAACATATTGGCATGGTATAAGTCTGAAAGTGGTCAGGATGCGATGATAAGGTGGCATATATCCAATGGAGATAATCGGATTTACTTATACGGTGTAGATGGTTTTATTGGTAGTTCCACAAATGATAAATGGGTTACTCGTTTTAATGATAGTTGTTCAGCGCACGGTATTCAAACAGCATTTGTGTGGAGTAATCCAACAAGTGTAACGAAAGACTTAGAACGATTCACAAAACTTCAAACACGGCAGTCAGCCAAGTTCGATTTACTGATAAGCGAATTAGAGCCTTACAATACCAATTCATACCCTACTTTTTGGGCATATTCTCGTCAAGTAAAGGTTTGGGCGGATAAAAACGGTGTAGAGTCATGGGTTTACGTTGGATGGCATAATCAACAATCTACTGATTCAATGGTCGTGCTTTACAAGGGTGTAAATATGCATTGTTATATTCAGTCAACGAACATGAATAGTAGTTCATGGCAATACGGTTATCTAAAAAGTCGTTTGGGAATGTTTGCACAAAGCACGGTTACAATGAAAGTTGCTAATCCATTTCAAACAACGGTATTGTATTCAGACGAAACTGCATTTGCTTATACATGGTTTCAAGCCAATATGCTCAATCAAAAGTTAGCACTAAGCATTTTCAAGCAAGGATATGATTTATTAGCACCATCATCTGTAAAATCAAAAATCAATTTGATGGGAACGTGTTTATTTACAAGTTCGTATAGCCTAAGAATAAAACCCGCTCCATCACTACCTGCTTCGGCATTGCGTATGATAGAGCAACCGCATAAACGCAAGGTGTTAAAGACTGATGTAGAAACGGGAAAATCTACAATCGAAGAAATTGATTACGTCATTTACAATCAAACAAAATCATTACAATAAAAATATAAAATAATGAAAGCATTAAAATGGGCAATTCTTTTTGCAACGATTGGAGGGGCAAGTTTTTGGGCGTACAAGAAATTTGTATGGACAAAAAGCCGTGCATTGAAGTATATCAAAAACGAAAGACCTGATGTAGCTATCAGCCAAGTAGAAAATTGGGATGAATATTTCATTATCGCATAGGCAAAAGCACTGTATTCAAAAACAGAAGTATTTCAATACCAATCAAAAAAATATAACACTAAAACAGCAAGAGCAATATGACAAAAGGAAAAATAATTTTTATTTCGCTATTAAGCGGAACTGCAATTGTAGGCGGATACTACATATACAAAAGATGGAAAAACAACCAAAATTTGGGTGGTCAAACTGATGTCGGAACTGCGGTTGCAGACGTATTAGGTCATGTGACTACGGTTCTAACGAATCCAAGTTCAACGGGATTTCCAATTAAAAAAGGAAGCACAGGACAACTTGTAAAAGATGTTCAGCAATCGTTGGTAACGCTATATGGAAATGTTCTGCCTCTACATGGTATAGATTCAGAATTTGGAAGTGAAACAGAAGCGGCACTACGCAACAA
>JAGOHC010000150.1 GCA_017996375.1 Saprospiraceae bacterium | reverse complement strand
GTGTAAAGGTGTGTTCTTTTGTTATCTTTTTTTGAGTATGTAATATTTTACTATCAAGTGTTTGCGCCAATTGTTTACTCCTATTGTTGAGTTGTGAGTTAATTGAGTCAATTGCGATGGAGAGTTGTCGGGTACTCATCATAGACTGGTGCGACTTGAACAAACTTTCATCCGTGCGATTCATGTCAAACTCACTTAGGTCAAACACCTTTTGAAATTTTTTAAAATTTGTCCGTACAAATGGAAACTTGCCGCGCTGTGCATTACCGGATGCAGAAGGCTCTTCGCTGCGCTGCCCCTCGTACAAATTCATAACAAAATAACGCTTATTAGCGGACGTAAACATCTCACCATTTTTGGCAGTAGTCATACTATACTTGCCTGAATTTGCGATTGCATCATCATAAATCAGCACATCATGGATGGTTTTATTATCGGCAGATTTTTGCCCAACTCGAATTGCAAACCCCTGAAAATCATCGTTAAACACACCCTCTTCCATACTCAAAGTGGGCTTTTGTTTGCGTATGTCGTATAAGCGTGATTTGAATTTTAGGTTAGCAATTGGGATAAAATTGTTTGCACAAAAAAAGGAAAAAATTGCAATAACTGTGGCGATTCCGATTAAAGGCATCATAATTCGAGCTAAGGAAACACCGGCAGATTTCATAGCAGCCAACTCATATCGCTCAGCCAAGTTGCCCATCAGCATAACGGATGCCAACAAAATAGCAATGGGTAACGCCATCGGGAACAGCGCAATGGATAGGTAAAAAAGGAATTCGGCAATCACCATGATACCTGCACCTTTACCAGCAATATCATCAATATACAGCCAAAGCGTTTGCATCATTAATACAAAAATGGCAATAAAAAATGTTGCGATAAAAGGAGCGATAAATCCTTTTAACAAAAGGCTATCTAACTTTTTAAACATAATTTATGAATAAATCTACATCAAAGGTAGTTATTTAGTTACAATTCATCATCGGAAGAAACGGGTTGCTTGAGCAGTGTAAGTAGTTCATTGATCATCATTGCTGTAGCTCCCCAAACTGCCACACCATTTACCATAAAGTGTGGCACATTTTTAAGTTGGAATCCGCTACCTACTTGAACATCTTTTAGACGTAAATTGTTGCTATCCAACAAATCATCCAGTTTTACTTCTAACACTTGTACTACTTCCGTTGGCTGAATGGTAAATGTTTGCGGGATGATGATATGCGCCAGAAATGGTTGCACCCAAAAATTACTTACAGGAATATACAACGGTGTAAGTGCACCTAAAATTTCTTTTTCGGAAATCATTAATCCAATTTCCTCCCAAGTTTCGCGTATTGCGGTGGCTTGCAAGCTGTTGTCTGCCATATCTCGCTTGCCACCTGGAAAGCTGATTTGTCCGCTATGCTTATCGGAAACATTGCGTTGTGTACGTTCAATTAAAAGTGTAAACCAATCGCTATTTTTTTCAAAAAGAGTAAAGAGTACCGCAGATTGCTTGGCATCTTGTGGCGGGGCGATGGGCGATATGCTCCGCATTTGGCTTGCTGCCATGTTGCGCTGTGCATACCAACCGGGTAGCGGTTGGCGCAACCTTTTTTGCAATAAGTCAATATCTATCATATATTTTCTACTTCTTCAGATGGAACAGCATATCTTCAACCATATTGGTTAGCTGATATGATGCTTGCCAACCCCAATCTTTTTTTGCGGCGGCATCGTCAATAACTTGGGGCCAAGAGTCGGCAATATTTTGCCGGAAATCAGGCTGATATACCACTTTAAATGTTGGGAAATGTTTTTGTATGGCTACAGCAATTTCTTTTGGCGAAAAACTCATTCCAGCGATATTATAACTCGTTCGAATGGCAATTTGTTCTTGAGGTGCTTCCATAATTTGGATTGTGGCAGCAATAGCATCATCCATATACATCATTGGTAAGGTTGTGTTTTCTAACAAAAAGCAAGTAAAAGTTTCATTGGCAATAGCCTTGTGAAAAATATCTACTGCATAATCAGTAGTGCCTCCACCCGGCAAAGATTGATAACCAATAATGCCTGGATAACGCACTGAGCGAATATCCAAACCGTATCTTTGAAAATAATATTGTGACCAATTTTCGCCCGCAGCTTTACTCATACCATATACCGTTGTTGGGTAGAGGGGGGCATTTTGTGCAGTAAATTGTTTATCAATTCCTTCGCCAAAAACTGCGATAGAACTTGGAAAAAATACTTTGCTGATTTGGTGTTTACGGGCTGCTTCTAAGACGTTAAAAAGACTGCTCATGTTAAACTCCCAAGTAGCGATTGGGTTTGCTTCGCCTTTGGCAGACAGTATCGCTGCTAAGTGGTAAATACAATTTATCTGGTGGTTTTTTATAAGTTGGTTGAGCCTAAATTTATCTAATATGTTGAGCGATTCAAAGATACAATCAAAAGGAGTTGTTGGTGTGCGAATATCGCTGGCAACAACGGCATTGGTGCCGTAGCGTTTGTAAAGTGCTTGGGTCAGTACCGTTCCGATTTGTCCGCAAGCACCTATGACTAATATTTTTAGCTGACTCATAAAACGTTATATTAATATGTAATGCCACAAATTTAGCTGATTGGGGTTACTTTTTAATAAATTTCTTAATGAAGTTATTACTATTTATTTTAATGCGAATAATATATGCTCCGGCTACCCAATTTGTTGTCGGTAGGGTCAGCACCGTAGGTGGAAAAGCCAGCGTTTGATAGACCATTTTTCCTTGTGCATTAAAAATTTCGATGGGGATAGATTGGAAGAGATTAAAGTCAAATGAAATGGCGAGTTTATCAAAAGCAGGATTAGGGAAAACATTAATTTTTTCAGTTATTTCATTCTTGCTATAGTTTTCCTGTTGGCATACGGTATTTTTTGATGTTAAAAGTTCTGTTCTGTATATGAATAAAACTTGTTTCATGCGCTCTACTTGCTGCGGTGTGAACATTCGCAAACATTCATCATGACAATAATCCATGAAGTTCATAAACATATCGCTTGTGTTGCAAGAATATTGCGGAAATGTCGGACAACCTACATAATTGCTGTATTGCTGTGGCGTATCGATAATACCATCATCTTCTGAACACTCATCAGGAATTGACCCCCACGTATGTAGCAACCCAAAGTAATGTCCCAACTCATGTGTTAGCGTTTTTCCTTTATTATAATTTCCTGTACTCGCAGTACCGATAGTGCCAAAGCTGCGCGGGTCAATAACGATTCCGTCATCCTCCGCAAGTGGTATAGTTGGCATAGTGGCTCTGCCCAAAATTGCAGCACAACGCCCCACCCAGATATTGATATATTTTTGTTGATTCCAAGCATGCACACCGCCATAGTGCGACTGATGAATTACCCACTCATCGCCAACCTTGGTGGTGCCAATATTATCCATTGTTGTGTTCGTTCTGGTAATACCAGAAGTAGGTTGCCCAAATTCATCTTTAGATGCCAAACAAAACTGTATATTTGCATTGGCTATCAGCGGTGAAAATGCTTCCGGCACACCAGACAGGTTGCTATTTGTTGCACTAAAATCTTTATTCAAGGCATCAATTTGTGATAAAACTTGCTCGCGCGAAATGTTATCTTCAGGGTACTTCCAAAGAATATGTACAACGATAGGAACTATTATTGCTTCGCGTGTGTTGATGAGAGGTAATGTATTCACGTTTTCAATGGTGTTAATAAACGCCCCTTCGTGCGATACAATGCAATGTTGAGCATGTAAATTTGTACAGGTTGTATAATACCCCAATAATAAAAAAAATCCTCCCGTAAATTTATTGTAAAACCCCATAAGTAATTAATTTTCAATAAATTAGATTACAAAAAACTTGCCTATATCGCTGCAAATGTTGTTAACATATTAAAGATAATAATATTTTGCACATTATTTGGTATAGTACTGTATCCACCCTCCCACATAAATAAGCCTTTACATCTACTACCCCTTATCTCTATTTCCTGGGCTACTACTATTGTTTATAAACAATTGAACGAAATACTATGTACGGAAAAAACATTATCAATATCCTATTAATTGAGGATAATGAAGGGGATGTACAGTTGATAAAAAATATATTGGACAATTCCTCACTTAAACACACGCTTACCGTAACGGATATGTTGTTTGAATCCCTTTCGGTAATTAACAACCAAACCATACACATTATTCTCTTAGACTTGACGTTGCCGGATTCCTCCGGTTTTAAAACGTTGAAATCTTTATTAGAGAATGTTAAGCAGATTCCAATTATTGTGCTAACTGGTGTTAATAACGACATTATCGGCGACCAAGTGGTGCGTGCCGGAGCGCAAGATTATTTGGTAAAGGGACATTTCGATGATAAGCTACTGCTCAAATCTATAAAATATTCTTTGCAGCGACATAAAGTGCAAACCAAACTCGAAGAATTAGCCACAGAATATTCCAATAGCGAAAAGCGATTCCTTGAAGCGCAACAAATGGCAAGGTTTGGTAGCTGGGAGATGGATATCGTCACCAACAAAATGCGATGGTCTGATGAGATGTATCGCATTTTTGGCTTCTCGCCCAACGCCTTCGAGCCTAAACTTTCAGACTACATCGGGTACACCCATAATGATGATAAAGCCGCCGTTGAAACTTTCTTCGAAAAAGTTGTTCAAAAAAATTCCACCCTTCAAATTGAGCATCGCATTGTAGTAAACGGACAAACTACCATCCGTTATTTAGCCTTACAGTCTAAGATATATTTTGATGAAATAACCGAAAAGCTACTCCTGTTAGGCGTTGTACAAGATATTTCGGAGCGCAAGCAAAACGAGTTTTTAATACTCGAACAAAACATCAATCGCAAATCATCGGTAGTGAAAGATGAAATTCTGCGCGATTTGAGTTTTTATATCCGAACACCACTATCTACTATCGTAAATTTATTATACCTTTTAGAAACATCTGCAACCTCGCTTGTTCAAAAAGATTATTTAGATAAAATAAAAACATCCACCGAAGATTTATCTTCCGTTATCAATAACTTATTGAATTATACTATGCTGAATTTCAACCAGTTACAAGTTGAAAATGAAGAAGTTGATTTGCAAGAATTGATGAACAACATAAAAAAAATTATACAATTAAAAGCTGGAAAAAATAATCTTCAGATACATTTTACCAGCGAAAATTTGCCGGAGCGATGTATTTGTGATGCACATAAATTAACACAAGTTATTTTCAATTTATTAGATAGCAACATTTTACAATTTGTCAAAAATTCTTCGGCTTTATACATCAACATAGGAACACAACAGTCGAGCAACCACAAAACACATTTGATTATCAGCTCGCAAAACCCGACTTTAGTATTGCCGGAATCGCGCATTAATGAGTTAAGTCAATCAGATACACTTTTAGAAACTATTGATGACAAGGAATCGCCGTTTAATAAATTAAACATCGGATTAGCAGTTGCTATTCAGTTGGTTAAGGTGATGAATGGCACTCTCAATATAACGAGCGACAGTGAAAAAGGAACATTCTACATTACACAAATACCAATTGAAACTTCCGAATCGGTAAAAGTAGAACGCGATGGCTCCAGTTTAATTCAAGCTGTGAAAATTCTTTTGGTTGAAGATCACTTCCTCAACCAAATTGCCACAAAAAAGTTACTGACAACTTGGTCGGATTGGGTTACAGTAGATATTGCCGAAAATGGCATGATAGGTTACGAAAAGTTCAAGGAACATGGCTACGACCTCATCCTCATGGATTTACAAATGCCTATCATGAATGGTTTTGAAGCTACGCAGCGCATCCGTCAAATCAGTAGTGTACCCATCATCGCACTAACGGCGAGTTCTTCTAAACAAGAAGAAACGAAATGTTTTGATGTTGGTATGAACGATTATATCGTAAAGCCTTTCAAACCGGAAGAACTTTTTGATAAAATTTCAGCCTCGTTGCAGGAAAGTAGAGCCCGCACATCGGCTATAATATAATGCCAATGGAATC
>JAGOHC010000149.1 GCA_017996375.1 Saprospiraceae bacterium | reverse complement strand
GCCTTAGCAGCAGCAGGTTTAGCAGCAGCTTTAGGTGCAGCAACTTTAGCAGTAGTTTTAGCTTTAGGTGCAGCTTTTGGAGCTACAGTTTTTGTTGTTTTTGATGAAACTGATTTTGCCATTTTTGAATAAATTTTAATTTGATAATTTGTCTAAAATATCTTTTTACTAAAAACGAAAAACAGATAAAAAAGACAGATTGTTATTTGATAATTTGCTTAACGATTATGCGAAAAAATTTGTTGCAAAATATGTTTTGTTTTTCGAAATATTTTTTATAAAATAGTTTATTTTTTATAGCAGAAAAAAGATGATGGATATTGAAGCATTAAAAAAAAATCTACAGCCCAAAAAGAAAATATTAATCACCTCGCATCGCAATCCAGATGGTGATGCTATTGGTGCTTCATTAGCATTAAAATTTTTACTTGAAGCCTCTCAGCACGAAGTAGTGGTTGCACTTCCTTCGGAGTATCCCGAATATTTTAGTTGGTTGCCAGATGCAGAAAAAATATTAATATACGATAAAACAAAAGATGCCGTAGAGCAAGCAGTTGCACAAGCTGAATTATTCTTTTGTTTAGATTTCAATACTTTAGATAGAATAGATAAAATTGGTGATGCAATGTTACTTAACAACAACCCTAAAGTGCTTATTGATCACCATTTGAATCCAGGCGATTTTGCAGATTTTGTATTATCAGACACTTCAGCAAGTTCAACTTCTGAACTTATTTTCCAATTCATCGAAATGTTCTCTTTAGAACATTTAATGAATCCCATTATTGCAGAATGTATGCTGACGGGCATTATTACAGATACCGGTTCGTTTAAGTTTAGCACTTCGCCAAAATTATTTAGAACTGTGGCGAAGCTTGTAGAATACGGCGCAGATATTAGTGCATTACAAAACTTAATTTTTAATTCATTAACTGAAAAACAAGTCAGAATTTTAGGCTACTGCCTATACCGAAGATTTGAAGTATTAGAAGATATAAATGTCGGCATCATTACACTATCAAAATTTGACTTTGAAAATTATCAAATTGGCAGAGGTGATACCGAAGGAATTGTCAATCAAATTTTAGCTATTCGTAAACTAAACGTCGCAGTATTTATTACAGAACAACCTAATATCGTGAAACTATCTTTGCGCTCAAAAGCAGACATCAACGTAGAGGTAATTATGCGAAATCATTTTAATGGAGGCGGACACAAAAACGCTGCTGGAGGATACTCTCATTCCGGCTTACGCAATACTGTTAATAAATTAAAAGAATTGTTGCCCCAATATTTAGTTCCCAAAAACGATATTTCTACTAACTTTGCGTGAAATTTTTTAAAACGATATAATTATATGAATCTAAAAACATGTTTATTATTAATGGCAGTAAGTACATTAATGATAGGTTGTAAAAAAAGTGAAACGAAATCGCCCTACGGTTATCCTGTTATTTTTCATGTAAATAAGGGTGGCGCAAAACCACAACCCGGGCAATATTGTTATTTCAATGTTGATATGGTTATCAACGACAGCATTTTGAGTTCTAACAGAGAAGCCGGAGAGTTGGCAAAATTCCCAATTCCTCCATCAGACAAACCAATGCCAAACCCACAACCACCAGTTTTGGAAGGATTGAAAATGATGGGAGTGGGAGATAGCATTACTATTTTCTTGCCTATAGATTCACTTCCCGAAAAGAAAATTCCGGGTTTTGAGAGCGCAAAAAATATTGCTTATCGCCTAACTATGGTGGCAATAAAATCTGAAGCCGAATATAAAAAAGAAGAAGAAGCAATTCGAGCAGATATGGAAGCAAAGGCAGCAGTTGTTAAAGCGTTAGAGCCAGAGATTGCTAAAAAAACTTCAGGCTATGCTAAAGATTATTCCTCGAAAAAATTGGATGCGAACATTAAAACATTGCCAAGTGGTTTGAAGTATATGATTGTTGAAGACGGTGAAGGCAGCCATCCTAAATTTGGAGAAACTGTTTCTGTACAATACTATGGTGTCTTGAAAAATGGAAAGATGTTTGACAATTCATACAAAAATGGTTTTCCATATAAATTTCCTGTTGGGAAAGGTCGCGTAATTCCGGGTTGGGACGAAGGCATCTTATCCCTCAAAAAAGGATCAAAAGCAGTTTTGTTTATTCCATCAGATTTAGCTTATGGCAAAGCGGGCAGTCCGCCGGCAATACCACCTGATAGCGAATTAATTTTTTACATAGAACTCGGAAAATAACAACCGAATATGCTCCAATAAATTGTTGTTTGTTGGAGCGTACTCTTCTCATAATTTTAATAATATAAACGATTTATGACAATCGAACAATTCAAAGAGTTAAAGGACAGATCCGAGCTTTTGGGGAGGTATCTTTGACGTAGCTAAGAAGAAACTTACTATTGAGGATAAAGAACAAATGACATTAGCTCCAGACTTCTGGAGCAACCCAAAACAAGCACAAGAAACTTTAAAAACTATCAAGAGTTTGAAACGTTGGGTGCAAGCCCATAAAGTCGTTGAAGACAAGGTTGATGAAGTCGCTATAATTTTTGAATACTTTAAAGAGGATGCCGTTAGTGAAGCAGAGGTGGATGGAACCTTTCACCATGCTATCAAAGCTTTAGAAGATTTAGAATTTCGTGCCACTTTAAATAAACCAGAAGACGAATTAAGCTGTTTATTGGAAATCAATGCGGGCGCGGGCGGTACTGAAGCGTGTGATTGGGCAGAAATGATATTACGAATGTACACTATGTGGGCAGAGAAATCCGGTTTCAAATGGTCGGAGATTTTTCGTCAGTCCGGCGATGTTGCTGGAATCAAATCTGCTGAAATCGAAATCACAGGCGATTTTGCTTATGGTTATTTGAAAGGCGAAAATGGCGTACACCGATTGGTTAGAGTAAGTCCTTACAATGCACAAGGTAAACGCCAAACCTCATTTGCATCGGTGTTTGTTCATCCGATGATTGATGATTCAATAGAGGTAGTGATAAATCCGGCAGACATAGAATGGGATGTGTTTCGCGCAAGCGGTGCCGGTGGTCAGCATGTCAATAAGACTGAATCGGCGGTACGTGTGCGACATTTACCGACAGGCTTAGTTGCAGAGTGCCAGCAGGAGCGTTCTCAGATTCAGAATCGTGAGAAAGCATTACAATTACTCAAATCGCGATTGTACGAATTGGAATTAAAAAAACAACAAGAAGAAAAAGACAAAGTAGAAGCCTCAAAAACCAAAATAGAATGGGGCGCACAAATCCGAAGTTATGTTTTGGATGACAGGCGTGTTAAAGACCATCGTACCAAATATCAAACCGGCGACACCGAAGGTGTGTTGAATGGAAACATTGATGATTTCCTGAAAGCATTTTTGATGAAAGGTGTGGTTGAGGGCGATGATGACGATTATTAAACGAAAAAACATATTAGCAAGAAAAACATTACGTTAGTAAAAAATTATGGATAGAAATTCGATAATAGGATTAGCATTAATCTTTTTGCTATTGTACTTGTGGTCGTATTTGAATACACCGTCTAAAGAACAATTAGCAGCACAACAACGCACACAAGATTCCCTCGTTTTAGTTACTAAAATACAAGACAGCCTAAAAAATATTGCTACTGCAACAACATTGGCAGCCACCGTGTTAGCATCGCCGGCAGATTCACTTGCACAAAAATCTATCACACCGGATACTACACAAAATGAAGAAGTAGTAACTTTAGAGAATGATGTGTTTGTAGTGACGCTAACAAATAAGGGTGGTAGAATCAAGGAAGTTTTGATGAAAAAATATTTTAAGAACCATCAAAACGGTGTTGAATCCAATCATAATTTTCCATTGAAATTATTGGAAGACGAAAAAAATAAATTTGGCTACCTTCTGCCATTTTCATCAGGTAATGTTTCTACCGAAAACTTGTATTTTAAGGTTAGCAAAACAGATAACCAAGTTACTTTTAGTTCAGTAGCCCCCGATGGAAAAATGTTTGAACAGCGTTATGCAATCAAACCAAACAGCTACGATATTGGCTATGAAATTGCTTGGACGGGCTTTAAAAATGATGCCAAAGTTATCAACCTAACATGGAATAACTATCTTGATAAGATAGAGAAAAATGATGGCTACGAACGCAATTTTTCTTCAGTGTATTACAACAATGTTGAAGAACAAGAAGTAGATTATTGTAGTTGTACGGGTGCAGACAAAGACGAAATTTCTCAGAAAGTGAAATGGGTATCACACGCTCAACAGTTTTTTAACAGCTCGCTTATCGCAAAAGAATCGTTCAATGGTGTGGTAGCAGAAACAGAAGTGATGGATGCCACTGCCCCTGACCTTAAATTACTGAAAACTAACGTTTCCATTCCCGTTGCAGGAGCTTCTGGTAAGTTTGATATGAATTGGTATGTTGGTCCTAACGAGTTTGATAGATTAGCAACGTATCATAATGATTTAGAGGATGTTATCGCATTTGGGTCAAGTATTTTAGGCACAATAAACCGTTGGGTAATTCGTCCTACATTTAACTTTTTACAAGGATTGGTTGGCGTAAAAGGTATAGCTATTTTGGTTTTGACCTTATTGGTGAAGTTAATACTTTATCCGCTTACGTATCGAATGATACACTCTCAATCTAAAATGGCAGCACTGAAACCTGAGTTAGATAAGCTAAAAGCTAAATACGGCGACGACCAACAAAAAGCACAGATGGAAAGTATGAGTCTGTATCGCGAATTTGGTGTAAATCCGTTAGGAGGTTGCTTACCGATGGTGTTACAAATGCCAATTTGGTTAGCTTTATATCGCTTTTTCCCTGCGTCTATAGATTTCCGACAAGTGCCCTTTTTGTGGGCGACAGATTTATCTTCGTATGATGTTTTTATGCAACTACCTTTTACTATTCCGTTTTATGGTAGTCACGTTAGTTTATTCAGTTTGCTGTGGGTAATAACAACCTTGATATATACTTATTACAGTACGAAAGATATGGATTTTTCCATGAATCCTGCCATGAAATATATGCAGTATCTCATGCCGTTATTTTTTATATTTTTCTTCAATAATGTCGCAGCCGGATTGAGTTGTTATTTATTATTTAGTAATATTCTGAATATTGGACAAACGATTATAACTCGAAATTATATTATCGACAAAGACAAAATTAAAGCCGATATGGAAGCTTACCGGAAACAACCAAAAAAGAAAGGAGGCTTTACTGAACGGCTTGATACAATGATGAAAGAACAACAACGCATACAGCAAGAACGAGAAAAAGTTAGAAAGAAATAATTTACTAAAAAGCCAATTTATGTCCTCTGTTACCACACCACAAGTCAATTACGATGTTGCTCAAAAGTTGGGTATCAATGAGCAAGAATTTGACAAAATTGTTGAGATTTTAGGGCGACAACCTAATTTTACTGAATTGAGTATTTACTCAGTAATGTGGTCAGAGCATTGTTCGTACAAAAATTCTATTCTACAGTTAAAAACTTTGCCACGTAGTGGCGGAAAATTATTAGTTAGTGCAGGCGAAGAAAATGCAGGATTGGTAGATATAGGCGATGGATTGGCTTGTGCCTTCAAAATTGAATCACACAACCACCCTTCAGCTATTGAGCCATTTCAAGGAGCAGCAACAGGCGTTGGCGGAATTCACCGCGATATTTTTACAATGGGCGCACGTCCTATTGCAGCCTTAAACTCATTGCGCTTTGGCGAAGCTGACATCAAACACAGTCGCAATTTAGTGCGTGGAGTGGTCAGGGGTATCGGGCATTATGGCAACTGTTTCGGAGTTCCTACCATTGGGGGAGAGGTATATTTTGCAGCTTGTTACAACCAGAATATTTTGGTAAATGCTATGTCCGTTGGAATAGTAGAAGTTGGTAAAACTGTTTCGGCAATAGCCGAAGGAAAAGGTAACCCAGTTTTTATTGTTGGATCTGCAACGGGAAAAGACGGCATTCATGGAGCTACTTTTGCTTCAGCAGATTTGACCGAAAATTCTGTTGATGATCTTCCAGCAGTTCAGGTAGGCGATCCATTCCAAGAAAAATTATTATTAGAAGCCTCTTTAGAGGCTATTGCTACAGGAGCGATTGTGGGTATGCAGGATATGGGT
>JAGOHC010000148.1 GCA_017996375.1 Saprospiraceae bacterium | reverse complement strand
CCTATGAACTGCCCGCATCATTGCGAAATTTATGGACATAAACCACGCTCCTATAAGGAGTTGCCTGTTAGAATTGCAGAGTTCGGAACGGTATATCGCTATGAACAAAGTGGAGAGTTACATGGCTTGACCAGAGTGCGTTGCTTCACGCAAGATGACGCACATATTTTTTGTATGCCAGAACAGGTTGAAGAGGAGTTTGTGAATGTGGTTGGGCTAACACAAATGGTACTAGAAAAATTAGGTTTTGAAGATTATACTGCGCAAATTTCATTGCGCGACAAAGAAGACAGAAGCAAATATTTAGGCTCTGATGAAGTGTGGGAAAAAGCTGAAAATGCGATTATAGAGGCTACCAAAAAAGTAGGACTTAAAACTATTATCGAATACGGCGAAGCTGCATTTTACGGTCCTAAACTCGACTTTATGGTGAAAGATGCTCTTGGGAGAAGTTGGCAACTTGGGACAGTACAAGTTGATTATAACTTACCTGAACGTTTTAAATTAGAGTATATCGGCGCAGATAATCAGGCACACCGACCTGTGATGATTCACCGAGCACCATTTGGCTCAATGGAGCGATTTATTGGCGTTTTGACTGAGCATTGTAGCGGAAAATTTCCACTTTGGTTAGCACCTGAGCAAGTTGCAATTTTACCAATTAGCGAACGCTTTTTTGAGTATTGCGAACAGGTAAAATATGAATTAGCAGCAAATGATATACGTGCAATTATTGATAACCGGAACGAGACGATTGGTAGGAAAATTAGAGATACAGAAATTCATCGCGTTCCACTTATGCTTGTTGTTGGTGAAAAGGAAGTGGAGCAAAACCTATTGTCTGTTCGCAAACAAGGTGAAGGTGACAAAGGCTCTATGAACATAGATGAGTTTGTACAATATGTTTTATCTTTAATGTAATGCACCACGTTTTAGTAGAAGCGGTAGTTAATATAATAATCAGGGTTTTCAATGACCAGATGTATGCAGATAAGGTCATTGAACAAACGCTGAAATCGAATAGAAAATGGGGTGCTCGCGACCGTGCTTTTATTGCTGAAAATGCCTATCATATCATCCGTTATTTCCGTTTGTATCAAGAGATGTTGGGCTATTTTCCTGCATCTAAATCCGACTTCTGGTTGCTGTTCGCCAACCATTGTATTGTAAATAATATAAAGCTACCAGTTTGGCAAGAATTTAAAAATTTTGATGATAAGTTAGCGGAAGAACGCTTTCAAATTTTAAGGAAAAACGTTGCCATTTCACAATCAATCCCTGATTGGTTACATATTTTAGGACAACAAGAATTAGGTGATAAATGGTTGCCATGTTTAGAAAAACTTAATCAACCTGCTGAGGTTGTTTTGCGCTGCAATACCCTGAAATCTACTGTTTCACAACTGCAAGAAAAATTACAAAAAGAAGGAATTGAAACCTTGTTAATAGGGCATGATGCTTTGCAGTTAATTAAGCGTAAGAATATATTTTCATCAAAAAGTTTTCAAGAAGGGTTGTTTGAAATTCAAGATTTCTCTTCTCAACAAGTTTCTTCTTTTATGGATGTTGAAAGCGGAATGCGCGTAATTGATGCCTGTGCAGGTGCTGGCGGAAAGAGTTTGCATTTGGCTGCACTTATGCAAAATAAAGGTACAATTATTGCTTTAGATACTGAGCAATGGAAGTTAGAAGAATTAAAAAAACGCGCTAAACGGGCTGGTATAAGCATCATCGAAAGCCGTTGGATTGACACAAACAAAGTAGTCAAAAGATTAAAAGAATCTGCTGATTTTGTGTTACTTGATGTTCCTTGTAGTGGCTTGGGTGTGCTGCGCCGCAATCCTGATGCAAAGTGGAAATTGAGCTTAGAGCAAATTGAAAAAACAAAAATATTGCAAAAATCAATCCTACAAAACTATTCAACTATGGTAAAAAAGTACGGTTTTTTGGTATATGCTACATGTAGTATTTTACCTGGTGAAAACAATCAGCAAGTTGAATA
This sequence comes from Saprospiraceae bacterium, assembly GCA_017996375.1. Classification (GTDB taxonomy): domain Bacteria; phylum Bacteroidota; class Bacteroidia; order Chitinophagales; family Saprospiraceae; genus JAGOHC01. The sequence continues at coordinate 4,165 of JAGOHC010000148.1, read as the reverse complement.
TTTTTTATCTCAAAATTCTGATTTTCAATTAGTTAAGGATAATATTATCATGCCGCAAGTAAGTGGCTATGATGGGTTTTATATGGCAAAAATGCAACGTTTATAACCCTTTTCTTTGATATACTCGGATATAATCAATCTCCATACTTTGCGGGAAAACTACATTGGCTGAAGGAGGAGGCGACCAAGAATTACACTCGTCTGAAATTCCAAGACCAGCAATAATATTGAACGGCTCCCAAGTAACAGGTACCATTAAATTTTGCCAGTAACGTTTCCTTTTTTTTATCGGACAATCAACAGGATTCCCCAAAAAATTCCAATAACGTGGCAATCGCCTAATAACAACACCATCTGTTAGCCAAACTACTTCTTGTTCAGACCATTCTACAATGTAAGTATGAAATCCATCTGATGAATCTATTGTTTTAATTGCCTTACTGAAGTTTTTAAAGATTGTTTTGCCATTTTGTTCTCTCGGAATATGAACATTAGTATGTTGCAGAAAAGGATTGTTGCCCGTTGTCTCAAAAATATCAATTTCACCATTGATACCCCATAGCCAAAATGCTGACCAGAAGCCTTGACCTTTTGGTAGTTTGCAACGCATCTCAAACCGTCCATAATTGAATTGAATAGCAATTTTTGAATGAATCATCCCCGATGTTATCGGGTAGGTTCTGCCAAAATATTCAATCGTATCGCGTTTTGCTATCAGGTGGCAAATTCCGTTTTTGACAATAACATTTTCATCTTTGAAATATTGATGCTCACAATTTTCATAAGAATGAATCCGCTTATGTGGTTCGGGATAAGGATAATATGTCAGCCAATTTGATGTATCTAATTTATTAAAATTATCTTCAAAAACCATGATATATGGACGAGTATCGCATAGAATATCTTTCTCAATTTTTACCTTTTCTTTGTAAATTCTATGAGAGAACAAAGGCATCCTTTGTGCAGTAGATATGAATGTAAACATCAAAAAAATCAAGAAAGTATGTAGTGATTTTTTCATAACTAAATCTTATTTTTGTCAGGCAATATACAATAAAATAATGATTATCAGTTAATTACAAATAAAAAATGTCATCAGAACAATTACAGACTACTTTTGAAAATTACCTGCGCAGTAATGCCTTTCTGCAACAACCGAGCGAATTATACAATGCAATTAATTATATTTTACAGCTGGGTGGCAAGCGTATTCGCCCACTTTTAGCATTATTAAGTGCTGAACTTTTTCATTGCTCCTATTCCAATGCGCTTCCAGTTGCTATGGCTGTTGAAATATTTCATAATTTTTCGTTGGTACACGATGATATAATGGATCAAGCACCAACACGCAGAATGAAACCCACAGTACACAAACTTTTTGGAACGAATACAGCTATTCTTACCGGTGATGTGATGTTGGTTTATGCATATAATTACTTAATAAAAGTAGCAAACAAAAATAATTACCACAAAATAATCGATACATTTAATAAGGTGGCAATAGGAGTTTGTGAAGGACAACAAATGGATATAAATTTTGAAAAAAGTACAGATGTTTCTATTGATGATTACATTACTATGATTAGGTTAAAAACGGCTGTACTGTTGGAAGGAGCACTACAATTAGGTGCTATAGTTGCTGAAGCGGATGAACAAGCTATTCAAGCGATTGGCGCATTTGGATGTAATATTGGTATTGCATTTCAGTTACAAGATGATTTATTAGATGCTTATACAACTTCCGCAACTTTTGGAAAAAAAATAGGAGGTGACATTGCTCAAAATAAAAAGACATTTCTCTATTTAAAAGCATTGGAGCTTGCCAATACACAAGAAAAAAGAATGCTTATTGGGTTATATAACGATAAGTTAATTGCCGAAGATAAAAAAATTGAACAAGTGAAATCACTTTTTACAAAATTGAATATTCCAGCTTTAACTGAAAAGTTGGTACAAGAATACACACAAAAAGCATTTAATTATTTGCATAGTTTAGCTAATGTAAATTTAGAGGCAAAAAATGAATTAATAAAAATATCAAATATGTTAATGTTTAGAAATCAATAAATTAGTTTAATGTTGTTATCCATTTTGCAATTTTCATCGCATCTTTTTTCTTTACTTGTGGCATGGCTGTCATTGGGGGATAAGTTGCCCAGTTTGCAGGATTGGGGTTGAAAATTAAATGAACAATTTCAGTGGGTTTATATTTTTTTTCTGCAATTTTCAGATAGGATGGTCCAATAGATTTCTCATTTAGCAAATGACATTTGTCACAACTATATTGTTTTATTAATACTTGAATATTATCTGGAATGTTATTTTGTTGTGCAAAAATTGCAGAATATATCACACAAAAACTCGCAACTAATACGTTTCTCATTATGTTAAAATTTATATTTTTTAAATTTTTTTGCTGATAATTTTACTCCCTCAAGCGGCGTTGTTTGGTAATCTTCTAATTCAATGATATAACGTTCGATGCTTATTTTTTGTGCTACATCAATAATCTGCTGTATCGGCAAAGTGCCTAAACCAACTTCAATTGTTTCTCGTTTTTCAGTATTCGCCATATCTTTTATATGCAGCCATTTGAATCGAGTAGGGTAGCGTTGCAATAAATTAGTTGCTGGATAGCCAGCGAGTTCAGCCCAATAGACATCCAACTGAAAATGTACGAAGACAGGGTCGGTATTGTCCAATAGTTCTTGTAAAAGTATTTTTTCAGTTTGATATTTTTTAAATTCATAGACATGATTGTGATAACCCAACTGCATATCATATTTTTGTAAATATTCACCGGCTCGATTCATCATCTCAGCTAATCGCAAACCTTCGGACCGTTCTTCGTCAAATACCCAAGGATTAATCATTATATTTTGTCCAATTTCCTTTGCACAATCTACTGCAAGTTTAAAAGCGTCACTCATATTCTTTCCGTCATCTTTTAAAGAAAGCATATTGTGTCCAATTGGCATCTCAAGTCCAATATCTGAGAGTAAATTTTTAAATGCATGAGGGGCGAAATTATAGAATTTCCCCTCACTATATGATGCGCCTCCTTCCACGTATTTATATCCCATTTTCTTAACTTTTTTTAGTGTGCCAACTGTGTCTTTTTTCATATCGTCACGCACGCTCCAAAGTTGTAAACCTATTGGTGGACAAGGTTTTACATATTCGATTATTATTGGATACATAAATGGGGATGCTGATAATATTTGTACAAATTTTCTTCTATTCATACATAATTATAATTTACTCATTTATAAATTTCTTTTATTTAATTCATTAGCTGCAAAATTACAAGCGCGAGCTGTAAATGCCATATACGTTATTGATGGATTTTGGTAAGATTGAGAACACATAAATGCACCATCGGTCACGAAAACATTTTTACAATGATGCAGTTGATTGTATTTGTTCAATGCAGAATTTTTTGCATCTGCACCCATTCGCACTGTACCCATTTCGTGAATACCAATTCCGGGTGCCAAGTTAGTATCATAGTTTGCAATATCCTTAAAACCTGCTTTTGAAAGCATCTCAGAACCCTGTGACAGCATATCTTTGGTCATTTCATTTTCGTTGTCAGACCACTGGCAATCTATTTCAATTTCCGGGAAACCCCACTTATCCAATTTATTTTTGTTAATAGCAATTTTATTTTCATAACGAGGAAGCATTTCTCCTCCTCCCTGTAACCACATGCTCCAAGGTCCGGGTATTGATAAACTTTCTTTAAAAGCTGCACCGAAATCGTTGCCACTCATACCACGTTCCCAGCCTAATCTTTCAGCTGCACCTTGCATTCCATAACCACGTATAAAACTGCTTTGTTTGTCACTCCCTGTATTGCGAAATTTTGGCATATATATCCCAATCGGGCGACGACCATCATGGTATTTATCTAAAAACCCTTCATGAGTTCCTGTTATAACTGCTCGAAAATTATGATCCATTAAATAGTGACCAATTACACCGCTATCATTACCCAACCCATTCGGAAAACGAGCTGAGGTAGAGTTTAATAAAATCGCAGCAGAGTTTATTGTTGAAGCATTCAGGAAAATAATTTTTGCGAAATATTCACTCTCTTCATGCGTGATTATATTCATAACCCTAACACCCTTTGCGCGTTGTTTTTTATCATCATATATTATAG
>JAGOHC010000147.1 GCA_017996375.1 Saprospiraceae bacterium | reverse complement strand
ATATCCAACTGATGAACGACCAATCAATGAAATTAATTCCAGTATTTTTGATTAGAGACAGTCCAAAATAAGCTGCAATGTAAGTTAGAAATATAAAGATGATTGTTAATAAAAAGCCGGACCAAAATCTTGAATTATACAAGGCAATAGATGCAACTACTCCGGTTGCTAACTGCATAAAAATAAAATCAAAACTACTTTGGGTAATTAAACTTGCGGTCAGAATAATAATGACGTGCATGAACAAAGCTAATGTTACCGTGAACAACTGTTTAACGATGATGGGCACGATGCAAAATGGCAATAAATAAATACTGATTTGCCTTGATGTTTCGATAGCATAAGTGAGGTAACACATTATCAATAGTATCACCAATAGCAGGATGTACTGGTTGGTATTTCGCCAAATTGCTGGTTGTTTGTAATAAATGTATAAACTGAATATTGTGAGCAGCAACGCCGTAAGTACGAAGTAGCCAACATACACCCATTTGTTGGCTTTGTGAGCGTTGGATTCAGATTCGTATTGCTCCTTATATGAATTTAATCGCTGCACAGTTGCAGGAGTCACTAATTCACCTTTTGAAACTATTACTTCCCCTTTTATAATCAACCCATTATAAATAGCAATTTTTTCTAGTATACTTTTTTTATATGCTGTTGTTAAAGAATCACTGTATAATATATTGGGCTGTATAGCGTGCTCAAAAACATTGTACAAGAATTGGTTATCGTTTTCTGAACCATTATTATCTTTTTTTACATCCTCTAAAAAAGTGTGTTTATGTAAAAGTTTGCCATATTTTTCTTTGTAGGTATCTCCGGCATCATAAATGTTAATATAGTCATTTTTTTCAAAATTAATAAAATTGCTTTCTACAATACCTTGATCTAAGGCACGCTGAAGCATACTTTTACCATTCTGAAAAATTAACGATGCATCTTTATTTACAGCAACGTTTTCATTTTTTAATACGGAATAAAAATATTGTTGATAATGTTTTAGAATAACCTCATTCAGGCTATCGTTTTTTACAAAGAATGGCTGGATATTTTGCGTCAGTTTTAATTTTTCTGCATCAATTTCTGTGTCTGATTTCTTGATTGCAAAATCAAAAGGCGACACTAAATTTTCGTAAATCCAAGGCTGCCCTTCTCGAAATTCGTACTTAAACTTTGTATTGTTTGGATACAAAAAAAGAAGTAACAACACGGTGACAGACGTTGCAATAATTTTTGCAACATTAGGCAATCGCTCGATATTGCGTTGTAGTAAAATCCTGTATCTGTTTAAATATCTCATTTCAACTTGCTGCTAACTGTTCAGCCAATCTATATCTTTTTTTAGCAATGATAGTGTGTTTGCTTCTGCCGAATCAGTTTCAGGTTGGTTATTGTATTCCCAGCAAGCCATTGGTGGCAAACTCATTAATATAGATTCGGTTCTTCCATCCGTTTCCAGCCCGAATTTTGTACCTGCATCCCATACTAAGTTGAACTCTGCATAACGACCCCTACGCAAATACTGCCAATATTTGTTCTGTTCAGTAAACGGGATTGCATTATTTTTATTCATATAATATGTGTATATCGGGGCAAATGCCTCACCCACACTTTTTACAAAATCCCAACGTGCTTGTTTCGTAAACTGTTCATCTGCTTTCAATCTGTCAAAAAATATACCACCTACACCACGTGTTTCGCTTCTGTGGCTAATATAAAAATAATCGTCAGCCCATTTTTTAAACTCCGGATAATATGTTGTATGGTGTTGGTCACAGACTTCTTTTAATTTTGAATGGAAATACTTTGCATCGGCAGTATCAATATAATGTGGGGTAAGGTCAATACCACCACCAAACCAGTTGATACCATTGCTTAGTTCAAAATAACGAACATTCATGTGAATAATGGGAACAAACGGATTGCTCGGATGCAATACTATTGAAACACCGGTAGCAAAAAAATTATCGGCATGAGGCACTTTCAATATCTTTGAAGTCGCCTCTGGCATCTTGCCATGAACTGCTGAAAAATTCACACCACCTTTTTCAATAATTGCACCAGCAAAAGCACGAGTTAGTCCACCGCCTCCACCAGGGCGCTCCCAAGTTTCGCGTGAAAATTTTCCAACACCATCAGCTTGTTCGAGTGCATTGCAAATGTCAGTTTGGAGGTTTTGAAACCATGCAGAAATGTTTTCTTTCGTAATCATATTTATAAAAATTAAGTTTTTAAAGAAGAATAAATCATATAATTGATAAGTGGTTCGTCCCAGTTTTGCAAACCTAAACGATTATTAGAAAAATGGAGAACATCAGCGAGAAGTGACCAAAATAATTTGGTTTCTTCATCATTAATATTATTCCAAGTATAATTTTTTATTGCGGAGTTGTCCAACAAAGCAACTGAACTCTCTAACGTCATGCAAGCGTTTATCATCTCACCATTATTATACCCGTTGAAGTAGTCGGTATTTTCCCATTGATGCTGTAAACTTGTTTGAACATCACTTTTTTTAAAAACCTCCTGAAAGGCATTTTTATATACTTTAACATATTTCGATACATCTTGGTTTTTCAAATTTGAATCGGATAAAATAATATTGGCTTTAGTCCACTCATCTGTCAGTAATTGGAAAAAAACCGCTGCCTCTTCTTTTGAAAAATTAAGTTGAAACACTAAATCTTGATGCAATTTCAATGCTGATGAAAGTGCGTGTGCATACTCCCAATTTTTGTTTTCTGACAAAATTGACAATACTTGTTTGCTCGAAAAATGATAGATAGTTTCCATCAACATCAAACCTGTTATTCCTCCATAGCGGATATGCTCAGGTTCGTAAGTGTGAAAATCAAAATCTTGGTCAGTTTCGAATAAAAAATGCTGCATTGATTTTTTACATGCTAAAAAAGTAGTTTCATCAGTACAGCGACAACGGTAGCGGATATGTGTACCTTTTACATCCTGATATCGTATGAAATGGAAGAGGTCAAAAAGGTTTTGTGCAGTAAGTTGAAGGGTTAGAGGTGCAATAATTTCCTGCAAAAAAACATCAGCCTTTTCGGGAGGATGGTAGATATAAACTGCAATCCACAAGTTTGTATTTTTTGGTTTATTTATCATAAATTGACTTATATTTGATTCCTTTTTGCTTGAACGGATAAACTATAATGTATATGGACTACCAATGTTATAATCATATTATCGAATTACCGGAAGACGAACAAGTATTGCTACGAAATGCACACGAGGCAACCAAAGATGCTTATGCTCCCTATTCAAATTTTTTGGTTGGAGCTGCCGCATTGTTAGAAAACGGCGAAATAATAAAAGGCAGTAACATCGAAAACGCTTCATTCCCACTTTGTTTATGTGCGGAGCGTACCGCATTGGCAGCAGTACATGCTGTTTATCCGAGAACAAAGGTAATCAAAATGGCAGTTACTGCACAAAGTTCACATAAGAAAATCGTTGAGCCAATTTCACCGTGTGGTGCTTGTAGACAGGTTATAAAAGAAATAGAAAATCGATTTCAAACTGCGATTAAAATTATTTTACAGGGTGAAACAGGTGCTATTTATACATTTAACAGTATGAACGATTTGTTACCTATGTCTTTCAACAGTGATTATCTTTAAAAGAAAAGACCTTTCGACTTTTAGTCGAAAGGTCTTTTAAAAAATAAAAAAGGTAAGATTTTTATTCTACGATAAGTTTTTTAGTAGCAAAATCTCCTTCACTATTGCGGAAATTCAGGAAGTACATTCCGGTAGCTAAATCACCTTTTTCGATTTCAAAACTATTGCCTGTAATGTTGTTATAAGTACGCACTACTTGCCCCATTGCATTTACAAGATTCACAACATAGGTATCACTGTTGATTTTATTAAATGTAACAGTTGATGATGCGCTAATTGGATTTGGAAAAACGTTTATTGCTAAAGAAATTGATAAATCTTTAACGCTGTTTGAACAAACAGGTAAAGAAGGAACACCTATAATAAATAGGTCACCACAACTTCCATCGTCCTTTATACCTTCACCTTTCTTGTCCCATGCCGCATCTGGTACTGTTGCTCCTTGATTAAATACAAGACCAATATTATCTATTGTAGTAACATTGTAATAAGTTGTAATATCAGGAATTGCTACCACGAAAACGTCGGTATCATCTAATCTTGATGCTTGTAAGGCTGTTGCCGCATTCCAGTCTATAACAGTTGTCCAAGCTGCTGTTCCCGTACCACAACCCGAGTGAAAACCAAAAGTGTTTTGACCAGCAAAATTTCCGGCTGCATTGCAGTTATCTGCAGAATTATAGGCAATTACTATACCGTTAGTTCCAAGTTTGCAAGCATATAATTCAGCACTTGTTACGGTTTGACCAAAAATTGCAGAGCTAAAAAGAAGAACGGATAGAATTAGATAAAACTTTTTCATACTTTAAATTTTTTATAGTTTATTGATGTACATTAATTACATAGCGAAAATACGCATTATGTGTGAAAAATACACTATCTATTTTAAAAAAAAATCAAATAAAATATTTTCTTGAAATACATCATTTTACCTTTGTTATAACTTTCTTTAAAAATTAATCCTTTTGGCTTCATCTAAATTACAAAACCAGATTAGTTACTTAAAAGGCGTAGGACCGCAACGTGGCGAATTATTAACTAATGAGCTGTCTATTCAAATATTGGAGGACTTGTTACTGCATTTTCCATATCGCTATATAGACAAAACACAGTTTCATAAAATTAATGAAATTAATGAAGAAGATGATTTTGTTCAGGTTAAAGGAATTTTACGCAGGTTTGAATACGTTGGCGACGGCAGAAAAAAAAGATTAGTTGCACGATTACGTGATGAAACAGGTTCGATAGAATTAGTTTGGTTTCAGCAACTACATTGGGTAGAAAAGAATTTGAAAATTGAAACGCCGTATATTGTTTATGGTCGCTTGAATAATTTTAAAGGGCAGTTTAATATTCCACATCCTGAAATAGAAGAAATTAATGATCAAAACCAACAGGCTGCATCAGCCTTTGAGCCCGTTTATTCAACTACAGAAAAACTTTCGGCAAAAGGATTGGATGCAAAAGGTATCCGTAAATTGACGAAAACATTAATTGAAAGTATTACGAACACAGATATTGATGAAACATTACCGGATTATTTGTTACAAAAATTTAAGTTCCCAAAAATTTTACAAGCCTTTCAGGATATTCATTTTCCTAAAACGGCAAGTACTTTAGAGTCTGCCCGAAACAGATTGAAGTTTGAAGAATTGTTCTACCTGCAACTACGCCTGTTGCGCCTAAGAAAACAACGAAATGTTACCACAAAAGGTCATAATTTTACGATAATTGGAGATTACTTCAACACCTTTTTTAACGAGAAATTACCTTTTGAACTCACAACTGCACAAAAGCGAGTTATAAAAGAAATTCGTAAAGATGTCGGAAGTGGTAAACAAATGAATCGCTTGTTACAAGGAGATGTTGGAAGCGGAAAAACTGTTGTAGCATTAATGACGATGCTCATGGCATTAGATAATTCACAGGATGGTATTCCTTATCAAGCGTGTTTGATGGCTCCCACCGAAATTTTGGCACAACAGCATTTTATAGGCATCAGCGAAATGTTAAAAGAAATGCACATCAACGTAGCATTTTTATCCGGCAGTATAAAAGGTAAAAAACGGGAGCGCATTTTAGAATTATTGCAATCTGGCGAAATTCATATTCTGATAGGTACTCATGCATTGATTGAAGATTGGGTTGTTTATAAAAATTTAGGTATAGTAATTATTGACGAACAACATCGCTTCGGAGTTGCCCAACGCGCTGCCTTATGGAAAAAAGGTTTGCATCTGCCACCCCATGTTTTGGTGATGACCGCTACACCAATTCCTCGAACATTGGCTATGACTCTTTACGGCGATTTGGACGTTTCTGTAATTGATGAATTGCCTCCCGGAAGGAAAGAAATAAAGACACTGCATAAAACAGAACAACATCGTTTGCGCGTAATTGGTTTTATGAAAGAGGAAATTGCAAAAGGTCAGCAAATTTATGTTGTCTTTCCGCTAATTGAAGAATCAGAAACCTTGGATCTATTGGCTTTGCAACAAGGTTATGAGGCATTATTGCAAGAATTTCCGTTGCCGGAATATAAAAT